>CAMOLA010000007.1 GCA_946618265.1 uncultured Eggerthellaceae bacterium
TCACTTGGAATGCTCCAATAGCTTTCCGACCACGCGGTGGTTTTGGCGCTTACCTCGCCGTGTCGGAGAACAGGAAGTTCTTGCGGATATATGCTCTAAAGCATATATCCGCAACTATGTGTTCGCAGAGGCTATATGCCGGGCGGCGTAATCCCTTCCTGTGAACAGGTAATCTCTCACTCAATTCAGCACTGTTAGGGTCGGGTTAATTTAGCGACTAGCTTCGTCTTCTGCCCCTTTTCAAATAGAGATAGGTGATAGCAAACAGGAGCAGGCCGACGGCTGTAAGTATTACTCCCGAATCAACTCCAGGGGTATGATAACGAAGCTCAATCACGTGCTCGCCTTTGCCACTAACGAAGAGCCCAATAAAACCAGTATCAACAGGGAGAACCTGTACATCTTCACCGTCAACTTTAGCCATCCACCCAGGATAGAAGGCCTGGTTGATTACTATATAAGCGTTGTCGTCATTAAGATGGGCTTTGGCTTGAATAGTGTTGTGTCCTCGCTGGATGCTTTCCAATGAATTCTTTTGTAGTTGAGACAGCTTTTTCTTTACAGGCTCTATTGGCTGAAGGCCTATCCCTATTGCGCTAAAAGTATACGTACCAGCCTCCGAAAACGAAATCCGTAGCTCGTTCAGAGGCTGTTTCGAATAGCCCGCATTAATTGCCCAATCATTTTTTCCACTATATTGAACGTGATATCGCGTATAAGGGAATACTGCTGTTTCGCCAAGGGCGCTTTTCACGGTGACCTTAAAAGTAGCCGGTCTCCTCTCGTTAGTAGACAAAACCCATTCCCTAATCGTTGCCGGCTCATTATTTGCGGTATTTTGAGAGGGGCTAAACTCCAAATCGGTAAAGCACAAATATGTTTCCGACTCAGGCTGTCCGTCAAATGTCAAGATAAGTTCGGAATCGGGTTTGGCAACTTCAATTGTCAATCCGGATAAGGTCATACCGTCTGTGCAATCTAAATGATACTCTGGCTCAGCTGATGATAGCTGCAATTCCGGCGTATTGGGATTCATCGCCATGCTTTCAAATGAATCGTCATCTATGACGCACGCTTGCAATAGGGCTTCCTGCTTCTCAATCATATTTAGATTCGTATAACGAGATCGAGGAATTGCGTTTTGGAACAGCATGCCTAAAGGCAACGAATAGTCAGTTTTATAGACGCGGAAGCCACCCTTTTTGTACTTGGTCTGTTCGTAAGTCGCGGGCACCCTGTGTACATTACTTTTTTTTGCAACATAATACTTCGATCCAGAGAAAGCTTCGAGAGCTAACCGAGAGCCCGAACCAACGTAGTGTCCTGCTACAGCCGTATCCGCTATTCCCAACTCGTCGCGAAAGGTGTCAATATACTGGTTATAATTGTAGTAACAATTCATAGCATTGCGCTTCTGATTTAAGGATTCGTTCAATCTTGATCTCTCGAATGTCGGATAGCTATATCGATACCCAGACAGCTCATTTTTCGGGAGTTTATTCATAACTGAAAACGGATTTTCCGTTGTATAGAAGCTGTTTGCACTTCCAAATGAGGCAAGAAACTCTTTTTGATAATTGGAATTATAGGGAAAATCACCGCAAACGAGCGAGCACGTTATGGCAACCCCTGCCAGAGTTGTAACTGTAAAAGCAACTGCTGGGTTTAGTCTTGGATGGTGAGTCGCTATGCCTAGCGGTGTAAAGACTAAAAGACCAAAGAGCAACGATATCGCTATACTTGCGTAGAAATTGGCCCGATATAACGCGGGGATGAACGACAAGATCAGAACGCAGATTGCTGTAATAGTTATAGCGCGACGCTCTTTTCCGTTCAGTTTACCTATCGTGGAAAAAGCCAGGCAGACGGCGTAAGCTATACAGAAATCAAATAGAAAAAACCAGCGGCTTGTAACATAGCTAAAACCATGAATGACGTGTTCAAGATACGGAACGCAAGTGCAGATGAAAACCAGCACAAGACCGACGGTCCAAGCGGTCCACATCCTTTTTTCAAAACGTCTTCTACAGCAGAAGAAAACCGATAGGAGCAGAATTGCAGTTGGCCCGATAAAGCGCGTGCCGCTTTCCCTATCTGCAACATTTCCTATCAAGTCCGAAACCGTTTGCAGATAATATGTCGGCTGATGAGCTATTGGGATTGCCGTCTCAATGCTCACTCGATCCATACCTGAGATAATTAAAACATTAGGAATTGTGGAAATTGCTGAGATAAGAATTCCTAATAGGCCAGAAACAACAAAAATTGCAACCAGCTTTCCAAAATGACGTAGACTCTTATTTTCGACAATAAAGATATACTTGCATATACAATATACAAGGACGAACAAACAGATCATATACGAGAAATAGACATTGATGAAAAAGGAGAGGGCTATCGCCGCGGAAAAGCAGAGCGGAGACTTTCCGTCGAATATCCTCTCTGCACCTAAGAGAACGAGGGGCAGAAGATAAACTGGATTAAGAAAGAATGGGTGACGCAACATTCCCCAAAAAAGACTGTAACCCGAAAACGCATAGCATAGAGCGCCAACAAACGTTGCTGACGTGTTGTTTCCACGATAGAAACAATATGCAGAGAAGGTTATCGCAGAAAGAAAAGTCCTAATAAAGGACAACACATAATAGAGATATTCTGTATACGCTGAAGGAATGAACACAGACAGCCAGTTTAGCGGGTCGTTTAATTGGCAGATGCTATTTACGTCTGCTCCATATCCAACCGTAAACAAAAATTCGTCAATAATGAGACCGTTGCCAGCAATAAGGGATTTCAGAAACCCTCGCAAGATGACACCAATTTGAATTAACCCATTAAGCTGTACTTGCAGACCATCCTCAATCCACACCATACCTCGGCCGTTTGCAATCAAAACATAATGGGTTGCAAAAAAGCCAACAACACATGCTAAAAAAAGCAAGAGATAATAGGTTTTCCTCGATGCAGAAATCCGAAGTCTGATCGAATTGGTTTTGGCGTGTTTTGGAACTTTGATTCCCGGCATTGAGCCTCCATTGATTTTTGGCAGATGCTTACAGCTACGGAATTATAATCCTCACAAACAATTATGACCAATGATTGGGGCGGATGCGAGATGAACCTTTGCGAATTCTATTTAGTGCAGCCATTAGCAAAATGACAGCGGCACCATCTCCTTGCCCATTGGAAAGTGCTTGGTAGTTGCACGAAAGAAACTCGAACGAAAGATTTGCCGTTATGCTAGTTTAAACGCATTGGAGACGCAGCTTAAACGTTGTAGAATGCCGTAATGGCCATCATGCAATTCATCTTAGAAATGAGGCCAACTTGCCATCCGTCAAAAGCAATTCTGTACATTCTATTGCAATAGAGTTCGCACATGATCAGTGTGTCAAGAAACGTGACGCACATCATGAACAGCGCGATTCTAAAAACCAGAATGTGGAAGTGAGCGTCATTATCCCGATTTACAACACGGAGGTGTACCTTGCTGATTGTCTCGATTCCGTAGCGAGTAACATCGAAGAAATATGCGCAGAAGCTCTTCTTATCGATGACGGATCTACCGATAGAAGCTCGATAATTGCACAACAGTACGCCTATAATGACCGCCGATTTAAGTATTATCGAACGGAGAACAACGGCCTTGGCGCTGCAAGAAACTACGGAGTCTCACGTGCGCGAGGCGAGTACCTTTTTTTCGTCGACTCTGATGATTTGCTTTTAGAAGGTACGCTTTCCAATATGCTGAAGGCGGCAAAATTCAGTAATGCTGATGTGGCTGTTTGCGATGTTGCTCGTTTCCAAAGCGAAAAGACAATGGGTTCGGCGCTCCACATTTCAGCATTGACCCCACTTGCCAACAATGTAACAACCATTCATGAAAGCCCCTGGTTAGTAAATAACGTTGGATCTTGGGGCAAGCTCATTAAGCATTCATACTATAAGAGCGCCCAGCTTTCATTCTTGGAAGGAACGCTTTACGAAGACGTTGTCACCGTATTTGCAATGCATTATCAAGCAAGTCGTATATCAATTATTCGCACCTGTGGTTATCTGTGGAGGGTACGAAGCAAGGGCCCAAAATCCATAACTCAAAACATGGCTGACAGAACGAATTTGGAAGACAGAGTAGCAACGCTGAGGTTACTGCTCTCTTATCTCGATGATTATGAGGTGGAGGAGGAAATCCGGGAACAATTAGCTATTCGCATCGCAAGGTTTGATCTTATTGGTTACATAAACCTTCTTCCTACGATGGAAGATGGCGAAGCGCTAGCCTTCCTTGACCTCATTGGACCAATCGCAGAAGAAGCAATTGGCCAAAATGCACTTTTGCATGTTCCAATGAAGTTCCAGCAGCTACTCGAGGACATTCGAAAACGCGATCTTAATCATATAAGGCAAGTTGTTTCATATATTGCAACTGACTATTCTTCGGCGAAAGTCTGGCGAGAAGGCTGCGAATACAAAATTGCTGTTCCCGACGATTTGTTTACCATTCCGACGCGTAACTACAAGAACGACTACGACGTTATAATCCCCATGGGTTATATAGAAAAGATATCCATTTACGGTTTAAGGGTCGTTATCAAAGGATGTGTTAGAGCAAGTCGCATATCGATGCCTCACCCTACAAAACAATTATATCGGGGCTTTCTAGTAAACGACATCACTGGCAAAAAAGTGCCTCTAGATTGTGTTTCATGCAAGCGTGAAGGAATCACAAAAAGCAGAAGGCTTGCACACTCGCATAAAAACTATCAAACGGATAATTACAATTACGAAGGATGCGGTTTTCGCTTAACCATCGATTTTTCCGCTCTTGACGAAATCGATAATATGGTCGGTAACAATTGCATCGTTTTAGAGTATCGCAATCCAATCTACTCTGGTGTACGAACGATTCGCGGAGTTAGTGCTGCGGCAAGAATGAGCGTGCGGTCGTTCTCCATCACCATGAAACGTTATCGTGGCATTATCGCGTTTGATGCGCGCAATACTCCAATAGTTCAACTTCAAAATGTTCGCAAGCAAAACTAGACAAGGTCATTGGAAACGAGGTGCGCTGCTGTTAATTCTCGCGAGACATCGACAGACAAAACCACCGTTTGGCCGATTTGACGCGACATAAACATACCGATGTTTCAACTATTGACGTTGCTTTTGCGAAGCGGAAAGAGGGTGTATGATTCTAAACCCAAGCAAGCTTAGTCATAACAACCCTAGCTTCCAGTAAGAGCTTCAACTCAAGCGGCGATTTCGCTGACTAGAAGTATTCAAAATACCTGAAGAAAGTTAGAAGTACTCTTTGGCATGGATGGCTTCCCGATGGTGCAATATGAGCCATAATACCGCCTAAGAATCAGAGGCGGCAAAGTGCATTGACGCATCGGTCGCGGTGCCCGACGAGCTCGGCAAGGTCACGTTCAGGGAGAAGGCCAGCGCGGCCTATGTCTACTACGAGTGCGAGCGCACCTGCAAGTCGGAGAATAAGTGCAACGTGGCCAAGCACGCCACGATAGGCAAGCTCGTCGACCCGAGTGGTTATTACAACACAAACCGTCAATGGTTCCGAAATCTGTCGGCAGCCGTTCCGACGGGTATCGGCGCCCATTTCGAGACGATGGCATCCCTGCATTAGATCCTTGCATGCGCATCGCTACGCTGGCAGATGTTCGATAATCACCCGAGGGACAGGGCGGAGGTGCGCCTCAACGACATCTTCGCCCGCTACTCCCGCGGCGAGCTGCCCAAGGAGCGCGAGGAGTCGCGCAGATCCGACTGCCTGCGCACCGGGACGTGGCTGGTGTTACGCAAGCTGGCGCGCGTTCTGGGGCTCCCCGATGCGGTGGTCGGGATCCTCTTCCCGTGGGTGTGGGCCTGCTGATGTACCTCGCGGCCTATTCCGTCGTCATCGAGGGCAACGCCGTGCATCACTACCCCTCCTGCGCGTTAGTCCCCCTGTTCACAGAGGTCATGCGCATGTACTTGGACTCGAAGGCGCCGGAGCTCCTCTTAGATGCGGTAGCGGGGCGAAGGGCGCGCTAACCGAGTCCCTGAACAGGCGGAACGAGGAGCACGACCAACCGCCAGCGCATATGGGCCTTCCGTGGCTCCACCAACAAGACCTGCAAGGTGGGTGACATAGAGCTGGTGGAGCCCAGCCGCTCGAAGGACGGGTCGGACAAGCAGGCGCTCAACTTCCTGATGGCCTACGATCGCGCCAACCCCGTACCGCTTGTCTACGTGGAGTACCCCAGATCTTTCGTGAACATGTCGCACCCGCAGATGATGCTGGAGAGGGCCAGCGCGAACGGGTGCGCTACGATGACATTCTGGCCATGGTGAGGGTCTCCGACGGGGTCGAGTAGCGCCGTTGAGTCGTACTATCTGGAAATTGAGGGTATTGCGATATATAAACTAATAGCATGTCAAATATATCGAGCGACGGTGTTATTTCGAACTATCGTGTAAACTAAAAAAGCCCGCAATTAGCTATCGATTTGGGAAGGCCCATTCTGAAAGGTTGTCAAGCATGCCAAGTGAATGCGAGTTCGCTGTTTCCGTAATCATTCCAGCATACAACGAGGAAGAAACAGTGGACGCTTTTTTTGCGGCGGCAAAGTCATATGAAGATGTCGCACCGTTCCCCATTGAATACGTTTTCGTTGACGATGGCTCCTCCGATTGTACGTATGAGAAGTTGCTTGCGCTCAAATCGGAGCTGAGTGTTTGTAAGATAGTGAAGCTTTCCAGGAATTTCGGTTCCCATGCGGCAATTCGAGCGGGTGTTGAATGCGCGCGTTTTGATAACGTCGTCTTGTATTCTATGGACATGCCAGAGCCCATTGAAGACATTGGTCGCATGCGGGACGAATTATCAAGCGGTTATGAAATAGTGTACACGTTGCGCGAAGGTTATGATGGCGGTTTAGGAAGTCGGGTGTTTGCACGACTCGTTAATAAATATATTGAGCCTACATATCCTGCTGAAGGTTTGGTGGGTCTTGCTTTTGGACCCAAAGTAAAGCAAGTGTTCACAAGCCATCCCGAACCGAACTCTTCGATTTATTTCCAGATTTTCCAAATGGGCTTTTCCCGAAAAGAGTTGCTGTCTCATTACGAGGAACGCCGAGCAGGGAAATCAAAGTGGACGTTTCGCAAGAAGATGAAGCTTCTTGTGGACAGTTTTGTCATGTTTTCCTTTGCGCCGATTCGCTTTATATCGGGTGTAGGCATCTTGCTCGGTTTTATAGGTTTTGTCTGGGCAATCGTTATCGTGCTTATTAAACTGACCGGTATAGTTCAACTGGCTGCCGGATGGCCAACTGTCCTCGCTGTGTTGCTGATCGGATTTGGCATAACGAACGTTTCTCTTGGAGTCATTGCAGAATACCTTGTTCGTGATCTCGATGCCACGAGAAACAGGCCCGCTTTCATAATTGATACAGTTGAAGATAATTGAGGCGGAGGGGCTTTAAATGAAATCAGATGATTTGCAGTTAACCGATGAGGAGCAAAATCTGTACGAGATTTTGCTCGGTTTGAAAACTAAGCTGGATAACCGAACGATGGAGCTTTATACCCGGATAAACCCCTTAGCGGAAAACTTGATTGATTGGCATGAGAAAGGGGAGCGATTTGCAGGGCCAGGATCGATAATCTACGATTCCGCGACCTTGATTGGCGATGTGAATATTGGAGAGTGCGCCTGGATTGGCGAGGGTTGCATGGTGGACGGCTCGGGAGGGCTTACCCTTGGTGATCATGTTGTGTTGGCTTGCGGCGTTCACATCTACACCCATGATACGGTCAAATGGGCTTTGAGTGGTGGTCTTGCCGAGTATAAACGTGCAGCCGTTACCGTGGGCAACAACGTGTTTATTGGCGCGCAATCTGTTGTGACATGCGGTGTAACCATCGGAGATCATGTTCTCGTATGCGCGAACGCAACGGTGACCGAGGACGTGGAGTCCTATTCCATTGTGGCAGGAACGCCAGCGAAACCTATTGGAAGGGTAGTAGTTGACGGGGCGCAGGTTTATTTCGACTATTTCGAATGACAAAGGAGAGGCAGCGAATGCAAAGAAATCTTACGGATAAGAACGTTCTGCTCGTTGGCGGCGCTGGTTTTATTGGAAGTCATCTTGCAGATCGTTTGCTGCAAGAAGGCGTTTCGGACGTCGTGATTGTAGACAACATGTTCACGGGGAAAGAAGAAAACGTTTCTCAAGCTTTGGCCAATGGCGCTTCGTTGTATATCCAAGACGCCGAGCAGGAATATGGGCTCGGAAAGATCATCGACAATCACTCTATCGATATTGTATTCAATCTTGCTACGAAAGCTCTCAAGCACTCGTTTATCGACCCCAGGGATGCATTTGACACAAACGTAAAAGTAATCGGCAATTTGCTAGAGATTCAGCGAGCAGGCGGTTTTGAGACGCTGTGCCACTTCTCATCTTCGGAAGTATATGGCACTGCTGTATATGAGCCAATGGACGAGAAACATCCTCTGAATCCGACTACGACTTATGCAGGTGGAAAAGCGGCGGCCGACATTATGCTGCGCACGTATGTAAACATGTTCAACCTGGACGCATTCATAGTTAGGCCATTTAACAATTATGGACCAAGGCAAAACTGGATAGGTCCTTTATCGGGCATCATCCCTATCACAGCTAAGCGAATCATTGATGGCGACGCCCCCATTTTGGAAGGGACGGGCAAGCAGAGTCGAGATTTCATATATGTCGAGGATACGGTTGATGCGGTTGTTAAGCTCTTTTCGATTATGGATCCTGGGTCAGATGTTAACATTTCCGCTAACGGGAACGTATCGATTTCCGACTTGTTAGAAGCCATATGTGATTACATGGGTTTTAACGGGGAAATTGAACGTCATCCTGCAAGAGGGGCCGATGTTGCATGCCATGATGCATCTAACGCGTTGGTCAAGAGTTTGATCGAGTTTAATCCTCGTCCACTGAGTGAGGGTTTGCCAGCAACCCTTGAATGGTATAAAAAACGATTGATGCGGTAGCGGAGAGGCAGATAATGATTCGTTTAATTAAACCCTATCTCGAATATGAGGAAATCGAAAAGGAAATGCGCGAGGTGTTCGATACGGGCATCTTCACAAAAGGTGTGTATTCAAAGTCATTTCCTGTGGAAATTGCAAACTATACGGGTGCCCGGTATGCGTTTCTGACAACTTCTGCAACTACGGCGCTTTGGATGTGCTTGAAAGCGGTTGGTGTAAAAGAAGGTGACGAAGTCGTTGTTTCGGATTTTTCGTTTCCGGCCACCGTGAACGTTATCGAAGATTTGGGAGCCAAGCCTATTTTCGTAGATGTGTCGCCCGAAACGTACAATATGGATGTAGATTTGCTCAAGGCCCGTATCTCGTCTGCCACAAAAGCTTGTATGTTCGTTGATGCCCTTGGTAATCCGTCTGGAATCGAAGAGATTGTTCGGGTTTGCCATGAATGCGGAATTGTCGTTATCGAAGATGCCGCATGTGGTCTCGGGAGTTCGGTTGGTGATAGAAAAGTGGGCAACATTGCAGATATGACCTGCTTTTCCTTTCATCCTCGCAAACTCATCACTTGTGGTGAAGGTGGTGCTATCACAACGAACAATCCCGAATATGCTCGTTTTTTTGAGTATAAGCTCAACCATGGCGCAGATCATCAAACCGGTGAATATGTCAGTTATGGATACAATTTCAGAATGGCTGAGATTCCTTGCTTGATGGGGATTCAGCAGGTAAAGAGAATCGATGCCGTCATTGCGGAAAGGCGAAGGCAACGCGATTATTACGTGGAACAACTGGAGCCACTTGGATTTAAGGCGCAAACGGCAGCGGCGAATGCCTACCATAATATGCAAAGCATTGTGTTTGTTGTTCCAGAATCCATAGAACGTGACGACCTTATTGCATATTTGCGGGAACACGAGATCGAGTCGACCATCGGCACATACTGTCAAAGCGCATGCGCGTATTACAAGAAAAAGTACGATGACGTGCAGCAAACGGGCATGTTCTTGCAAGAGCATACCATCACGCTCCCTTGCTATCATGGCGTGGATATTGACGCCGTGTGCGAATGCTGTGCAAGCTACATTAAGAAGGCAGAATCGATGTAATAGAGTTGTGTTCTGCGGCGATGGTATAATCCACTCGCAACTTTTGAGTGCGGTGTTTGTTGATTCGAAAGAGGTTAATCATTATGCAGTTTATTGATTTAAAAACTCAGTATGAGAGGATTGAGGCTGATGTTGTTGCGCGGGTGAATGGCGTATTGGCATCCCAGCGCTATATTATGGGCCCGGAAGTCGCGGAAGCCGAAGAGAAGCTGGCGGCATTTGCGGGAACGAAGCATTGCGTTTCTTGCGGAAGTGGCACGGACGCGCTCGTCATTTCGCTTATGGCTATAGGCCTAGAGAAGACCGACGCGGTCTTTGTTCCGGCGTTTACGTTCTTTGCCTCGGGCGAAAGCGTTTCTCTTGCTGGTGGGACGCCTGTGTTCGTGGATTCTGAACCAGACACATACAATATGTCGGTCGAGGATTTGAAGCGTGCCATCCGTTATACCAAAGAAAATACGGATTTGACGCCGAAGGGCATCATTCCAGTTGATTTGTTCGGTCAGCCTGCTAATTATGACGCAATTCAGGCGGTTGCTGCCGAGGAGGGACTGTTCATCCTCGAGGATGCTGCCCAGGGTTTCGGAGGCGAGTATCACGGTCGTCGTGCTGGCTCGTTGGGGCTAGTCGGTGCAACCTCGTTCTTTCCTGCAAAGCCACTCGGTTGCTATGGAGATGGTGGAGCGATTTTTACCGATGATGACGATTTACTCGAAGTCTTGAAGTCGGTGCGTGTTCATGGCCAAGGTGGTTCGAAATACGACAATATACGCTTAGGAATTAACGGGCGATTTGACACCATACAAGCTGCTATCATTCTCTCAAAGCTTACGATTTTCGAAGACGAGATTGAAGCTCGTCAAAAGGTTGCGCAAGCCTATACGGATCGTTTGCATGATGTTATAAAGACGCCTGTCGTAAAGGACGGTTGCAAGTCTGTGTGGGCTCAGTACACTTTGGAGGCGGCTTCTGCGGAACAGAAGGCTGCCATTCAGCAAGCGCTTGCCGCTGCGGGTATTCCTTCCGCGAACTACTACCCGATTCCCATGCACCTATCGACGGCATTTGCTAGCTTGGGCTACAAAAAGGGCGATCTGCCGGTCTGTGAAGCGCAAGCAGAGCGCGTGTTTAGCTTGCCGATGCACCCGTATCTGGATGAGGGGTCTATAGAATCGATTTGTGAGGTTGTAAGGAGCGTGCTTTAATGGCGGAAAACGAGGTTCTGAAGGTCGGTGTTCTTGGATGCGGAAGCATGGGGCGCAACCATCTTCGCGTTTTGTCAACGATGCCCGATTATGATTTGGTTGGCTGCTTTGATGTTGATGCTAAAGCTGCGAATGAGCAAGCTGCTCTGTACGGCATCAGGGCGTTTGATAGCATGGATGATTTGCTAGACATCGTAGATGTGGCGCACGTGGTTGTTCCTTCGTTTCTACATTGCGAGATAGCAGTAAGGGCGGCTCGGCATGGATGCCATGTTTTGGTTGAAAAACCGATAGCGCTGACCATTGCTGATGCGCAGAAGATTATAGACGAGTGCAACGATAACGGAGTGCGTCTGTGCGTTGGGCATGTCGAGCGGTTTAACCCAGCTGTTATTGCATTGTCTCAAGTGGTTGAAACCGAAGAGCTCTTGGCTGCCGAATTCCATCGCATGAGTCCATTTTACGGGCGCGTTTCGGATGCAAGCGTTGTTCAGGACCTGATGATTCACGATATCGATGTTCTCAATTCGATTGCGAAGGCTCCTGTAAAGAGTGTTACTGCGCAAGGAATCAAACTCTATTCTGATAAGCTTGATTATTGCCAAGCTCTCATTTTATTTGAAGACGGTTTTTGTGCTAGTCTCGTTGGGAGCCGAGTGACTGAGGCCAAGATTAGAACTGCTGACGTTGATTGCAAGCAAGCACGCATCTCGATTGATTATATTGATCGAAAAGTAGAAGTATCTCGGAAAACAAGCTTCCAATTGGACGCTGGTCATGACATTCAGTATAGGCAGGAAAACATCATCGAGCGCGTCGTCGTTCCCAGCACTGAGCCGCTGAGGGCTGAGTTTGCCCATTTTGCAATGTGCATAAGGACCGGCACTGAAATCCTTACTAGCGGCGAGATGGGGTTAAAAGCTTTACAGTTAAGTGAAATGATTGAACAAGCCGCTATGGCATAGGAGAACCAATGACGTATTTTGCTCATGAGTCAGCATTTGTCGATGACGGTGCCGTAGTTGGTGATGGCACGAAGATTTGGCATTTTAGCCACATCCAATCAGGCGCGGTGATAGGAGACGATTGCGTTTTCGGCCAAAACGTTAATGTGGCGGGTGGGGCAAAGGTTGGCAATCGGTGCAAAGTGCAGAATAACGTTTCACTTTATGAAGGCGTTGAACTCGAAGACGATGTCTTTTGTGGGCCTTCTTGTGTATTCACCAACGATCATCAACCGCGAGCGCATAGTTCTTTGGGGTGGAAAGTCTTGCCAACGCGTGTGAGCGAAGGCGCGTCAATTGGTGCGAATGCAACTATTGTTTGCGGAAACACATTAGGCAAGTATTGCATGATCGGTTCAGGTGGAGTTGTGACCCATGATGTTCCAGATTATGCGCTGATGGTTGGTGTACCAGCTCGGCAAATAGGTTGGGTGTGTGAGTGTGGTACAAAACTTGATGAAGGGTTATCTTGTGCTGCTTGTGGAAAGACTTACGTAGAGCATAATGGGTGCCTAAACGAAGCATAATCTCCTAGATGTGATGTCAGATATTCATGAAGCCGCTACTTTTATTGTAGCGGCTTCATAGTTGTGATTAACACTGCTAGGGCAAAACGACTCGATTTCTGATTAAATCCAGGGTTTAGAATTAGTGTTCAATAAGAATTATCTACTCAATCGAAATTGGGCATTCAAAGACTAGTTGCTAACCTGAAGTTCGGAAAGCGTCCTGAATGCCGCAATAGCAGCCTTCCCAGAAACCGTTAAACAGACACTCTCCTGAAAAAGCTCCCTCATTGACAAGCGAACAGCAGGGCGCCGGTGCTCATCACGCTGCACGTACTGCTGTTCTTCAACGCGTTATCTGGGTTCACCAGCAAGTTCGTGGTACAACATCCAAATGCTATCAAAGTTGGATGCTCGTCTCCTGCCGCTTGAGCACGGCGTCAAGCAAGTATTTTCCCGATACTTCGGCACCTCGTCCTAAGTTGAATATCGCCTCTTCACGAGCTCGTTCGATTTGGGCGTTCCACATATTCCAATGAGCGAACATGTCGTCTACTACGGTACCGAGCGAAGTGGCTTCCGAGGGCTCGATGGCGGTTCCAATCTTGCTTCGCAGCGTAATGTCGGTAGGCGTGATTCCAAGGTCCTGCCATTCGGGATTTCCGACCTTCATGGGCGTGTTCACGAAGACGCAGGGCTTTAGGGTCGAGAACGAGAACTCGCAGGCCACCGATGACCAGTCGGTTACGAGGATGTCCGAGGTCCATATGGTGGCGTTGCTCGAGAAGTCGCGTTCGAATATCAAATCGCTTTCGGGCACGTTTGCGTATCGAGCTTGCAGGGCTTCCCATCGAGCGCGGTAGCGTTTAGTGTATTCCGGATGTGGGCGGACTACGATTTTCCAACCGCGTCCCAACGATCCCTGCAGCAGTTCGTCAAAACACGAATCGAGCAAGTTGCCTTCCTGCCAGGATGGCGCAATGAGCACCGTTTTCGTTCTATCGGTTTTCGGGGACATGGCAGCATATGACGATATTTCTTCGTCGATGAGTCCATATCCTGCTTCAACGAGCTTCTTCGGGGGCAATCCGTATAATTCCTCGGCTTTCCGAATTTCGGCAACCTGGTGCGGGCCGATACACATGAGCGTATCGTAATGGTCGTAAGCCGTTCGCGTTGGGGTAAGATGACATGACATCATGTGGTGGAACATGAACACGTATTCGATGTCTTTGCGAACGTACGATCGCTTGATGTAGTGCGTCTCCAAATCTTCGAGGGTCGTGACCACGATGCTTGCATCCATCTTCATCATGAGGGTAATGGCCCGTTGCTGGCCAATGTAGTAAGGGATGATTCGAGGCTCCGATTCGGCGAGCTTGAAGATGACGTCTTCGGGGTCGTTCGTCACGTAGTGAATGATTATGTCGGAGTGGGATAGCAGGTACTCGATGGCGCCTTTGAAGTATTTATAGAATCCCGATCCTTCCGAATAGAACACGATGTGCTTCCCGACGACGCTGAAGAAGCGCTTGTAATCGGCTTTTTCACGCTTCTTGAGCGGATTCGGCTTGTACCATTTACCCTTATCTGACTTGTCGAGCGACAGCAGTTCGTCAAGTTCGGTGCGACTTGCGTTGAGGTCATCGTAATCAATGTGTTTGGCGGGCTTGATGATGATGTTGCACAGTGCCTGCACGGCGATTGCCGAAAGGTTCGAGCAAATCCAGTAAAATGCCATGCCCGCTGCAACGAAGATGCCAAGGAAAAGGGACAATCCTATGGATAGTCCGTTCGTCATATTCTTCTCGGCGCGGGATTGTTCGCGTTGAAGCGGATTTATCCTATTCTGCGCAAAACCCATCAGTACCGCCGAGAGACCGGCGAGGATCGGCATGATCCATGACAAGCCGCCGTCTTCGATAGGCACGAGTCCGAGAAACTCTGTTCCTGGCGTGCCCGAGTCGGTGATGGAATGTATCACGTCTACGAGCCCGAACAGTATGATGATTTGTATTGCTAGGGGAATGAGGGATAGCAGCGGATGGTATCCGTGCTGCTTGTTGAGTTCGCTTTGCTTTTCACCAATGATTTCCCGATCTCCGAAATACTGCACTTTCAGCCTGTTTATGGCAGGCATTACCTGCACCATCATGATGGAGTTCCATTGGACCCAAAGCGCCATCGGCATGAGAATGACCTTGGTGATGAGGGTGAACAGCAAGATGGCCATCCACCAGTTTCCCGTGAGGTTATAGCAGGGCTGTACGATTACCTGCAATACGGATGCTATTGCCGCGAACATGGTTCCTACTCTCGCGCGTTCCACGATCTGCCGGTTTGGTTCCAGTTGGAGAAATCGACCGTGTCGCCTTTGATTTCCCATTCGGTGGCATGATCGTCGTATTTGTAGTCGTCTGTCTCCACTATCGAGAGATATGTGCGCTTGTCATGCGTCGTCGAATCAACGTCGAATATTGGCGCGCCAGAATACTTTTCGGGGGTTCCTCCGATAGCGTCGATAATGGTGGGAATGATATCCGCATGAACTGTAGGAACGTTGCTAGAGATAACGGGCCGATTCGCTTCTTCGTGCGATTGTGCGGGTGGTTTTACGAGCATGATGGGCTGGGTTGATTTGGTTATCTCGTGGTGCAATTGTAGGATTCCATGATCAGCGGTAATGATGATGCAGGCGTCATCGTAAAGTCCCTTTTCTCTCAGGAAGTCCAGGTAGGTCTTAACGATTTTCATCGACCCAATTGCTTGTTTATCAAGCGTCGATTTGCCCGCTTTTGTCTTCTTTGCGCGTGCGTTGAGATTGTATGGTTTGTGGGTACCGAGCAAATGGATGAACCTAAATGCTCCTTTGCATTCTCGCTTTTCTATGTCGAGCCCACGTTTCTTGAGCTTTGAATAGTAGGCGGCGTCATCCATGACATAAAGCGTATTGTCCGGCGTGCTCGACGCATGCCTTTTTGTCATTGTGAAGTTCATCCAATCGGTAGTAAACCAAAACCGCGGTTTCAAAATCCAGGGAAGGTCGCGATACAGAGAGCTTCGTATTAGGGCCCGTGCGGTTCCCCGCAGGCTCGTGTTGTCATTGTTGGCCTTATGCAAATTGATCGTCTTTTCTGCGACAAGTTCCCTGGAGTCTTTTTCGCTCATGAAGTTGAGTTTCAGCGAGTCGCTGTAAAGGCCAATGGAGTAGCCGGCATCATAGATGTCCGCAAGGAAGCTCGAGCGCTTATAGCGCTGTTTGAGATAGTCGGACCAACGGTCATCGTCGCGAGGGAGTTCACCCGTCAACAGGAATGGGATGGCGTAACGAGTAGGTATTATCGCCCCTGTTGTGTTTTTGAACCAAGTGAAGCCCTCGAGCCCTTTGAGTATGTCCTTGCCCTCGTTTTGCAGTCGAACAATGTCCTTTGTGTCGTATGTATCCAGGACGAACACGATGACGTTCTTCTTATCGGAAACCTCGAACAGGCCATCTTCGGTGGGGACGCGAGAATACCATCCAAGGCCATCTGGGGAGAACTCGGAAGTGGATGCGACGAGGCTTATGGCGCCGACGCCCTGAACTATGACGAGCGCGATTGACAACGTAGGTATTGCGATCCTTGCAACGGGTAGCTTCTTCTTGGCAAGCAAGATGCTTGCCAAGATAACGCCCGTCCAGGTGGCAAGGGAGACAAGCGCAATCAAGTCATAGTCATCCCATGCAACACTTGCGCCGTTGGCAGTCGGCAGTCCGGTGTTCAGGAACATGGCTTGAAGCCATCCCGAAAGACCAATTGCAAACGTGAGCGAGAGCCCGTACCAGAAAGCCCTTCCTGGGACGAGGGATAGGATAAGGGCGATGGCCAGTGTGGCGCCGATGGTCAATGCGACCGATATGGGGGCGATGTCGCTTAAGCCGAGCACGAGGCTGGACTCGCTGCCAGCGACAATTTCGAACGGCGCAATGAGCAGGTAGGTTATAGATACGAAAAGCGAGATCAGGGCCGCGAATCCGAGTCGCTTCGGCCAGCTAATGGCTAATTCTTTCCGATTTGCGGCGATGTGGATGCCGGTATTTTTCACGCTTTGTGCAAAGTCTTCGCTTGCGCGAAGCGTGGCTTGCCCGCTGTCGGGGGTAAGCTCGTGCACGTTTGGCTCAATGAACTTATTTGCGTTCTCGTCAATTTTGAGTAACGCAAATAGCTTGCGGCGCGTTCTTCGCATTGCGACGCCGGCAACGGCTGACAAAGCCACGGCAACACCCGCGATTGCTTGAATCGTATACGTCATGACAGAGGGGTCTACGTATGCGTAAGCCCGTTCAGGTACCATTATTGTTAGGCCAAACGATGCAAGCAGCATTTCGGGTGCTAAGAGTATCAAGCACGCTCCAGTGCGTATCTTGTTTGCGGTGGTTGATGTTGCCATGATTATTGTTAGCTCTGAGTCGATAATGCTTGATGTCGCGATTGCAAGATGGCGTTCTACCACCTTGCATGCGATGTTGATGGTATCACATCGAATTCCTTATGCAACCGCCATGGGCGTTTCCCCACTATCGAAGCTTTCGAGTCAATTGAGCAGATGCTCGCAAGCATGCCGAACGAGGCTGTAGATGCCGATTAATTGCTGAAGCTGAAGTGCAAAGATTGGGAGTTCGCAGGATAGTTCACCACCGGCGTACGCTAAGGGGTCGAGAACCGCCGCTCGCAGGAGTGCATGCAATCGCACGATTCCCTGAAAATGACCCGGTATCTATAATTCCTATTGTCGTTGTTGTTGCCATGGCGCCCCGTTTCACGATAGTCGGAAGGGTGTGCGCATCGGGGGGCGCTGCGGCGGATGCTAGAGAAAGGGGTCTGGCATGGAACGCTCGATTAAAGGCAGGTTATTCGCTCCTCTTGTATTTGCATTTGCGATGGTGATCCTCGCGTTTTCTTTAGCTGCGCCGCAAGCGGCATATGCGGCGCCGATTGCATTTACCCAGAATAGCTTCACGTTCGTCAACGCCGAAGATGATGGAGCGTGGTTTTTTACCACGGATGATTCCGTTGGCATCAAATCGGCCGTCAGCTCCAACGAAAAGGTGGCTTCCGTAAGGACCATCAACTATGGAATCCTCGTCATCGATCCAGTGGGCGCAGGTACGGCCGTCATTACCGTTACCGGCGAGGATTCGTCGACGACGAAGCTCGATGTGACCGTCACGGAAGCGTACTTCGCCAACAGCCTGAAGGACAGCAGCTCTGTTTGGTACTGCTGGTATGGCAACAAGAAGCTGGAAGTGAGCTCTCAGCCAGGTACGAAATGCACCTTGAAGGTGGGGAAGGAGAAGCATTCGTTCAAGATCGGCAGCAAGGGATACGCTAACGTCAAGTTGAAGAAGCTGCACAAGATCGGGACGAAAATCACCTGCACGTTCAAGAAGGGCAAGTACAGCGCCACCTTCAAGGACAAGATCAGCAGCGTTACCTGGTTCGAAAGCGTGAGTGCTAAAAAGAAGACCGTAAAGGTCACGTGCTACACGCTGACCAAGGGTGATGTCATTAAGCTTAAGTACAAGGGCAAGACCTACACCAAGAAGATCAAGAAAAGCAAGGCCTATAGCACGGTCAAGTTCAAGGTCAAGAACAAGGTGAAGAAGAACGCGAAGCTGAAGATCACCATCAAGAACAAGTACAAGCAAAAACTGTATTCCGAGGCCGTTGTACTTGACAATGGGTATTACGCGGCGCCGGACGAGAGCGAAAACGAGGGCGACCTCGAGGCTGCGTAGAACGTCGCTCGAATCGATGCACGATGAGCGGCAGCAAGCCGCGTGCGGCCAGCGTGCAAGGGTCTCCCCTGCACGCTGGCTTTTTTGTTGCTGGCCGCCATGTGGAACTATTAGACCGTTGGCGCAGCTTGGCGGCTTTTCGGGTACTATGGTGCGGAAACGTTTTTAGCCAATGCGGGATTAGGAGCGGATTCCAATCTCGCGTTTTCGGGCAGCCTAGGGGAGGAACGGGCGCGTACATGCTGATATCGGTCGTCATACCGTGCTACTACTCGGAAGCCACGATCGGCAAGGTCGTGCGGCTGACGCGCGACGAACTGGTCGGCGGCGGGTACGACTACGAGTTCGTGCTCGTCAACGACGGGTCGAAAGACGGCACGTTCGCGCAGATCCAACAGCTGTGCGCGGAGGACCCGCAGGTGGTCGGCATCGACTGCGCGAAGAACCTCGGGCAACATGCGGCCATCATGGCGGGGCTGGCGCACGCGACGGGCGATGCCGTCATGGTCATGGACGACGACATGCAAACGCATCCCTCCCAATGCCTCAAGCTCGTGGACGCGCTGGCGGCCCACGACGAGGTCGACGTCGTGTTCGCGGAATGGCCCGAGCACAAAGAGGCGCTCTGGCGCCGTGCGGGTTCGGATTTCGCGGCATGGTCGACGCGCATCATGACGAAGCGCCCGAAGGAGATCTACTCGTCGAACTTCTTCGTGCTGCGCGACTACATCCGCGACGAGGTCGTGCGCTACACCGGTCCCTACCCGTACGTGCAGGGACTGCTGTTCCGATCCACGCACAACATGATGAACGTCGAGGTCGAGCACTTCGAGCGCGAGGTGGGCACGTCCGGTTACACGCTGAAGGCGCTCATCCGGCTGTGGGCCAACGTGCTGGGCTTTTCCATGCTGCCGTTGCGCGTAGCATCGGTGCTCGGCGCCGTCATCGGCGTCGTCGGCATCGTCAGCGCCATCGGCGTCATCGTGGCGCGTGCGATGGATCCCACGATGGCCATGGGCTGGCCGTCCACGATGGCGGCCCTGCTCACGTGTTCGGGGCTCATCCTGCTGTTCATGGGCATAACGGGCGAGTACATCGGCCGCTTGTACATGACGGCCAACAACGCGCCGCAGTTCGTACTGCGTCGCGTGATCGACAACCGCGAGCAAGACGCGACAAGGGGGTCAGACCCCTTTGTCACATCTGCGAACTAGTGGAACGGAACGACGGCATGCAACATAGGCTTCTGGTACTCGGCTCGATGGACGAGTTCGTCGAGCTGGTCAAACACGCGCAGAGCCGCGGGATCTACGTTATCTCGTGCGATGGCTACGAAGGCGGCAAGGCCAAGGCCGTCGCCGACGCCGGATTCAAGGTCGACGTGCGCGACGTCGACGCGATCGCGCAATTGTGCAAGGACCAGCAGGTCGACGGCATCATTACGTCGTTTTCGGACCTGATGGCCGAATGCATGGTCAAGATCGCCGATGCGACGGGGCTTTCCTGTTACGCGAAGCCCGACCGGTTCCGCTACCTGCGCGAGAAGCCGCTGATGAAGCAGATGTTCGCCGAACTCGACGTGCCCTGCGCGAGCACGGTGCGTGTGCGGCGCGACTCGATTGCCGAAGATATCGCGCCAATTGGGTTTCCCTGCGTGGTCAAGCCCGCCAACGGATACGGCTCGCGCGGCATCTACGTGCTCGATTCGGCCGAAGAGGTGGCCGAGCGCTTCGACGAGATCGCCTCGTATTCGGCGTTCGACTACATCCTGGCCGAGACGTACATGGCCGGCTACGAATTCAACATGATGAACTGGCTTGTCGATGGGCGCGCACATACGCTCGGGCTCGCCGACCGCGAGAAGACGTTTGAGGTGCCGCGTGCCGTGCCGCACGTCAGCCGCAACGCGTATCCGAGCCGGTTCATCGACGAGGTGTACGACGAAGCGCGTGCCATCGTCGAAAAAGTGGCAGCCTACGTGGGCATCTCGACGGGCCCCATCTCGATGCAGTTCTTCTGGTCGCCCGATGAGGGCATCCGCGTCTGCGAGGTCGCCGGACGCCTGTTCGGCTACGAGCACGAGCTCGTTACCATCGCGAGCGGCTTTTCCATCGAGAAGCTGCTGGTCGACTACGTTTACGATCAGGACGCCATGAGGCGCGACCTGGAGGCGCACGACCCGCATTTCACCAAGTGCAGCGCCGTGGTGTACTTCCATGGGCATGAGCGCGAAATCGGCGACTTGTCGGTGGCGCGGGCCGCCGTCGACAGGCCCGGCGTGGTCGATACCGTCATCTACTACAGCGAAGGCCAGACCGTGCGCCATGGGGTGGGGGCCATGCCCTACGTGTTGCGCAGCTACATCGAGGCCGACACGCGCGAGGGTCTCGATGCACTGAGCGCCGAGCTGTACCGCGACGTGCGCGTCCCCGATGTGGATGGCGACGATCTGCTGTATACCAACCGCATGATCGATTACGATGGCCCCGTGCCGGGGCTCTAGCGCGGGATAGCGCGTTTTTTCTGGCGGGGACACCGTCGAGCTGTCAGGAAGCGGATCGGGGAGGAACGTGGAAGAGCAAGCGAAAGTGAAACGGGTGAACAGCCGGGCGTTGGTGCTCATCGCACTGCACGTGCTGCTGTTCTTCTACTCGTTCTCGGGATTCACCAGCAAGTTCGCGGGGCAGCAGCCCACGATGAGCTTCGGATTCTTCGCCTGGTACGGCGCAATGCTCGCGGTGCTCGCGGTGTATGCGCTGGGGTGGCAGCAGATCCTGAAACGCCTTCCGCTCACCGTGGCCTTCGCCAACAAGGCCGTTACCGTGATCTGGGGCATCGTGTGGGGCGTGCTGCTGTTTCACGAGACCGTCACGTTGCCCATGGTGATAGGTGGCATCATCGTCATCGCGGGTATCGTGCTGTTCGCAATCGCCGACGGTGACGAGCGGAAGGCCGAAGCGGAGCGCGCAGCTGTGGCGAAGGGGTCCCAGCCTGCCGTTTTGGGCGATGGCGAAGAGATCCCGCAAAACGACGAGGCGGGTGATCGCCAATGACGCTCTACATCGGCGTGTTCCTCTTTGGCGTGTTCATCAGCGCCGTTTCGCAGGTGCTGCTGAAGAAGGCGGCCCAGCGCGATTATGGCAGCATCATCAAGGAGTACCTCAACCCACGGGTTATCATCGCCTACACGTTTTTCCTGCTGGCCACGCTCATGACGATTTACGCGTACAAGGGCATTCCGCTGTCGTATGGGCCCGTGCTCGAGACGACAAGTTACCTGTTCGTCACGTTCTTCGGCGTCACCATCTTCCACGAGAAGATGGGCCCCAAGAAAATCGTCGCCCTCGTGCTCATCATCGTGGGCATCTTGGTCTATTCGCTCGGCGTGGGCTAGCTCCTGGCGCCTCGTCGGCATCCCTGCTGGGGAGACGCTGGCGAAACGGCTGGACGTGCTAGATTAGGTCGTTTCGGGTACAATGACGGCATTGCAGGATGCGAGCGGAAGGGCGCATATGAAAGGCATCGTTTTGGCAGGCGGTTCGGGCACGCGCCTGTACCCGATAACCACGGTCACGTCCAAGCAGCTGCTGCCGGTCTACGACAAGCCGATGATCTACTACCCGCTTTCGACGCTCATGCTGTCGAGCATTCGCGACATTCTCATCATATCGACGCCGCAGGACCTGCCCAACTTCTCCAATTTGCTCGGCGACGGATCCCAGTTCGGCCTCAACCTGTCATATGCCGAGCAGCCCTCGCCGGACGGGCTGGCGCAGGCCTTCCTCATCGGAGAGGATTTCATCGACGGCGATTCGTGCGCGCTCATCTTGGGCGACAACATCTTCTACGGCAACGGCCTGGGGCGCCATCTGCAACGCGCCCGCAAGAACGAGCGCGGCGCCACGGTGTTCGGCTACTACGTGGAAGATCCCGAGCGGTTCGGCGTCGTCGAGTTCGACGAGGACGGGCGCGCTATTTCCATCGAGGAAAAGCCCGAGAACCCGCGCAGCAACTTCGCCGTGACGGGTCTCTATTTTTACGACAACCGCGTGGTCGACTTCGCCAAGCAGGTGAAGCCGTCGGCCCGCGGAGAGCTCGAGATCACGAGCCTCAACCAGATGTACCTCGACGACGGGTCCCTCAACGTGGTCACGCTCGGCCGCGGCTACACGTGGTTCGACACGGGCACGATGGATTCGCTGTTCCATGCCGCCGAGCTCGTGCGCGTCGTGGAGAACTCCCAGCATGTCCAGATCTCCTCGCTCGAGGAGATCGCATATTTGAACGGCTGGATTTCGCAGGAAACGCTGCACGAGGCGGCCGACCGTTACGGCAAATCGACGTACGGCCAGTACCTCAAGCGCGTGGCCGAGGGCGACATCTTCTATCCGAAGAACGATTGAAGGGACTAGATGTGACAAAGGGGTCAGACCCCTTTGTCACATTCGAGAAAGGATTGAAGTGCAAGACATCATCGTGACAGGCGGCGCCGGCTTCATCGGCAGCAACTTCGTGCATTGGGTCGCCGAGAACCAGCCCGGCGTGCACGTCACCGTACTCGACAAGCTCACCTACGCGGGCAACCCGGAGAACCTCGCGGGCCTCGGCCCTGACCGGGCCGAGCTCGTCGTGGGCGACATCTGCGACGCGCGGCTGGTGAACGATTTGTTCGCGCACGCCGACGCCTGCGTGCACTTCGCGGCCGAGAGCCACAACGACAACTCCATCGCCGACCCCGCGCCCTTCGTGCGCACCAACGTCGAGGGCACGTTCACGCTGCTCGAGGCCGCTCGCAGGCACAAGGTGCGCTTCCACCACATCTCGACCGACGAGGTCTACGGCGACCTCGCGCTCGACGACCCGGCGCGCTTCACCGAGGAGACGCCGTATCGGCCCTCGAGCCCCTACAGCTCCACGAAGGCCTCCTCCGACATGCTCGTGCGCGCGTGGGTGCGCACCTACGGCGTGGCCGCGACCATCTCCAACTGCTCGAACAACTACGGGCCGCGCCAGCACGTCGAGAAGTTCATCCCGCGCCAGATCACGAACATCCTGTGCGACATCCGCCCGAAGCTCTACGGCGACGGGCGCAACGTGCGCGACTGGATCCACACCGAGGACCACTCGAGCGCCGTGTGGGAGATCCTCACGCGCGGGCGCATCGGCGAGACCTACCTCATCGGCGCCGACGGCGAGCGCTCCAACATCGACGTCTTGCGCGCCATCCTCGAGGCGATGGGCAAGGGCGCCGACGACTTCGACTGGGTCCGCGACCGCCCCGGCCACGACCGCCGCTATGCCATCGACAGCTCCAAGCTGCGCGCGGAGTTGGGCTGGACGCCGAAGCATACCGACTTCTCCGAGGGCCTCGCCGACACGATCGAGTGGTACCGCGCCAACGAGGACTGGTGGCGCCCCGCCAAAGAGGCCACCGAAGCGAAGTACGCCGCCCAAGGCCAATAAGGGGAGGCAACGGGCGCACGTTGTTGTGCGCCGTTCAAGGTGCCTCCACAACGTTGGGGTACGATACGAGCTTGATTGACGTGCGACTGACGGAGAAAGTTCGGGATAAGCGTTGAGCAAGCGGAAAAGCGGAGCGATAGCCTCGTATGCCTACACGATCTGCCAGATGGTGGTGGGGCTTATCTACGTGCCGCTTCTGTTGCAGGGCATCGGCCGCGCGGAATACGGCCTGTACCAGTTCATCGGCTCGATTATCGCCTACATGGCCATCGTCAACACCACGCTCGGATCGGGCGTGTCGCGGTTTTACTGCAAATACTACGCAGAAGGCGACGAAGACGGCATGGCCAATACGCTGGCCATCGCCACGCGCGCGATTCGCCTGGTCAGCGTCGCGAGCGTGTTCGTGGGCGCCGTCTGCATGGTGCTCGTGCGGCTGATTTACGTCGATTCGTTCACGGCCTGGGAGCTTGATGAGAGCTGCATGCTGCTCGGCGTGCTCGTGGTCAACCTCATGGTCACGATGAGCAACACGGTGTCCGCGTCGGTGATCAACGCGCACGAGGACTTCGTGTTCCTCAAGCTCACGCAGCTCGCGGTCATCGTGGCGCAACCCATCGTAGTGGTCATCTGCATCCAATGGTGGCCTTGTGCGCTCACCGTATGCATCGTCCAGCTCGTGCTCAACTTCGCGCTGCGCATGGTGCAGCACCATTACGCCAAGACGAAGCTGGCCATGGACACGCGGCTGCGGCACATGGACCGCCAGCTGCAACGCGACTTGTTCCGCTTTACGGGCGGCGTCATCCTGGGAGTCATCGCCGACGAGATCTTCTGGCGCACCGACCAGCTCATCCTGGGATACCTGTACGGCACCGAGACGGTCGCGGTCTACGCGGTCGGCTCGCAGATCTGCATGACGTACATGCCGCTCGGAGCTGCGGTTGCCTCGGTGTTCATGCCCAAGATCTCGCGGCTCATGAACGAGGACGACCATCTGCGCAAGATATCCGAGCTGTTCGCGCGCGTTTCGCGTCTTTCGGCATATCCGCTGTTGCTCGTGTTGACGGGATTCATCATCTTCGGTCGCGATTTCATACGCTTGTGGGCGGGGGATGGCTTCGAGGACGCGTACTGGGTGGCCGTCGTCATCATGGTGCCCTATACCGTGGACATCATGCAATCCATCGGCATCGTCATTCTGCAGGTCATGGACAAGTACGGGTTTCGCGGTCGGATGTACCTCGTTGCGGCCATCATCAACGTGGGGCTGACCATCGTGTTGGCCCAGCGCTTCGGAAGCATCGGCGCGGCGGCGGCCACAGGCATCACGATTTTCATTGTGAGCGACATCCTGGTCAACTTCTATTACGCTCGAGCCGCTCAGTTGGATATGGGTCTGTTTTGGCGCGAGAACCTGCGCTTTCTCGTGCCCATCGTGCCGCTGTGCATCGCGGGCGCGTTCGCATGGGGCGCCGTGGCGTCGGCCGTGAGCGTGGGCTGGGGTGCGCTTGTCGTGGGTATCTTGGTCTATACGGCCGCATTCGGCGTCTACGTCCTCGCGCTCTGCGCCAACTCCTACGAACGCGGCCTGGCGAAAAGCCTTATCGGGAAAGTGCTGCGCCGATAACCTGAAATACTGAAAACCCGCCCAGGACAACTGTTTCATACTGACCGAAAGGGAGACTCCCTTTCGGTCACTGACCGTTGGGGAGATAACGTCATAAAAAGGGACTGTCCCCTTTTATGACGACCGAAGGTGCAATGACCGCTAGAATCCGCCCTGGAGACGTGTTTCGGTATTTCAGGGCTAGCCGTAATAATACTGCTGGGCCATCGACGTGGCGAAATCGGGTTGGTCGGTGACTTCGGTCCACGGGGTCTCGGTGGATTCGAAGTCGAAATCGACGTCGCTGGGATCTTTGCCCGCATCTACCGTTTCCGTCACCTTTTTCCAGCCTTCGGGATTGAGGAAGCACAGCCACTTGCCGACGGTGGCCTTGTTCTTGTCGCCGTTGGTCGGGCCGCTGGTCGAGTACATCGTCGTCTTGCCGTCCGACATGTCGCGCGCGAGCGAGACCGCGTCGAGCGTCTTGTAGTCCGTGTCGACGTAGTTCGCTATCTGGAGGACGGTGTCGGGAAGGGACGTGACAGGCCGCGAGAGCACCTTGTTGATGATCGCGGAAAGCAGCTGGCGTACGTTGCCCTGCCGGTGGGCGTCCTGGTTGTTCTCGAATTCGTGGCGCGCGCGGGCGAAGATCTGGGCCTGCTCGCCGGTGAGCGTCTGGCGGCCTTCGGGGACTGTGACGGTCTTGTGGTCCGTCGTCTCGTACGTCAGCTCGACGGGCACGTCGACGGTGACGCCGCCCAGGTAGTCGACGATCGCTTCGAGACCCGAGATGCGCACCTCGGCATAGTGGTTCACGGGCAGGCCGGTGAGGTTCATGACGGCCTCGATGGCCCCAGCTGCGCCATCGTGGTTGAACATCTCGTTGATTTTCACATACGAGCCGTCGGGCAGCTGATAGGGCGTGTCGCGCGGGATGGACAGCATCGTGACGACGTTCTTGTCGCGGTCGATGCGCACGAGCATCATGACGTCGGAACGCTCGTTGCCGCCCTTCTCGTCGCGGTGTTCGGCCGTATGCCCTTCGCGCGAGTCCGACCCCATGACCAGCACGTAGAACGGCTCACCCGGCGTTTCGGGGACGAGCACCCGCTCGAGTTCGCTCACGACTTCTGCATCGGGGGCCAGTTCGGCGTCGAGCGTATGCACGAACCACCAAGCGTAACCTCCGCCTGCAAGCGCTATGACGAGCAGCACGCAGCCGATGATCGCGGCGATGCGCTTGCCGATGCGGTTGCGCTTGCGCACGCGCGAGATTTCGCGGTACACCTCCTGCGAATCGACCTCGTCGCCCGGTTTGGCATGCGACGGGCGCGCATGTGCAGGCGCGGCGTCCTCGCTTGCGCCGTTTATCTTCGCATGGGCGGGAACGGTCGGTTCGTTGGCTTTCGGGTCCGCGCGGCGCTCGCTGTTGGCGGCGGAGGACCCATACAGGTTGCGGCTGTACCGGCTCGCGTCGTCGTCTGCGGAAAAAGGCGCGTGCGCACTGCCGTCTAGTTCGCCAAGGGGCATCTCGCGCAGATCTCCGGTGTTCTCGGGACCCGATGTTTCCTTGGCGTGCATATGGTGCGGAGCTGCCTTTCAAAGTAAGTCGATTTGCATAGTTCAAGTTATCCTAGCATTACAACAACCTGCAGGAATCGAAGTAGACAGTTTCTACAGGAAAATTCGAGTGAAGCAGCGCTTCCAAAGAGACCGAAAGGGAGTCTCCCTTTCGGTCTCTTTCGGTCTGCCGCGCGACTTGGAAGCGCTGCTCCACCGTTCGCTTTTCAAGCGAGAACGGAGCTTTGCTGTGCAGCCAAGGGGGCGATCTGCGAAACATCGATGCTAGGTAGTGATGTATCGCCGAGCGGTAGGGTATCATAGGGACGGTTGGTTCGAGGAGGAACTGGACGGTTTCGATGTTACGACGCATTGTGACGGGGGCATCCAAGCTCGCGTTCAACATACTCTACAAGGTGCAGCGCAAAAGCGAGCGCGCGTCCGAAATCGTGTTCCTCTCACGCAGGATCGATGCTCCCAGCTACGATTACGAGCAGCTCGGGCGTGAATTCGAGCGGCGCGGGTGGCGCGTCACCATGCACTTGAAGAAAGTGACGGGCGCCAACATGATCCCGTACGCCTTCCACGTGCTCGAGGAGATCAAGCTGCTGGGTCGCTGCAAGCTCGCGGTAATCGACCGGTATGATCCGGTGGTGTCGTTGCTTGATTTCGAGTGCGAGGCGGCAGGTGATGGCAAAGTTGCGGCGGGGAGGCAAGTCGCGGCAGATGGCGGCGCTCGCAAAGCGGCGGCGCACGCAAACGGCGAGGGCGCGCAAGGTTCGCAAAACGCCTTGGGGCGCGAGGTCCGCAACGTGGAGTTTCCCGACAAGCCCGTCATCCTGCAGATGTGGCATGCGTTCGGCGCGTTCAAAAAGTTCGGCTACCAGAGCGTCGACACGCCCGAGGGCCACAGCGCCGATTTTACCAGCTCGTATCGGATTCATCGCAATTATTCGTGGGTCATGTGCTCGGGCACGGGCGTGCGCGAGCAATTCGCCGAGGCGTTCTCGTGTCCGGTCGAGCGCGTGGTGGCGCTTGACAGGCCCGAGTACGACGAGCTTGCGGCGCTTGCCGCGCGGCGCAGTGCCCTGTCCCGCGAGGGCCGGCGCTTCAGCGTGCTCATGGCGCCGACGCTGCGCATCAACAATGAATCGCAGCATCCATTCCGCGACCTGTACCGTGCGCGCGATAGTTTCGAAGAGCGCGTCGACGCGCAGGTGAAATGGTCGTTCCATCCGCTCGAGGAGGGCATGCCAGCACCGGGCAACGTATCCGATGACCTGCTGGAATGCGATTGTGTGGTCACCGACTACTCGTCGATTGTCTACGAGGCGCACCTTCTGGGCGTACCTGTCGTGTTCTACGTTCCGGACATTGACGAGTATCGTGTATCGCCCGGTCTTAACACCGATCCGGTCCTCACGTCGCCGGGGCTGTGCGCTCGTGCTCCGCAAGAGCTCGCCGCGATGCTGTGCCAGCTTGCGAAGGATCCCAGTGCTTACGATGCCGAGGCTCTCGCTCAGTTCGTGGGGAAGGCCTTCGATGTCGACGACGATCGTGCGGCAGGTTCGGCTGCGTCGCGCTTGGCTGATTTCCTGATTGGGCGCTGTCGATAAAAGAAATAGTGTCACTTAGGCGGGTTTCGTCGACGCGTCACTGACCATTGGGGGAGTCTCCCCAATGGTCAGTGACGCATTACTCGGCATTTCTCAGTGCTAATCGTGGTCTGGTTCTGCTGTTTCAGTAGCAGATGTTCAAAATAATGAATGACAAAACTACGATTGAACATTAAGATGTTCAATCGTAGTTTTATTATTTAAAAACTTGAACGGATGCTATATGAATTACCCAGAGTTCTGTGTATTGAATTTCGTAAGGCGTTACCCCGGTAGCAGCCAACGAAAGATCGCCGAGAATTGTCACATGTCGCTCGGCGCGGTTAACAACGCGATGAGGACGTTGTGTGACGGCAGGTTCGTCGACAGCTTCGGCGTCATGACGCAGCGGGGCGAGGAAGCGCTCGAGCCGCACCGGGTGCGCAATGCCATCATCATGGCGGCGGGTCTCTCGTCGCGGTTCGCTCCCATCTCGTACGAGCGGCCCAAGGGCGTGCTGCGCGTCCGTGGCGAGGTCCTCATCGAGCGTCAGATTCTGCAGCTCAAGGAAGCGGGCATCGACGACATCGTCGTCGTAGTCGGGTACAAGAAGGAAGAGTTCTTCTATCTGGAGGACAAGTTCGGCGTCAAGCTCGTGATCAACGAGGACTACGCCACGCGCAACAACAATTCGACGATATACAGGGTGCGTGAGCTGTTGGGCAATACCTACATCTGCTCGTCGGATGACTATTTCGCCGACAACCCGTTCGAGCGCTACGTGTACGATTCCTATTACGCCGCCACCTACCAAGCTGGGCCGACCGACGAGTACTGCCTCATCACCAAGGGTAAGAACGACCTGATCGTGGACGTGCAGATCGGCGGTTCCGACTCGTGGATCATGATGGGGCATGCATACTGGGACGACGGCTACGCGAAGCGGTTCGTCGAGATCCTCGAGGGCATATACGACGAGCCGGAAACCGCGGACAAGCTGTGGGAGGACATCTACGCGGAGCATGTCGCGGAGCTGCCCATGCGCATGCGCAAGTATCCGGCGGACGTGATTTGGGAGTTCGACTCGCTCGACGAGCTGCGCGGGTTCGACCCCTACTTCATCGAGAACGTGGATTCGAAGATCCTCGACAACATCTGCTCGACGCTCGGCTGCGAGCGCGATGCGGTCAAGCGCTTCGAGCCGATCAAGCAGGGCCTGACCAACCTCTCGGTGCGCTTCGAGGTTGATGGCGAGCCGTACGTGTACCGCCATCCCGGTGCCGGCACCGACGAGATCATCGTGCGCGAGAGCGAGGCGTTCTCGCAGGGCGTCGCGCGATCTTTGGGGGTGGACCGCACGTTCGTCTACGAGGATCCGCGGGAGGGCTGGAAGATCTCCCGCTTCATCGAAGGCTGCGTCCCGTTCGATTACCATAATCCCGAGCACGTGAACGCGGCGATGGAGATCGCGCGCAAGCTGCACGGCTCGGACGTGGCCTCGCCTTGGACGTTCGACGTCTACGCCAAGGCGGTTGAGATCGTGCACCTGCTCGGACGGGTGGAGTTCAACGGTTTCGACGAGCTCGCGCAGCGCGCCGCATTCCTGGACGAGTGCGTGAAGGCGGACGGGGTGGCGCCCGTGCTGTGCCACAACGACTTCTACGATCCCAACTTCCTCGTGCACGACGACGGCGTCGACCTCATCGACTGGGAGTACTCGGCCATGTCGGACTATGCGAGCGATCTGGGAACGTTCGTGTGCTGCTCGGACTACGGCGTGCCCGAGGCCGAAGAAGTCTTCCGGGCGTATTTCCAGCGCGAGCCGTCCCCCGGGGAAATGCGGCACTGCATGGCCTACGTGGGACTCTCGGCGTACTACTGGTTCGTGTGGGCGCTGTACAAGGACAAGGCGGGCGATCCGGTGGGCGAGTGGCTGTACCTGTGGTATCGCATGGCGCGCGACTTCGGCAAGCATGCCGCGGCGCTCTACGCGCAGTGACGCGACGCGGGACGAGGGCCAAGCCCAATCCCGCATTTTTGGAGAATGGTGGGAATGGCACGCCCCGACGACGTGCCGGTTTGTTCGAAGCTTTCCCTCGCGATGCGGGAATGGGGCCAGATCCTCGTCCCGCGCCGGCGGGAACATGGGATGGAAGGTAGGTTTGAGTTATGGAGATGATAGGACAGGTCATCGTGTACATCATGATGGCGTGCATGGTGGCCGGCGGGGTGGCCTCGATGGTGAAGCCGGAGTCCAAGCTGGGCGGCGAGTTCATCGAGGGCATCTACGCCGTGGGTCCCATCCTGTTCTCGGTGGGCGGCATCTACGCGTCGATTCCGTACTTGCAGCTGTTCGTGAGCAACGTGTTCGGTCCGCTGTACGGGCTGATCGGCGCTGACCCGTCGCTGGCGGCCACGACCATCGTGGCATCCGACATGGGCGGCTATCAGACGGCCTACGATTTGTCCGCCACGACGGAAAGCTGGATCATGGCGCTGTTCACGGGCTTCATGGCGGGCGCGACCATCGTCTATTCCGTGCCCATCGGGTTGCGCCTCATCGACAAGCAGCGCCACAAGTACTTCGCGCTCGGCGTCATGTGCGGCTTTTTGGCCATCCCCATCGGCGTGCTCGTGGCGAGCGGCATCTGCGCGCTGGCCAACCCGATGGTTCGCGACATCCTGTCGACCGACGCCGAGGCCACCTACCAGCTGGCGATGAACTGGGGGACCATATTCGTCAACCTCGTGCCGCTGACCGTCATCTGCGTCCTCATCGCCATCGGCCTCAAGTTCATCCCCGAGAAGATGATCGCCGGATTCAAGGTGTTCGGCACCGCCATCGACTATGCCGCGCGCACCGTGCTGGTGCTGTCCATCCTGGAGTATTTCACCGGCATCTTCAGCACGCTGTTCGGCGGTTGGGGCTTCGAGCCGCTCATGTTCATCGATGACGAGAAGGGGCTCGGTGCGGTCGAGAACTGCGCTGTCATCTCGATGATGCTCGCCGGCGCCTTCCCCATGGTGCATCTCATCAAGACTTACCTGGCCAAGCCGCTGGGCAAGATCGGACGGTTCTTCCACCTGTCCGACATGGCGACGGCCGGCATCCTGGCCACGGCCTGCAACGCGCTGGCGCTCTACCCGATGACGCGCGACATGCGCGCCGTCGATATCGTGAAAGCTTCGGCGTTCACCGTGTGCGGCGCGTTCATCATCGGCGACCACCTGTCGTTCTGCGCCAATTACCAGCCGACGCTGATATTGCCGCTGTTCATCGGCAAGCTGTTCGCGGCAGGATGCGCCGTCGGCTTCACCGCGCTTCTGGCCAACAAGGAGGCGCGCAAGCTCGAGGCCGAGGACATGGCTGCTGAGGAAGCAGCTGCCGCTCAAGGTGAAGAAGCGGCGGTTGCCGCCGCCTAGCGTGGATAATATGGGTGGTTACTTCTGTGGCAAAGGGGTCAGGCCCCTTTGCCACATTTTTTTTAATCCGGTTTTGTCATCTCGAGCCGAAGGGTCTCGCGTGTTGCGGTTTACCCAAGTTCACTGCTTTGCGGTTTTTCGCTGGCGCCCAGAATGGCAAATCAGGCATTATTTTGGACAGTCTCCGAGGGTGAAGATGCTTTTCTAGTCGTCATCGTCATCCTCGTCGTCGGCGCCGCCGTCGTCGTAGTGCAGGATTCCTCTGCTCGTGAACTTGAGGTACTTTTCGTAGCCGTCTGCCCAAGCTTGATAGGTGGGATCGCCGCGTCTGTCGGGCAAGTCGTAATGCATTTTCAGGTACTTTGACAGGTAGTCGGTGAAACGTTCCGCGCCAAGATAATTGGTATGGCGGTCGTTGTAAAAGTCAGTTTTGCAGTTAAGTCTCATCTCGTCGAAGATGGCTTGCGTATTGCAGTTGAGCACTGGGAATCCATGCCGTTTGCAAATGGATTCGAGCATGTTTAGCTGAGCGTTCTTAAACTCCTGGTAAATGGTCGGCGAAAGGACGAACAGGACATCAGCGTCGAGGGTGCTGCAGTAGTCGAGCAGGTCTTCGAGAATCGCGGCGGATTCGCCGTCGACGCGAGCGGTTTTGCGCGTGAACGAGGGCACGTCCTGTGGGGCTTGGGTCAACGTGAACGGGGAACAATAGAATCCCTGAGTCTCGTTGTACGGGGTCTCGAGCAACCAGTCTTCCGCCGTCATGTCTTCCTCCGTGAGGCGCGAATGGTACTTCACGATGGGGACGAGGAAATCCATGACCGCACTTTCGCTTTCCGAGCTGTACTGGGCGGCCAGCTGCGCCATTTCGAACCGCCGCGGGGACGCGAGCGGGAACGTGTCGAACGTGAGGCGCACGTTGCCGTCTGATATTTCATGCGGGTTTTTCTTGAAGCTGCGCAATTCGATGATGTAGAGGCGGGGGTTTTGGGTGCTGCGCATCTCTTCGATGAGGCTTTTGAAGAAATAGGAAGGGCAGTTATTGACCCCGAATGTGAACGAGGCGATTCCGTAATCGTTGAATGCCTTGGGGTTGATGAAGTAACGGCTTGTCGCGCTCGTTCCGAAGTAGGCGACGTCGATCGACTCGTGTGGCATGTCGGTGAAAGCATCGAACGTGCCCTTGTTTTGTTCGTTGCCTTTGTAGATGAAAGCGAGGTTGAGGTAGACGAACAAGAGGATGGCCAAGACAGCGAATGCGATAACCTTTGCAATCGGATGCGGTTTGTGCTGGTTGCTGGTTTTTTCCCTGATGGATGGGCGGTCCGTGCTGCGTGCGGTCGCTGCATCGCTTGATCCGCTGGGGCCGTTTTGATCGAGGCGACCGGTTTTCGATTTGGAGCGAGCGCCAAGCAGACCTTTTCCATATATGTTGGACGAGGTTTGCTTTATGGTCGGCTCCTTGTGCCAAGCGCGGATACGGTCTTTAGGAAACACCAGTAAAACCTATCATAGCTTGAGCTTGCGGTGGTTGCAATTACGCAAGAACGCAGAAGGATACTGTTAAGCATGCGGACGTTCGCGCTTGTTTTCGGTTATGCTTGAACATGCAATGTTTGAATTGCGGTATAGGCCGCGGGGATGGAGGAGACGATGGGCAAGCTTAGAATTGCTGCGCTTTTGGCGTGTGCGCTACTTCTCTCGGTGTTTGCGTATGCCTGTTCGGAGGGGTCTGATAGCGGGTCGCGCTCTTCGAGCGCAACGGGCGCGGTTGCGACGGCAAGCACGTCAGCTGCTTCGAAGCCTGCGGGAAGCGCTGTTTCTACAGTGAGCGTACCGGCGCATGACCAGGGGAAATGGTCGCTTATTCGCTTGGATTACAGCCACGACGAAGGTGGTAAAAGCGTCCTCGATGGTCGTTATGAGGGCGATGGCACGTTGAAGATCACGCAATCAGGTTACGAGCTCAAGTTCGCGTACCCCGATGGCAAGGTTGTCCTGCAATCCTCCGGCGTGTTCACGACGGGCGCGCAGGCGACCTTCATCGGCGATTCGACAATCAGCGGTTATCCCGTAGCCATGTTCGGTGGGTTCGGCAGCGGCATTGTGATGAAGTTTACCGACGACGCTCGCAGCAAAGAGATAACGGTGATGGGCTCGCAAGCGTAAACGGGGCGGCCTCTGCTGGCTTGGCGCTATTGCAGATGCTGCACGTGGAGTGGCGATTACGGATGCGGTTTTGGAGAACCAGCATGGGGCGTAGGCGTGCTTCATGTGCTAGCATGGTTCGAAGTCAAACGAGAGCTCGTGGGGAAGAAGGCCGCATATGTTCGATCGCGATGCGATTTACAACGTTCTCGATGCGCACTTCGTGAACCATCTGGTTCGCGATGGCGAGGTCGTGCCGGCAGGCGAAGCCGAATCGGCTGACGCTGGCGCCGATGCAACTGGTGCCGAAGGCCAGGCACTTGCTCTAGACATGCCTGACAACATGATCGAAGACCTGCTCGACGAGCTTGAGGACACGCTCGAGGAGCTTCATGGTGAATACGATTATCCGCCCGAAGCTCTGGGCGCGATAGCCGTCGGGTTCATCGATGGCGTGCTGGCGTATTCGAACGGTTCGTATTCGTCGTTCGAGGACGCGTATTTCGAGGATGCGCAAAACGAGGCCTATGCAGCGGTCGACGAAGTGGTCACCGACTGGGCCGGGCAATTCGAGGGCAACCGCGATTGGGGCGAGGCTGCAAAGGGGTATCTGCGCCATGCGGTCAAGCTCGACGAGGGTGAGGCGCCTGAGGTCGATGAAGTGGTGCTCCAAGCGCAGGCGCAAGGGTTCGTGTACGGCGCCGACCTGTGCGAAGATTACGAGTGGAAGGTCATTCAGGCTTCCAGCGGTTGCATCATGGTTACCGACGAAGATGCGATCGAGGAATTCTCGATGCGGCAGCTCGAGAAATCGGGCGCAGGCGGCGGCTTGTTCGAGCGCGTGTTCAATGCATTGGGAATCGATTTGAACGAGCTTGAAGCTGCGCTCGGCGGGGTTGACGATGACGACGCTGGCGATGACGACGGCGAAGCCCCTGCGGATGCGGGTGCAGGCGAGCGCGATGGCAGGTAGCCGTTGATCTCAGCGCTTGACGAATGGGCGTCAATCAAATAGTGTCTGGGTCAGGTATTGCGCTTGCCCGACCTATTGTGAGGTTCGATCGTTGGCGAACAGCACCAAGAAAAATCCCGTTGTAATCGTTCTCGGCATCGTGGTCGTCATGACCGCCCTGTTCATTTTGGCTCATTCGATGCGGGGCGTCGAGAGCTCATGGGACGAAAGCAATGCCATCGCGGCATTGCTCGAGCCCGTTTTGCGCCGCATGTACAATTTCGCGCTGCGCGTGTCGGCATGGGCGGGGCATCCGCTTTCGCTCGCGTATGGTTCGTTCGTGCGCAAACTGGCGCATTTTGTCGAGTACTTCGCGCTGGGCGCGGAATGCGCGGCAGTCACGGCGTATCTGACCGGCAGGGTGGTTTCCCCGTATATCTGGACGGACTTGTTCGTCGTGTTGATGGTCGCCGTGATCGACGAGTTCGTACAATCCCTCGTCGGGCGCACGAGCCTCGTTGCCGATGTGCTGCTGAACTTTTCCGGGGCGTTAGCGGGAATCTTCGTTGCCTTGCTCGTGGCAGCCGTGGTTTTGCGTGCCTCGCGGGTCCCACGTCGCCGTCGGGCCGCGTGAGTCGAATGCGCACGACAGGCGTTGTCGTGCGCATTCTTGATAGATGGATTTACGAGCCGGGGCGCAGGCAATAACGCTACGCGCGTTGTTAGCGGACCACTACGGGCAGGCAAGGTAATGAGAGGCTGGCGCGGGCGCGCGGTGGTTCGCCGTCGTAGGCGGTGATGTAATAACCGCCGGGCTCGTCGATCGAGAATGTGACGAAGCCCTTCTTGCCGGTCACGGCATTCTCGATATCGGTAAGCTCGCTGAACTCTTCGCCGAAGACGTATTCATGGCTTGCGTTATGGCGTCGAGCACGGATGGCGCCTCGTCACAGGGGATGCCGTCTACGTAGCCATACCATTCGGCCGAGTCGCCTCGGATGTCGACCGGATTGAACGACAGAAATCTGAACGCCCCATCGTATTGGACTGAGAGCACGATACGCGCAGTCGACACGGTTTTGCTGCCGGCGGGCTTTTGCCCGGGAATGCGCCCACTTTCGGGCGTTCTCCCATACGCTTGCATGACGTATCGAGGGATGCTCACGCTAGCCGTGGGACTCATGGCTTCCTCCTGAATAGAAGGTTTATCTGATCAGACAAACGGAGTATAGCAATGCGCTACTGCAACCTGATAATTAAAAATCACTAGCATGCAATAAATTATTACTAGTAAATTATTAGTAAAACTGCGTTAGAGCAAGAAATCACTAGTTTCTGAATGGATGGCCAAGGTCCCGGTCTTTTATTTCTGCCTGCAGGTTCGCGTGCACGTTGAACTCATCGCTCGAGGAATCCCAGGTGCTCGTCGAGGACGTTGAACAGCATGTCGCCTGACAGGACGGCGACGGGGGTGCCGTTCGATGCTCGTTCGCTTGAGAAAAGGTCGGTCGCGCGCGTGAGCACGAGGGCGGGCACCACCTCGATGGCGGGACCGAGCACGACCTCGAGGTACGGCACGTATTTCGCAGCTTGGTCGACCTCGTCGGGGTCGATGGCGTCTTTCATCTTGAATTCCAGCGAGAAGGCGACGTCTGACGTTATGACCAGCACGTCCGCATAGATGCGCACCCATTTTGCGCGGCGTATGCGCAGTTCGAAGGCGATTTCCCACTCGTTGCAGGCGACCCCGAATTCGGCGAGGTCGGAAAACAGATCGCGCATGACCTGCCGCGCGTCGACGAACGAGTGGATGAGCCCACGCGCATCGTTGAGGTTGCGCCCGATGCGGCGGCAACCCTCGCGCAGCTCGGCGAGCCACTCGTCCTCGTCTTGCGCGAGGAATTCCGATACGAACCCGTACCAGCCGCTGTAATCGCGTAGGCCCTCGTGCGGCGTCGATTGGCGGATGAGCCCGTGCCAGCGATAGGCGTCGTCGTGGTAGCACAGATCCGAGATGAACGGGTACCTGTACAGGGCTCGATTCACGTCCGTGCGCGAAACGCCCAGCGCGTGGGCGATTTCGCGCGCAGTCACGCCATCGCGGGAGCAAATGAGCGAATACGCTTCGCGACCAATCGCATCGCTGCTCCGCGCGGGCCCCGTACCGTTCAACCCAGGCCCTTCCTCTCTTTATCCCTCGATCAGGCTCTCGAGCGTCTCGAACAGGGAGTCGGGATGCACGGGCTTGCTGAGGTGGGCGTTGAGTCCCGCCTGCAGGCTGCGCTGTACGTCCTCGTCGAAGGCGTTGGCGGTGAGCGCGATGATGGGGATGGCCTTCGCGTCCGCGCGGTCGAGCGAGCGAATCGTGCGCGTGGCTTCCAAACCGTCCATTTCGGGCATGCGCATGTCCATGAGGATGGCGTCGTAGTAGCCCGCGGGCTGCTCGGAGAACTTTTCGACGGCGATGCGCCCGTTTTCTGCAAGCTCGGTCGTAATGCCGCGCATTTCCAGGATCATGATGATGATCTCGGCGTTGATTTGCATGTCTTCGGCCAGAAGCACCCGCTTGCCCGCCAAATCGACGCTGCCCGGGCTCTTGGCGGTGATGTTCTTGCGCTGTACGGCCTCGTGGAATTCCTCCATCACGGCACCTGCGAACAGTGGCTTGGCGATGAAGCTGTCGACGCCCGCCTGCAGCGCCTCTTCCAGGATGTCGTCCCAGCGATACGCTGTCAGGATGATGATGGCCGATTCGTTGCCGATGACCTCGCGAATCCTGCGGGTGGTCTCGACGCCGTCCATCTCGGGCATCTTCCAGTCGACAAGGATCAGGTTGTACGGATCGCGGCGGGCGTGGCGCACGCTCACCATGTCTATCGCCTCGGGCCCCGACATGGCGACTTCGGCTGCGATTCCGGCCTTTTCCAGCACGAGCTTGGCGTGTTCGCAGGCGACTGGATCGTCATCGATGATGAGAACGCTCATCTCGTGGGGCTGGATATCGACTACGCTGCTTTCCGCTTCGCTCTTGTCGGCGTCAGTCAGCGTAACGGTGACGGTGAACGTCGTGCCGACTCCCTTTTCGCTCTCGACGTCGATGCGACCGTTCATCATCTCGACGATGTTTTTGGTGATGGCCAGGCCGAGGCCCGAGCTGCCGTACTTGTTGGTGGTCGAGGAATCCTCCTGGCTGAAGGCGTCGAAGATGCGCGGCAGGTATTCCTTGCTCATGCCGATGCCGGTGTCGGATATCTTGAACTGGATCGTCGATTTGCCGTCGAACTGCGCGGTGCGCTCGACGGTCAGCTCGACCTTGCCGCCGACGGGGGTGAACTTGACCGCGTTGCCCAGTATGTTTATGAGCACCTGGCGCAACTTCATGCCGTCGCCGATGTAGAAATCGTCCACGTGGCCGTTGATGTGGCAGTGGTAGGCGAGTCCCTTGTCGTTGCATTGGCCGCTGAACATCGTGTTGACTGCTTCGAGCAGCTTCGGGAACGAGAATTCCTGGTTCTTGATGGTCATGCGGCCCGATTCGATGCGCGACATGTCCAAGATGTCGTTGATCAGGTTGAGCAGATGTTCGGCCGAATCGCCGATCTTCTCGAGGTATTCCTTGGTTTTCTCGGGTGTGTCCGGATCGTTGAGCGCGATGTTGTCCAGGCCGATGATGGCGTTCATGGGCGTGCGGATTTCGTGGCTCATGCTGGACAGGAATGCGGTCTTGGCCTTGTTGGCCTCTTCTGCAGCGGTGAGCGCGGTGCTGAGAGCCTCGTTCTGGCTGAGCGTGTGACGGGTTTCGGCGTCGACGTCGGTGAAGCAGGCGCCCACGTTGTGAACGGCGGAGCCATCGGGGTCGCCCGGCTGGCGCACGCCCGCGAACCGGAGCATCTCGTATGATTCGCGCCCGTGGCGGAACACCGTGTAGCGATACGAGACGATCGGCTCGTCTTGTAGCTTCGCCAGCACGTTTTGGGGCTGCACGAATTCGAGGAAATCGTCGCGGTACGCATCGGTGACGTAGCGGTTGCCGTATGCGGTCGCGGAAGCGAGATAGGGGAAGTGCTCACCGGCGGCGAGGCCGTCGTCGAGGTCGCCGTGCGCCTGGTAGCACACGCCTTCGTCCTTGTCGAGATCGAGGTAGTAGACGCTCCAGTAGTCCGACGCGAGAGCTGCGATCATCTTGGACTGCTGGTCTTGGCGTTCGCGTTGGGCGAGCAGTTGGTCTTGCAGTTCCAGCCTACGCTCGAGCTCTTCCTGCTTGACGCGGCTTGCGGCTTCGGACGTTTCCTTTTCCAGGCGCAGTTTCGTGTTCCTGCGGATTTGGCCGATGATAAGACCAAATAACGCGACGAGCGCGATGACGGTCGCGATGGACTGCACGATGCTCTTGGCGAGGATGCCGTCGGAAATGGTGCCGATGTTCTCGCTGATGACGCTTTCGCGGATAAGGTACGTCAGCAGCCAGTCCGTCCCCTCGATCGGCACATAGCTCAGCGTCTCCTGGATGCCGTTGTACGTAAAGGACGCTACGCCGCGGTTGCCTTCGGAGAAATCGCCGGCAATTTTCTCGTAGGAATACCCCTCGTTGTAGTCGGCATGCTGCAGCGCCTCGAGCAGGTTATCCTCGACCGCGAGGCCGCCGAGCACGGTGTTGCTCAGCGCGATGCCATCGCTCGTGTAGATGTTGCAGAAGGTGGCATCTTCCGCTTCGGACTGCAAGGACACGCCTCGCAGCATCTCCTGCATGTCGATTTCCATGAAGCAAACGGTCAAAACCTTGCCGTCGAAGGGGATGTTGCCGGCCGGCACGGCGATGACGGCCTTTTTATCGGGCGTGTCGAGATTGAGGATCGAGATTTCGGGCTGCGAGAGGGTCTTGTAGTCGAATTGATAGTCATCGATGTTGGTCTGGATTCCGCTTGATGTGTAGATAAGCCCGTCGGTGTCCACGAACGCGAACTTGTCAAGCTTGTAGAGTTCCTTGATTCTGCTTTGGTAGGCCTGAAGGTGCTCGATATCGCTCAGGTCTTCATCGGTCATGAGGCCGACGGCGACGTTGATGTCGGTGATGTTTGTCTGCAGGTTGTTGGCGACGACGCGCTCTCGGCGGCCGGCGAGCTCGTCCAGGTACAGCAGGCTGACCGAGTGGACGGCCTCTTCGGTGTCGGCCTTGGCGCTGCGGCCCATCCATATCGTTCCCAAAACCAAGATGATTGCGATGACGATTGCGCCGACAATCGCGATTCTTATGGTTCGGTTGTTGGTTTCGCTACTCATGCGCGGTAATCCTTCCCATCTTGAGCAGGCCGTTGCGAAGGTCGAAACGAGCTGCAAAAGACTCCATAGTTCATATTATGTGATTTGGGGAAACAATCAAATGCACAAGCGGCAATTTACGGCGCTCCGTTTCCTCTCGCGACTGCATTCCGCCGGCCGGCCGGGCGCCCTCCCGCAGGCCGGCTCGCTTGAATCCGCCTCCGATGCGCGCTAGCAGAAGGCGCTTGATGGAGGCGCGCGAGTGGCTCTCCCACATCATCTCCTCCTCGCCTCACCCGCGTTGCGCCTTCCTATGCGCGCGCATCTCCGGCGGCGCTCGCAAGGCCTGCGGGAGGGCGCCCGGCCGGCCGGCGGAATGCAGTCGCGAGAGGAAACGGAGCGCCGCAGTTTTGGCGGTCGCAATGTCGAAGCGGTTTGATACTATATAGATACCCGAAATAGAAAAGGGAAATGAAAGGGGTGTTTGCGAACATGGAGAGAGGGAAAAGTCGCATCTGGTTGATGGGGGCGTGCGCGGCTGCGTGCGCATTGGCGCTGTGCCTTGTCGGATGTGGTGGACAGGCGGCCTCGTCGTCTGCAGCCGCATCGTCTGCTTCGAGCGCGGCGACCGCGTCGAGCGAGGCGGCTGCTTCGAGCGCTGCGGCCGAATCGAGCGCGGCGGCCGAAGCCGCGTCATCGGAAGCTGCAGCTGATGAGGCTGGCACCATCGAGGGCGAAAGCGACGGCACCGACGACGTGGCCATCTCGGAGGAATTTGCCCAAGTGAACGACATCGCCAGGAACATTGCCGAAAACGGCGTCGCCGACGACAAGACGATCGACTTCAACGCCTTGCCGACGAGCGAAGACGACGAGATCTCGGGCGTGTTCAAGGACTTCGAGCTCGGCGCCGAAACCGATGGCGCCACGCGCGCGACTGCTGGCACCACCTGGTTGAGCGCAGGCGGCATCGTGATGCCGATTCCCGGCACGTGGCGGGTTGCCAAGCGCACCGACGAGTTCCTGTTCGAGAACCAGTCTGGCACGGTGGCGGGCCACCTGGCCTGGGTTGCCAAGAAGTCCGGAGCCAACTATGACTACGTTGCCATGGTCAAGGACATCCCCGCCGAGCTGAGCAAGCAGACCGGCACGAGCGTTGTCATCATCGATTACGGCACCGTCAAGTCCGACCGCGGTACCCAGTGCGGTGCCTACATCGCGTATGCGGCGCAGAACAACGGGGTCGAATTGGTGTTCTACAGCGAGATAATCGGCAGCAAGTCGTACGTGAACCTCGTCGAATTCGCGGGCAAGACCAACGACTTCAAGAATGAGATCAGCAACATGGAGAAGGCTACCGAAGCCATCAAGTTCCATTCTTACGAAATCGTGTAACCAGCTTGACGCTGAAACGCCGGCACCAGTGCCGGCGTTTCTTTTTGCAATACATTACGTGCGGCGCGGCGGATATGCCCTCGATGGTTCGGCAGGCTTCCCTAAAGCCTGCCGAACCGTCGTTCCGTCCGCGCCTGCACGCACCAGGTAAACGAGGTTTCTAACTAACACGAATATGATCTAGTGCTGTTACCCCCTCGGAAAGACAGTATGTCGTAAAACACGCTAATCCGTGCCGATTGTTTTGGCATAAAGCATTGCTCTTGAGCAATTTTATTATTCCAAAACGTTATAATGAGGGTGACTTTACGCGGGAAGGGGCTTCATGCGTACAGAAATCCTTCAAGAGTTCCTCGTCTTCGCGCGGCACCTGAGCTTCAGCAGGGCCGCCGCAGAACTGCACATCACCCAGCCCAATCTGAGCAAGCACATGGCCGAACTCGAGCGCGAAATCGGCGTCGAGCTCATCGATCGCAAAACGCATGGCAAGAACCGGCCCGTGCTTTCGGAAGCGGGACGGTTCTTCGCCGACGAAATGGCGTATGTGCTGTCCGGCTATCAGGCGACGGTCAAGCGCTGCCAGCTGATCGGTCGGTCGGGCATGCGCGACATCCGCATCCAGGAGCTTTGGCAGAACAACGCGATGGTGAAACTGTACACGCTGGCCGGCGCGTATCAGAGCTCGCATCCCGAACGGGCGATTCGCTACGTGCGGCTTTCGGACAGGCAGCCCATTGACGCGTTGCGGGAAAACGAGTTCGATGTCGTGTTCGACGTGTGGTGCGGTTCGTACGAGCAGCATTGCAATGAGCTCGTCGAACAGGGCATAAAGGCCATTCCCTTGCTAACCGAATCCCCGTTGATCTGGTATCAGGAGGGCAACCGGTACCTCGAGGGGAGAGAGGTCGTGCGCCTGGAGGACCTGCTGGACATTCCCGTGATCATCACGCGTGGAAACAGTCTCGACTACGTGGTCGCATCATATGCCGACTATTGCGAGCGGCTCGGGCTCTCGCCGCGATTGAGGCACATGCAGCCGCCGGACAATTCGCCGACGGGGATGTTCATGAGCGATTTCCTGGACGGCGTGCTCATGACGACGCCTGCTATGGCGCAAGACCCGCGCCTGCGGTCGCGCCCGGACCTGAAGTATGCGGTCGTCGAGGACGAGCGCGTTGCGGTCGCGTTTCTTCTTGCCGTTCGCGCCGACGATCGCGATTCGGTTGCGTTCTCGAATTACGTGCGCGATCATGCGAACGACGAGCGAATTATGCGCAATGCGCATGAAATGATATATATGAGTGAATAAATATCAGAATAAATAAATGTGGGATTCCGTCGCGGACCGAAGGGGAGTCTCCCCAACGGTCAGTGACCGAAGGGGAGTCTCCCCTTCGGTCCGCGCCGGAATCCCGTGCCTTTGCGTTCGGCGTTGTGCTTACAGCAAGTGGGCGCGCAGCTCGGCGCCGTCGAGGGGCGAGAGGTAAGCAGGCGGCACGTCGAAGACCGTGATCGCGCCGGATTTGCCCTCGGCTGCGAAGCGCGCGACGGCGCGCGCATAGGCCACGAGCACGCTCGACGTGAACTCGGGGTTGGAGTCGAGTTTAAGCGAATACTCGATCAGCATCTTGGAACCCGCTGCCGACTCGCCGCTGCGCAGCACGAAGCCGCCGTGGGGCATGGCGGAATGGTCGCGGTCGAGCTCTTCTTGCGAGATGAAGTGTACGGTGGTGTCGTAATCGTCGAAATAGTTGGGCATCGTGACGATTTGGCGCTCGACTTCGGCTGCGTCGGCGCCCTCCTCGAGCACGACGAAGCATTCGCGCAGGTGCTTCTGGCGCGTGGTCAGCTGCGGGTTGGACCCGGAGCGCACTTCCTCGAGCGCGGCTTCGACGGGGATGGTGTACTGCTTGGCGTCGGCAACGCCCTCGATGCGGCGCACCGCATCGGAATGGCCCTGGCTGATGCCCTTGCCCCAGAACGTGTAGTCGGCGCCTTGCGGCAAGAAGCAATTGCCCATCAGGCGATTGAGCGAGAACAGGCCCGGATCCCAGCCGCAGGAAATGAGTGCGGTCGTGCCAGCGGACTTGGCGGCTTCGTCGACGGCGGCGAAGTGCTCGGGAATCCTGGCGTGCGTGTCGAAGCTGTCGATGACGTTGTACTTCGCTGCGAAGCGCGGCGTCTGCTCGGGCAGGTCAGTTGCGCTACCGCCGCACAGGATGAGGACGTCGATGGGCTCGTCGCCAGACTCGAGCGCCTCGGCGGGCTTTACCGGCACGCCCTCGGTTGCGATTTTGACGCTGGCCGGATCGCGGCGGGAGTAGACGGCCACGAGGTCGATGTCGTCGTTTTGGCGTACGGCCAGCTCGACGCCCTTGCCGAGGTTGCCGTATCCGAGAATTCCCAATCGTACGTTGCCCATGTTCTTCCTTTCGTCCACGCGTTGAAAACCGTACTGGTATGGGGGAATTATAGCCGTGCATCTGGCGCTTCCGTTGTACGCAACATTTTTTTAACGTCGAGATAATACTGCGCTCCGACAGGTGCCGGATGGAGCGCACCCACGGCTCGGTTGGCTGCGCGGGTTTTTCGGGTACTATGGTCGCATGGGACAAGACGAGCTTTCAGAGTACTTGGAGTCGCTCGCGCGGGACGATTGCTACCGCGTGGACGCGCTGATGTCCGAATCGGCGCATGATCAGACGCAGCGGGTGTACTTCCTCGGCGCGAACGGCGCCGAGGTCGGTCCGTATGTCCGCAAGCTAATCCGCCGCGAATCGGGGCTCGGCAACGCGTACCGACGCATTTACGATGCTCAACGGTCGGGTCGTCGATTCAAGCACATACCGCATGTGCTCGAATGCCATGAAGCCGGCGAGGATTTGGTGGCGGTCATGGAGCTCGTGCGGGGCGAGTCGCTCGCCGCGCTGATCGAGCGCATGGGGCCTTCGGCCGACTTGGCGTGCGCGGTGTTCCCGCCGCTGTGCGATGCCGTGGCTGAGCTGCATGGAGAATTCGACCCGCCTATCATCCACCGCGACCTCAAGCCTTCGAACGTCATCGTTTCGTGGCCGTCCGCTGCGGGCGAAGGTGGTGGCGGGGGCTCTCGATGCGACGTGACGCTCATAGACTTCGACATATCGCGAGTGAAGCGCGATGGGCCGGGTGCCGATACGGTTCGGTTCGGCACACCGGCGTTTGCCCCGCCCGAACAATTCGGGTTCGCGCAGACCACCGAGCGCAGTGACGTGCATGCTCTTGGCGCATTGCTGTTCTTCTGTTTGACGGGCGAGGCTCCCGACCAGGAAGTGCGCCAGCGCAATTGGGTCGATTCGCGCGTTCCCGAACCGATGCGATGCGTAATTGCCCGGGCCGCTGCATTTGATCCCGACGACCGGTATGCCAGCGCGGCGGAGCTGAAGCAGGCGTTCCATGCAGCGGAAGGGCAAATCGCCCGCAGTGTCGCTTCGAGCATGCGCGTGTCCGAGCGTGCCGAGGCCATGGCGCGCGTCGAAGCGGATTCGACGCAGACGGGAGGCGCGCCGTCCGAAAAGGCCCCCGAGGACGCGTCACGGAAAGACGCGCGGGGCAAGGCGCCGCTGGCTATCGTGGTCGGGGGCATCGCTTGCGTGGCCGTGGCGGCAGTCGTGGCCTTCGGTGTCTTGGGGCAGGGCGCGACTTCGACGGCTTCGCCCGCTGCGTCAGGACAATCGGTTTCGGCGCAGGCGAGCGTCGAAGGGGATTCGGATTCCGTTCTCTCGTCCGATGCGGCCAGCCTGGAACCGCTTTCCCAAGACGAGGCCGCCGAGGGCCTGCAGACGCCGGGCGTGCCGAAGGACGGTTTCGACCCCGCGACGAATTTCACGGTTTCGACTGCGGGCTTGGAGTTCGAGGTGCCCAGCTACTTCAAGATGGAGACGGGCGCCGACGATAACGGATCGTCTCTTTACTATGCCGAAACCGGTTCCTCGGTTGCGATGATCTTGGTGAGGGAGAACCCGATCGATTTGCCGGCGACGCGGGATGATTTCGAGAAGGCGAAGGACGACTATGTGTCGTCCATGATAGAGGCGGGCGGCGATATCTTGGGAGAGATCGTCAGCTCGACCGATTACGAGCTGGCCGGTCGGGCGGCGCGCGTGGTCACCACGAGCGGCAAGACCACGAATGGATTGGTCGTCACGGCCAAGGAGGTCTTTTTCTTCGAAGAAGACCGCAACGTCGTGGGCGCGATCATGTTCGGGCAGACCAACAACGTGCAGTTCGACTACTCGCAAGATTTCGCCAAGGTGATCACGTCGGCTCGCGATGCGGGCACGCAATAGGATTCATTTGGGGACAGTCCCCAAATGAATGGTGGCTTGCGTAAACGCGTCCACAACAGTCGACCTTGCGAACAGCTGCGCCTGCGCAGCATGGATTCACGTTTATGGACGCGAGCTGGAGTGCGGTTCGGTTGCTTCTAACCATTTGGGGACTGTCCCCAAATGGTTATTAGGGGCGAGCAGCGTGAAGCCGGAGGTGGGCGCGTCGTCGAAGCAGCTTCGGTATATGCGCAGGTAGCCGTCGAGCGTGTATCTGAACGGATGACAGGGCCATCCGTTGCAGGCGCGCTCCCAGTGGCAGTTTCCCATGCAGATCGGCAAGAGCTCGCAGGCCGAGCACTGCTCGTCGCGGACCGGGTCGTGCGAGATGTCGGACAGCTTCCATGTGGCGGGTTCGTCGAAGAGGTTGAACCGCGCGTACGAGGCGTCTCCCACCCAGCCATCGCAGCTGTAGACGTCGCCGAGCAGGTCGATGATGAAGTAGTTGTGCAACTGTCCCGAGCAGAAGCGCTCGACCGGAGCCAGTAGGTCGCGTAGCTCATCGGCCGTGTGGGCCTCGCCCGCGAACTGCTCGAGTCGCGCCTGGGCGAATTCCTCGTGCGTGAACAAGTCGAAATCGGGCGCCGCGAACGGGGCCGTGCCGTAGAAATGGCCGTAGTCGCACAGCTTGCCCGCGCCGAGCACGATGCCCTCCTCGCGATACAGCTTGGCGCGCAGCTCGTCGTAGAACGGCCACGACACCTTGTCGACGTTCATCGTTGCCATGACGGCGGCGCCGCAATCGTGCAGGTAGCGTGCCGCATGGATGTTGCGTTCGTAGGAGTTGGACCCGTCGGCCGCCACGCGGCGACGGTTGTGCAGCTGTTCTGGCCCGTCTATCGTCAAGAGGACAGAGCCAATGCGTGCCTGCGCGATGAGCTGGGCGGCGGCTTCGTCGATGAGGTTCGCGTTGGACAGCATGAGCGCGTCGTAGGCAACATCGTGGCCGTCGCTCCAGGCGATCAGCCGCCTCGAGAGCTCCTCGACCACGTCGAGCGCAAGCGAGGGGTCGCCTCCGTACCACTGAACCGACAGCGTGGAAAAGCCGTCGCTCGCATGCCACTCTTCCACGAACGCGCAGATGGCGTCCATCATGCGCTCATCCATTTCCCCCTTCACCTTGTTGTGTCCCAATTCGTAGCAGTACGGGCAGCGGTAATTGCATGCATAGGTGGGGATGAAGCTGAGCGTGAGGGCAGACTTGTCGGCGCATGCCTCGTCGAATTTCGTGCGTTGTGCTGCGAGCTCGTCTTCTGGCGTGAGTTCCGTGAGAAAACCCGCGTCGGCAAGTTCTGCGGCATGGTCGCCCGAGCAGGCGAGGTAATCTTGGTAGGCGTTTTCGTCGAGTTCCGCGAATGCGCCGGAAGCTGTATGAAACAGCAGATGGTTTCCGTTTTCGCCGTCCACGCAGACCGTGTATCTCGATCGTCTCATCATGCCCCCTTATCGCTGCGATACAGGCCTCCGGGGCGGTCGTTTCGTCTGCAACAGCCGACCTGGTCGGCTGTTGCAGACGAAACGACCGCCCCGGAGGCCCGTATCAGTTATTGTACACAATCGAGCTGGCTATTTGAGGGCAGTGGCCTTGTAGCCGACGCCGCGGACGGTGTCGATGCGGAAACTCTCGCTGTTCGCGAAGCGTTGGCGCAGCCGCTTGACGTGCACGTCGACGGTGCGCTCGCCCGATTCGGCGTTGACGCCCCAGATGTCGCTCATGATCTCGCGCCGCGAGAAGATGCGGCCGACCGACGAGCACAGCTTGAACAGGATCATGAATTCCTTGGGAGGTAGGATGGCCTCGAGATCGCCTTCGACGACCGTGTAGGTGTTGCTGTCGAGCACGGCGTCGCCGATGACGATGCGGCGTTTGGAGACCGAGTGCGCACGCCTGAGCAGCGCCGTCATGCGCAGTGCCATCTCGTTGAGGTCGACGGGCTTTACCATATAGTCGTCGGCGCCCTCGTTGAACGCCCGTTGTTTGGATTGGAAGTCGCCGTGCTTCGATATGACCATGATGGGCAGTTCCGGGCTGGCTTGTCTGATGGTGGCGACGAGCGCCACGCCGCTGATGTCGGGCAGCGATAGGGCGCACAGCATGATATCGACCTGAGCCGATTCGAACGTCTGCATGGCTTCGTTGACGCTGTGGGCGGCGAGCGTCTTGTAACCTTGGTTCTCGAGAAACGAACGGACGCGCGAGTTCGTCTTGCGATCGTCGTCGACAACGAGCACGCTGAACATGATATGACCGTTTCCCTTTCTATTAACGACTTTTTCTACATAGTATTTGATTGCGTGATTTTAATTACGGTACATGAACAGTGTATGAACGATTACAGCATTACAGTTCATGGCCATTTTTTCATCTATGTCTAGCATAAAACGTTGTGGTATAGCACACCGACCACAGGTCAAGAGCGTTATCAGGCTAGCGGAATTGCCGGGTATGGAGCGATTCAATTTAGGGGCGCTAGCCCGATGCCGCTTATGGGTCATCGTTGCTGAAAGGAGGAGGGCGAAATTCCGCCAATCACGTCCATACCAGTCACATCATTGGACAATCCTTAAAAGGAGGGAATGATGGATAACAAAGAGTGGACAATCTCCGAAGTTATCGACTCATTCGGTATCAATGGTCATACCTGGCTGATGTTCGTCCTGCTGGGTTTGGCAAACATCTTCGACGGTTATGACTTCATGATCGTCAACTCGACGAACTCGTACCTGGCCGCATCGTTCGGCCTCATCGATTACAGCACCATGACGGTCAACTCGGCCCAGATGGGCTCGCTGACCACGTGGGGCCTGCTCGGCATGGTTTTGGGCGGCGCCGTCGGCGGCGCAATGTCCGACCGCATCGGCCGTAAGAAGATGCTGATCATCGCCGTTATCTTCTACGGCCTGTTCACGCTGCCGCAGTCGTTCTCCAACAGCTTGGGCTTCTTCGCCGTCTGGCGCCTCATCGCCGGCTTCGGCGTCGGCTCCTGCATCCCGAT
>CAMOLA010000008.1 GCA_946618265.1 uncultured Eggerthellaceae bacterium
GTTCGGCACGTTCTTCACGACCGGGTTCGGCAACGTCTTCGTGGCCATCTGCCTGTTGTTCTTCGCGTTCTCGACCATCCTGTCGTGGAACCTGTTCGCCAAGCTCAACGTGCGTTACCTGTTCCGCAACGGCAACACGCGCGCGGCGGTCCTCGTGTTCTCGATCATCGGCATCGCGTTCGTGTTCATGGGCTCGGTGTTGCAAAACGACCTGGTCTGGGAACTGCAGGACATGTTCAACCAGCTGATGGTCATCCCCAACGTGATCGGGCTGTTCGCGCTATCGGGCTGGGTCGTCAAGTGCTCGCTCGCACGCGGCGCCAAGACCGACGAGCTCATGGACGAGAAGCTGTAAGCAAGCGCCTCGCAGCTGCCAGGTAGTTCTGCTCCGCATTCGCCATCGCGCGCTCGAGCGGCTGCCCCGCGCTCGCGCTCACCGCGCAGCGCAATCCCATGCGATGCAAGTCGCGATCCTCGAGGGCGACCTGTCCGCAGATTGCCGCCACGGGAACTCCCAGGCGCTTCGAATGAGCAATCACGCCGCTCATCGCCTTTCCCCGCAGCGATTGCCCATCGAGTTTCCCCTCGCCCGTCACCACGAGAGTCGCGCCTTCGGCAACCGAGTCGAACCCGACCAGGTCGAGCACCGCCTCGACGCCTGACCGGATGCGAGCGCCCAGGAAAACCGCCAGCGCCATGCCCAGGCCGCCGGCCGCCCCGAAACCAGGGACATCGAACCGCGCATCGGGGAAAACGGACGCGATGACCTCCGCATAATGCGCCATTCCCGCTTCGAGCTGTTCGAGACGGGAATCGTCCGCGCCCTTCTGTCGTCCAAACGTCCAGGTCGCTCCCTGCGGCCCCAGAAGCGGATTGTCCACATCGCCCAGGATCGTGAATTCGGCATGTTCGACCTGCGGATGAAGTCCGCTCACGTCGATGCGCGCGACTGCGGCCAAATCGCGCCCGAAACCATGCAGCTCGCAACCCGCCGCATCGAAGAACCTGACGCCGAGCGCCCGGAGGCAACCCATGCCGCCATCGTTCGTGCACGAGCCGCCCAACGCGACGAAGACGCTTCCGAACCCCTTGTCCAGTGCGAAGCGGATGCACTCCCCCACACCGTAGCTCGTGGTCGCAAGGGGATTTCGTTCGGCTTGCCCGAGCAGGGTCAGGCCGCACGTCGAAGCGACTTCGACGAACGCCTTCCCGTCTTCGCAGAGAAGCACCTCGCCTTCCACGTTGCGCATGAGGCCGTCGTGCGCTGGAACGCCGATGCGCGCTCCTGCGCACCCGCTGGCAATCGCATCGATCGTGCCTTCGCCCCCATCGGCAATCGGGCACGACACGCACTCGGCATCGGGAAGCATCTCTTGCGCCACCCGCTCGAGCAAGCCGGCTATCTCCGCGCTCGTGAGCGATCCCTTAAACGAATCCGATGCGAATACGAGCTTCATAACGCCAAGATACCTCCGCAATCCATGATACATTACCTCAGAGGTAATGTATCATCGCAGGATGCGCTTCTCGCACAACCCCGGAGAATCACGCCTGCAAATGCTTCTTTATCGTGAGGATGTTCTTTCCGCCCTCGTAGATGTAGGACACCTCGTCCATCATCTGCTTCACCATGAAGATGCCCAAACCGCCCTCGCTTTCCATGAGCGCTTCGGGCGATGTGTCGGGGTCGTCTTTCGCCAACGGGTCGAAGGGAATGCCCCCGTCAAGAAACTGCAGGACCACGCGCAGCGGGTCGTCGAGTACTTCGCAGCGAATCTCGATGCCATCGCCGTCGGATAGCTGCGCATAGCTCACGATGTTCACGAGGATTTCCTCGATGGCAACCTGAATCTGGTAAAGGGCCTTGGGCGGGCAATCGCGCTCGGCGAGCTGGCCCTCGACGAACTCGATGACGGGATCAGGATCGTTGTCGTATGCGGGAACGGTGATGCTTTCCATATCCGTCCTCCCTTTTCCACACGGCTATTCGAACGTGAACATCGCCGCGAAGCCGGTCATCTCGAAAACATCCATGACGTCATCCTGGACGCCTTTCACCACGAGCGCGCCGCCGTTTTCGCGAACGGCACCGCGCAAGCGCTTCAGAGCGCGCAGACCGGCACTTGCGATGTACTCCAGCTTGGACAAATCCAATGTGACGTTCTTCGCTTCGGCAGCCGCCTGTGCGAACCCTTCGTCGGCGGCCTTCGCCGCCTTGACATCGAGACGACCGACGAGCTTCACCTCGCTGACATCTCCATCCACTATGCTGCTGATCTCGAACATGACGCTACCTCCAACCTATAGAGAACGCATCCCCCGCGCAAACCCTCACTGCCCGGCGGAACCCTTGTACATCAACCCCAACATGGTTATATCATCAAACTGGGCCGCATCGCCCACGAACTCGCCGATTTTGCCATGCACGAAGGGCAGAACGACTTCAGGATCTGCATCTGGGACTCCAGCCAATGCGCTAAGCAGCCGGTCTTCCCCGAAAAGCTCGTCCTGCGCATCAGTCGCCTCGGTCACGCCATCGGTGTATTGGAAGATCACATCCCCAGGCGCGAGCGCGACCACGTGATTGCGGAAGCGGTACTTCTCGGGCAAGTCGGCGTAGTCGGCCTCGTCGAAGGACGCGAGCGCAACGGCACCGTTCGGCTTGGGTGGCAATTCCCATGATCCGTCGTGGAACACTGCGAGCTTCTCGTGACCCGCGTCGGCATACGTGAGCGTGCCGGTAGAAATCTCCAGGATGCCGATCCACGCGGTCGTGAACATGTCGCCGTCGTTTTTCTCGGACAAGTCGGCGTTCGCGCGCTCGAGCACCTCGGCGGGCGAGAATCCTGAAAGCGCCTCCATCTTGATGACGGTCTTCGACTGCATCATGAACAGAGCGGCGGACACGCCCTTGCCCGACACATCGGCCACGACGAGCGCCAGATGATCGTTATCAACCAGAAAGAAATCGTAGAAGTCACCGCCCACCTCCTTGGCGGGCTCCATGGTGGCGTATAAATCGAACTCGTTGCGTTCCGCCAGCGCCGAGGTGATGTCGGGCAACGTGTTCGCCTGCAAGTCTGCCGCCATGTCGAGGTCGGCCTTCACGGTGGCAAGCGACTCCTTCAGCACGCCGACCGTCTGGTTGATGTCATCGGAAAGCGAGGAGAACTCCGAAGCGGTGCGCACGTCGACCACCACGTCCAGGTCGCCCGCCGTGATCTGGGCCAGCTGACGGTTCATCGTGCGGACGCCACTCACGATGACGAGCTTGATGACGGCGTAGATGACCAGGAACAGCGCCGCAAAAACGAGCACCTCCATGAACGCCGTGATGAGCACCGCTTCGTCGCGCGAAGCGTTGGCCTCGGCCAGGGGCAATAACGCGATGATGCGATATCCTTCCACCTCTTGGTAGGTGGCGTAGCATTCCTCGCCCGAGAACGAGGTGGTGAAAACCTGGTAGGCATCCGCCTTGGAGGCGTCCGCCGCCAGCTGCTCGGCAGTTTGGCTTACGACGTCACCGCGCGTGCTGACGACGTTTCCCGCCTTGTCGATAACGACGAGTTCGCCCGACTGCCCCACATGACGGTTCTTCACGGAAGCTTCCACCCGAGCCGAGAGGTCGTCGAGGAAGTTCTCGGCGTCGTAACCAACCTGCACGAAGCCGTCGCGCATGGCGACGCCGGCGTATTTCATGGACGTGTCGGCGTCATACGTTATGGGCTGATAGCTCTGAACGAGCTGCCGTTGCCCGCCTTCGCCAAGCAGCGCGAGGAAAGCGGCCGACTGCTCGCCCGAAGCCATGTCAAAGCCCAGGAACGCAGGCTTGCTCGTAGCCACGATGATGCCGGTGGCGTCGACGACGTTGATTTCGGCGACATCGAGCTCGGCTGCCAACCGTACGCACTCCTCGTCGGTCGCGCCTTGCGCCGTCCCAATCGCATCTGCTGCCCGCTGCGTGAGCGAAAGCAGGTTCGCGTCCGACACATCCGCAATATCGCGCTCAACGTCTTCGACGTTGAGCCGCAACAGCGATTCGGCCTCATCATGAGCGAGGTTCGTCTGCAGAAGCGCCGTGAAACCCACGGTGACGGCGAATGCCGCCACGACGGCGATGAGCATGCGGCTGTGCAGGATGCGCACCACATTACGCTGGCCTGCGGGTGTTACCAGAGGTTGATGGTCCAACAGGTGCGCCACCAACGAGCAGAGCATCGTGGCCAGCCCGACGCAGGTTATCATGGGCAGCGCGCACGCTTGTGCGACCTCGAATGCCCGCACCGTCTCGTCGGGATGCGTGACGAACACGAGCATCAGATGCATGACCTCGGCCACGACGCCCGTGGCGAACGCAAACGCCAAGTTGGGTATGTGGTAGTTGAAGAAATACTTGCGCAGAGCCGCTGCGTAAACGCCCGCGAAGGTGGTGGCCACGCTGCATGCGACCTGCGTGTACGCGCCCACGCCCCACATGACGGCCAACCATCGTTCCACGCCGCCGATAACGCCCGCAATAATGCCAGCGGGCCCTCCGAACAGCAGGCCGGCAGCCAGCGGCGCGGCATCGCGCACGTTCATCATGGCGCCGCTCACGGGAATGCCCGCTTCGGTACCGTAGATGGCGATCGCGCCGAACACGATTCCCACGACTATCTGCCAGGTAATCTCGGGGAGCTTCGAGACGCTCGTGCTGCGACGCAGCATCATCAGCACGGCAGTCGCCACGGCGGGTAGAGCCGTGGCGAGGCCAAATTGCGCGATGATGCCCAAATCCATAAACGTGGCGTCCTTTCTAAGGAGACGTACCTCTGCCCCCGGCATCCCATGGAAGGCCTCGCCCGCCCCTCTAGCAGTTGGAACTAAAACGCGTTTCCTTAGCATGCTAAGCGGAACATCGTGAAGCTCCAGTACATTATAGCGGTCTCGGCCCCTTCCTCAGGGCGGCGAACATGCAGCTGCATGCGGAATCTTCGTTACCGCTCACGCCCCCGGCAACCCAGGTCAGCGGCAGGGCACGTAGCCGTTATCCAATGCCTTGGATTGGTCGTCTTCATGGAGGGGTCCTGCCTTCTTGGGATTACGCGTTTGAAAAGGGCCGGAAGAGCCTTCCCTTAACCTGTTCTTTAGCCCAATACTGCGGAGGCGGGCAATGCCAGCCCGCCTCCGCAGTTTTGGGTTTAATCAACGACATCCGAGCGCTCCGCCGACATACTGGATAGCAGAACGCTCGGCGTATGTCCCGCGCAAACGAGCGCTAACGTTATCGAACGTTAAAGAATCCGCTTGCCTTGCGACGCATCGGCCTCGCCGAGGCCGCCGGTCGGCGCACCCGGGATGACTTCACCGCAATGCGGGCATGTGCCCGATGTCACCCCCGCCTCTGCTGCGACGGGCATGCCGCAGGTCGGACACGTGCCCGTCTGGATATTGGAGCTATCTTGCGATACTGCACTTGGTCTGAAGCACATAAGATTCTCCTTTCCTTTTCCGCGGAATGCGCCCACTGAAAGAGTGGGCCGCAATCCATCCTACGCTTACTATACGGAAGAAACGGCGCGTCCGTCTCACACATCGAGCCTCTGACGCTCCACGAGTTCGGCGAACAGGCCCTTTTTCTCGATGAGCTCGTCGTAGGCGCCGTCCTCGACGATGCGCCCGCCTTCGATGTAGAGGATGCGGTCGCAGTTCTTGATGGTGGAAAGCCGATGCGCGATGACGATGCGCGTGCACTTGAGCGCATCGAGCGCTTCGGACACCTGTCTTTGGGTCTTGTTGTCAAGCGCGCTCGTAGCCTCGTCGAATATGAGGATACGCGGACGGGGCGCCACGGCGCGCGCAATCATGAGGCGCTGCTTCTGCCCGCCCGATATGCCGCCCGAGCCTTCCGAAATCATGGTCTGCATGCCCATCGGCATGGCGCGGATGTCGTCGGCTAGCCCTGCGATTTCGGCCGCCTCCCACGCGTCGTCCTCCGTGAGCTGCGGTGCCGAAATCGTGATGTTGCTGAAGATGTCTTCCTGGAACAGGGCGCCGTCCTGGGTTACCGCGCCGATTCGCCGGCGGAGCGAGCGCAGGTCGAGGCCGGCCATGTCCTTCCCGTCGTAATAGATAGCGCCTTTCTCCGGCATCTCGAAGCCAAGCAGCAGCCTGACGAGCGTCGATTTGCCGCAGCCCGACTTCCCCACGATGGCCACGTACTCGCCGGGACGGATCTTCAGGCTCATGCCGTCGACGACGTAAGGCATGCTGTCGTTGTAGCGAAAGCGGACGTCCTCGAGCTCGATGCGCCCGGCAAGCTCCGTGATGATCTCCTTTTCCTCGGCCACCTCGGGCTCGGCCTCCAGGATGGGCTTCATCAAGTCGAGGAACGGCTGAATCTGGGCGGATGCCTGCACCACGCCGGCAAAGGACGTGAATGCGCCTGTGACCATGCCGTATGCAGCGAAAAAGGCTATGTAATCCGATGGCGTGACACCCGAGACAGTTGCAAGGTAGTACAGGACGATTGCGCCCGCGAGCGAGACGGCAGAGCTCACGGCGCCGCTTATCTTCAGAAAAAATGGCGGGTTGTACTGTAGCTCGGCGCTCTTGGTGTAGGCGCGCGCCCACTGGGCAAATGCGCGCTTTTCGGCTCCGGCGAGCTTGATCTTCTGCACGCCGCATATCAGGGCGAAACTCTTGCCGTTCTCCTTGGCGGAATACTGCATCTGCTGGCGCGTGACGCGCATCTGCAAGAGGGAGGTGACGAGCGGAACCGCGACCGTCGCCGCTATGATGCAGACCGACGGCCACATGAGAGCCGGGGTGAACTGGCCGATTTGCACAACGTAGAGCAGCGAGACCAGAGCGGTCGTCCCGAGCGAAAGCACATTCGAGACGAGGAGCGAGACGAACTGGCTAGCCGCTGCGCATCGGCTCGAGAGCTCGCCGGCGCTGTAATCCCGGAAGAACTTGGCCGGCAGGCTGAGAATGCGCATCATGAACGCCGACGCCACCGCCACCGAGGTCTTCGTCTTGATGCGGTTCACGGTGATTTCGCGCGAAGCCGCGAAGAGCTGCTGTGAAATCGCGGCGCACAACATGAAAGCCGCCGTAGAGGCGAGCACCGCATAACTGCCGGTGTTGACCACGAAGCCAGTGAGCACTTTTGCGATAGGCGGCAGCATCATGCCCGCGAGCGTGACAAGCAACGATATGCCGACAAGCAAAGCGACATCGACCGAGTTCATGCATTGCCGCATGTAGCGAACGAGGTCGGGCACGCCTATCTTGCCAAGCGGCAATGGCCGGTAGAAGCAGCGCGCTTGCGAGGAGAAGCCGCGTGCGCGCTCGGCGTTCACGGTGACCTTCTGCCCCGCTTCGTCGCGGTACCAATACCCTCGATATGCTTTCGGGAACACCGGCACGGGAGCGCCGTCGTCCGCGCGATACACGATCATGGGACCGAACGCGTCTTTGTACCAGCCCTCGTGAAGCGCCACCATGCGATGCATGATGCCATGGGGGCGCAAGGCGTACTCGAGCTGCTCGTCCGGGTCGGTCACGGACGCGGGGATTTCGGTAGGGTTGATACCGTAGAACTTCAGGATGTCGTCGACTGCCGCCTTCGTCACGATGTGCCCGCTGGCCAACGCCCCCGCGCTCGCCTGCCCCACGACCGCCGAAGCCATGCGCAGAATCGAATCCTCGAACAGTTCTTGGTCGCTCAGCTTACGCTGTCGTATCTGGTCGTCGAACAAGCCCACGTCATCACCTCCCTCTGCGAAGCCGCCTGGGAATGAGGCGCGGGTGTCGGACGCCGGCGTTTCATGCAAGACGAGAAATGCGTTCCCCTAGTCATTGGACACCAACTCCGCATAAGCGCCGCCTTGGGCGTAGAGCTCGTCGTGCGTACCGCGCTCGACGACTCGGCCCTTGTCGAGCACGATGATCTCATCGCAATCCCGGATCGTCGAAAGCCGATGCGCGACGACGATGCAGGTCACGCCGCGGTCCTTCACGGCCTGAACGAGCTCGAACTCGGTCTTGGCATCGAGCGCGCTCGTGGCCTCGTCCATGATGATGACACGCGGATCGGCTGCAAGCACGCGCGCGATTTCGAGTCGCTGGCGCTGGCCTCCGGAAAGGTCGCGCCCGCCCTCGAGGATCATGCCGGCATATCCCCCGTCACGCGCGATGATGTCGTCGTGGATCTGGGCATCGCGCGCGGCCATGATGACCTCGAAATCCTCGATGGTCTCGTCCCACATCCGAATGTTGTTCGCGATGGTGTCCTCGAACAGGATGATGTCCTGATCGACCACGGCCACCGAGCTCGTGAACACGCTGCGATCGATCTCGGACATCGGCTTGCCGTCGAACAGGATCTCGCCGTCCCATGGTTGGTACAGTCCGGCGATGAGCTTCGAAAGCGTGGACTTGCCACACCCTGACGTGCCGACGAATGCCACGCTCGCGCCCGGCTCCACGCTCATCGAGAAGTCATCGATGAGCGGATCGCCCAGCCGCGAGTAGCCGAACGACACGTTCCTCAACTCAACCTGCCCGTCGAGCTTGCCGTAGTCGACCTTGTCATCGATCGGCTCATCGCGGTAGCTCGGGTCCTCGGGGTAGACCATCACGTCCTCGACGCGCTCCATTTGCGTGCGCATCTCCTGCATGGTCTGTCCCGCTTTGATAGTCGTCATGGCGGGAGCCATGAACAGCTGGATATAACCCTGGAAAGCCATGACCATGCCGAGCGAGAACTGCCCTTGCATCACGAGGAAGACGCCGATCACCAACACGGAATAGTTCGCGAGGCTCGCGAGGAAATTGGGGACCATGCCCAGATACAGGTTCAGGTTGGCAAACCGCGTGGTGGCTTCGTTCACCGAAGCCTGGTAACCCGCCCATTTTGCGAAATACCCATTCTCGGCACCTGCCGACTTAATGGTCTCGATCATCTGGATGCCCGACACCGTGGTTGCATTGAGCTTTCCCGCATCGCGCATCTGCACGCGGGTGATATTCACGCGCTTGCGGGAAATATAGCTCCCGAGAAAAGAATTCAGCACGATGGTCGCGATACCGACGAGCGTGAGCAGGACGGAATAGCGAATCATGACGACGAGGTAGAACACCATCATGGCGATGTTCAGCGCAAGCGGGGTGAGCATGTTCACGAGCGTCTCGGCGATGACCGCGTTCGTCGTCTTGCGCTGCTGGATGTCGCCCGCCATTCGCTGCGAGAAGAACTCCATGGGCATGCGCAGCACCTTCCACATGAACGTGCTGCTGCCGACGATGGCCATCTTGCCGTTGATCTTCAGCGAATAGACCGCCTGGATTGCCGCCACGATGACCTGGACGACGCCTACGGCGACGAGTAGCCCGATGAAGGGCATGAGCAAATCGGAGTTTTCGCCTGTGAGCAGGCGATCCATGAAAAAGCGCGTGAACGCGGGCGTGAGCATCTCGAACAGGTAGCCGATAATCGTCGTGAGAGCGACGAATGCGACGGCCACGCCGGCTCCCCGCAAGCGGCTTCGTGCGAACTCAACCGTGCTCTTGCGCTTTCCGCCGGGCTCGAAGGTATCGGTCGGCGCGAAGAACAGGGCGATGCCGCCGTACGAACGCTTGAATTCCTCCACCGAAATCTTCATGGAGCCGCGCGCCGGATCGTTCACGTAGACGTGGTTGCCCTTGAAACCGCGGCACACGACATAGTTCGTGACATTCCAGGTGACGATGCAGGGATACGTGCCCTTTTCCCGTAGCTCGTCGATATCGTAGCGCCAGCCCTCGACTTCCATGCCATAGCTGCGGGCAGCTTTGGCCATGTTTTCGGCGTTCGTGCCGTCACGCGACACGCCACAGTCGGCGCGCACCTGCTCGAGCGGCATCCACTTGCCGTAGTATGCAAGAATCATGGCAAGCGCCGCTGCACCGCATTCGAGCACTTCCATTTGCATGACCTGGGGCACCTTGGCTACGCCCTTGGAAAGCGGTTGTCTCACCTGTTCCACTGGACGCCCCCGCTAGTTGAAGAGCATTGATATGACTTGCGTGGTGCTGTATCCCACGCGTATGTCGTACGAACCGTCCGGGATATTGGCACGCGCCGTCGCAACCGGGTTTCCGTCAGCGTCGGCGCCGACGGCGAGGATCTCGGCTTTTTCACCTCCGACCTCCATCTCCATGCCCGGTTGAACCCTGCTCGCCTTGTCAGCGTCGTCGAATGTCACGGTAAGCTCGCCTTTGAGCGCCTTCGCCTCGCCAGTAGCATAGCTTTCAACCGTAGCGAAACCGCTCCACAGCAAGAGGCCGCTGACGAGCAGGATAACCGCCACGAGAAGCACCCAGATCTTCGGGTTCGTCACATGCAGGTAGTCGTTGAGCTGCTCGGGCGATGATATTCTGCGCGTTCCGGGATCTTCCATCCAAAAGTCCCCTCGTCTTCTTGGCGGGTACTATCGGCATCGGCTCGCTTTCGAAAGCGCCGCGCAACGCCGCTTGCTGCGATGCTTCATAGTGTATACGTTTTTGCAGACCGGCGTGTCCGTCATTTCAAGATACACGAGCAGGAAGCGTTACAGTTCACACCCAAGCAGCCCTGGTCATCGGCGGGGTGCGTAGCCGCTTGCGCAGCCACAAACTTCAAATATTCAAAAACGCGAGCAGCTGTAGGCCTAGCGCCCTGCCGATGACCAGGGCGGACAGTCGAGAGGCCAGCGTGAACAGTAACCAGGAAGCAACCAGAAGAAAACGGAGCAACGGACATCCTCCGTCCCCGTCGCCTCCCAAAGTGGGATAATAGCGTAACCGATAATGGTTTACGCTGGACGCACGAAAGGACGCGGCGTTGAAGACCGATGAAGCAAGCCGGCAGCCGCTGCCCACGAGCCAAGGTGAACGACGGGAATCGTCTGGCCAACCGGCCACCGCCCCGAGGCGCACGATATGCCCCAATTGCGGTGGCGACGTCGCGATGGAAGACGCGCGCTGCCCGTACTGCGGCGCGATCAACCCCATCGGAGCGGAACAAGCGTACATGGACGCGCTCGACGATCTCAGGGACGAAACCGACGAGCTCGATGACAACGCCGAAAGCAGCATCAAATCCAGCTTGCGGCTCAACGCCAAGACGACCATCACCATCATCGTCATCGCCGTCGCAGTGCTAGCGGCGCTGTTCCTGGTCGTCAACTGCGCCGACAAGCACGACGAGCAGCAGGCTCTCCAAAGCTATCAGGCGCGTGAGGATTTCAGGACGCGGTACTTCGAGGAGTTCGACCGCCTCTACGAGGCGGGAGACGACGACGCGCTGAGCGAATACGTATGGAGCCTCATGGACGATCCGGGGTTCGACGCCTTGTACTCCTGGAAGCACGCCGGGTACCTGGAGGTCCACGACGGATGGCAGGCCCTTCGCTCGGCCGCCGACAACAGGGGGTCGCGCGAATTCGGCATCGACGACTACACATGGTCGACCGGGCTCGCCCTCCGGCTTGCCCAGTTCGACCACAACGACATACCTCCATCCGCCATGCTCACGCCCGAAGAAGAGGCGAGGGCCGCCGAGTACCGGGCTTACGCGCACCAGTTCTTACACGACACGCTCCAGATGAGCGAGAGCGAAATCGCCGCCTTCGCCGCTGAATCCAAAGACGCGCAAGGCTTTATCCAGAACGACAAGCTGAAGCAGAACCTCGAGAAGCGCCTCAGGCAGCTCGGGGTCCTTCGTTAAGGAGCACGCACATGAAATGCCCGAGCTGCGGCGGACAAATGGGACTCGAGGACGCGGTATGCCCGTACTGCGGCACGCCGAACGCCATGGCCGCCAAGCACCAATCCGACATGGCGCACTTTCGCCAAGAATACCAGCGTACGCAAGCCGACGTCATGGAGAAGACGTCCCTGATGCAGCGCCATGGCAGCTGGCTCGTCATCCTCGTGGTGCTGCTCATCGCCCTGATCGTCGGGGCCATCTTGTCGGTGGGCGCGCATGACATCGGATATTCGATTCGGGAACAGGGCATCGAGCGCAACGCCGTGGAGGACGAGCAGGCCTTGGACGCCTTCCTCGCGCAAGGCGACTACGGCAAGTTCGCCGGATACTACGATGCAAACGATATATCGCTCGATTACGACAATCCTTACCAGGGGTTGCGAACCGCCGCGCGCGCGTACGTCGACCTCATCGAGCACGTTTCGCGAATCAACGACAGCTCGGATTACTCGTTCAAGCCCGAATACGTTTCCAACACATGCGGCTACCTGGCCGAGGACCTCGAGAGGATATTCACGCTCGAACAGCGCTACTCCTACGACGTTGACCGCTACCTGCCTCCCGACAAGCTCGTCTACGTCGAGGACATCCGCGACCGCGCGAGTGCAATTGCCAAAACGTACTTCGGGCTGACCGACGAGGACGTGAAGGACATCCCAAACATGTCCACGAAGAAACTTGCCACGATCATCGAGAAGGGCATCACATCATGACACGGACGAATCAAAGCACGCGCTCCCCGCTGAAAATAGTCGTGGCCATCCTCGCCGTCATCGTCGTCATCTTGTACGCTACGGCGGCATTCCAGATCAGGGAAACTTCAGAGGGCTATTCGAGCGACTACGGCATACGCGATTACATCTACTCGGCCGAGAGCGGCCGCTACGGCAACCTCTACGACACGGCGCTACGCGACATGGACAGGCAAGCCTCGTACGGTACCGAAGTGGCGGAGTGCCGCGCCTTGGCGTTCTATTACGAGCAAGCCGTCCTTGAGCACGCCTACCGGGCCGCTGGCGATACGGGCAAAGCAGACGAGTTCGCGAAGCGCATGGAGGAGTACGAGGCACAGCTCGGATCGATGTCCTCGAAGGCCGAACTCGTGCGCAAATCCGCCACCGGCTAACGTCGCGGCGTTCCCGAAAGTTTGTTATACTCGACTTACTTGTCGCCCTGAAGGGTACTTTGCGTGGGGCGCAAGGCAGCTGAGCAAAACACCGCCAACGCTGACCGAGTTTAAAGCTCGGGAAGCTTCGCGAAAGGAACGCACGTGGACAACAGCAAACCGAAGGCGGCTCCGGTCGTCGGAATCATACTCACGGCGCTTACCGCCCTGCTCGTCATCGGGCTTCTCACATTTGCAGGGCCATGCCCGCCGCATGCCGACGGATCCTCATCGTCTTGCGTCTGGGCCTGGCGCGCCATGTTGGGAGCAAGCGTCGTGCTCGCGATCCTGTCAATCGTCCGCATTTTCGAAACCGACGAAGGCGAACGGCGCGGGCTCTCGCTGGGCGCCGCCCTCGTCGGCGCCTACATCGCGGCCGTCCCCGGCGGGCTCATCAACCTGTGCATGAACGTCACCATGCAGTGCAACATACTAATGCGCCCGTTTGCGCTCTGCCTGGGCATCGCGATCTTCCTCGTCGGCGCCATCGACCTGACACGCAGGCTGCTCTCCCTCAGGAAACGCTAACGTCATAAAAGGGGACAGTCCCCTTTTATGACGACGCGAAAGCCCCTCTACATAGAAATCTTTATGTTAAGCCGCCGTTGGCGCGGAGCCGCCCCGGGCAGGTGGGGCGTGAGCGATTCTGCAGGCACAAACTTAAAAACCATATAGGTTTAGCCGAAGCCAAGCGAACGCCCCACCTGCCCGGGGCGGCTCCGCGCCAACGGCGGCTTAACATAAAGACACAATAAGGGACAGTCCCCTTTTGTGATTTGAGCAGAGATGGCCGCCATTTTACAATGTATAAATCACCGTAAGCGCGTGACAGAATCGAGCTGAATGGACGAAGCGACCAGCTCGATAGCCTGCCAACGATAAGAAGGCCCCATGCTAAACCATGCCATGCTCTACAACATACAGTATGCACTCGCCGCACGCGATGGACGCCAAGACGTGCTGTTCGGGACCTGCGCACCGCTTGCGCACGAGGCCTTTTCACGCAGCCTCGCAAGCCCGAGCTTCCCGGAGATCTGGTACGAGCTGCCCTTGTTGGGCGAGCCCTGGTTCGACCTGCACGTGCTCACCTCGCGCGAAGCGCTGCATCCGGGCCAGGTTTTCGAAAAAGGGCAAACCGGAGGTTACCCCGAAGTGTTCGCATGGTTCGCGCGCCAGGACTACGTCCGCCAGCTCGCATTGAGCTACGATGTGAGCTCCGGGAGCATCGACGATCCTGCCGTTCAGCTCCTCACGTGGACGATCGACACCGATGGCGTTTGCGAATTCCTCGAAGCAGCGGGAAGGAAGGACGCCGTCTCCTCGTACCGCGCGTTCGTCGACCGGCTGCCAGATGACTGGTTTGCCTGCTATACGGGCGTCTTCCCGAACCGTCAGGCCGACTTCGTGCGCGTGGAATGCATCCCGAAGAGGAAGAAGCAGCTTCGCTATGCCGAGGACACCGCGCTCTTGGAGGCCGACCTGCGCCAGGTGGGCCTCGACGCCTTCGGGGACACGGCGATCCCCCGCTGTCAAACGCTCGCGAAAACGCCCTTCCAACTTGAATTCCAATTCGACGTGCTGCCAGACGGCAGCGCGGGACCGACGTTCAGCGCAAGCGCTCGCTTCGCCGCCCCGGGCGGGGAAGCGGACAACGAGCCGTTCGAGGTGGACGGCGCGGCAGGAGCGCTCATGGCCCAGGTGGAAACATGGGGGCTCGCCGACGATCGCTGGCGCCTCTTCCCCGACGCGACCTTTGCAACAAACGTCGCGCGTGGCGACGACGACATCACGATCTTCAACTTCCCGGCGTTTCTAAAGCTGCGGTGGCGCGACGGCGAGCCGCTCGACGCAAAAGCCTATTTCATGGGAGGTGCGCAATGAGGATTCCCACCTTTGCCGATGCGCTCGAAGTCGTCTGCCTGCACGCAGCCGACGGAGGTCGCGACGAAACGCTGTTCGGCGGCATGGCCAGCCGTGCACGCGGCGCAATGCGCCCATTCGTCGTCGGAAACGAATGCCCGAGCACCTATTTCGAGTTTCCTCTTGTGGGCGACCCGTTCCTCGACATCACGCTGCTCTATGGGCCGATGGATCCGGGCACGCGCGTCGAATCCGAAGCCGCCACAGGATCCGAGGCCATGCTGGACTGGTATGCCGGCGTGCGCGCGCAGCATGACGAGATCTGCTGCGGGTTCGAGCTCGACACGAAACACCAGGAGCTTCCCGCTGCGGCCATCCACTTCCAGCCCCGCACGCACACCGAGCTCGTCAAGCCGTTTTGCGATGCCATCGGGGAACCCGAGCGAGCGCGCCTCTACCTCGACACGAACGAACGCATGCCCCGCGGTTGGCCGCTGTCCTTCTTCGGCCTGTTCAGGGGTCGGCCCGATGCGCCTCTGCGCGTCTGCGGGTACCTGAACCAAGGCGAGAAAGACGCCATCGCCGAAGACGCCTCGCGCCTCGCGCGAGCATTCGACGAGATCGGGTTCAGCGCCTACGACGACACCATGCTCGATCAGGCGTCCAAACTCATGTCCCTCACGCCGGAATCGGTCGATTTCCAGTTCGACGTGTACCCCAACGGCAGCTTGGGCAACGTGTTCGCCATCGACACCAGCTTCAAGATCATGCGGCCAGAACTCGTGTGCGAATCGTTCGGCACCGGCGTGGCATCGCGCATCATGAGCACGCTCGAGGAATGGGGCGCTGCCGACGAACGCTGGCGCCTCGTCCCGGACACTGCGTTCGCGCGCGCCCTGCCCGTCGAACTCGACGACGGCTCGATCGGCCGCTTCTCGTTCACGCTTCTCCCCCAGTGGTCGAAGGCGCGGTGGATCGACAGCGTCCTGCAGCCCGCAAAACTCTACCTGCTCGGCTGTGGCGGCCTTATAGAAGAGACCGAGGGTGTGACCGAATAAGCGGTGGGGCCGAAGAATAGCTGGTTTTTGGCAACAAGCCAAGCCGAGTGGCGTGTCTACCCGTCAAGTTTTAGCCCTTCGAGCATGCCAACCGCAAAAAAGCGCCGCGCACAAACCGTGCGCGGCGCAAGAGCACATCCAAGCGATGTGAGCAGCTTCCCGATTCGCCTTGCAGGTTCGTTCACCTCAAGCCACGGGCATCGTCCCCGGGAATCGCGCCACTCGCTCCATCACTTTCGAAGGCTCGTTACTTCACTTCCTTGAAGCAGCTCGCAACGGTGGAGACGGCCTCTTTATCATGGCCCTGGATGGAAACGTCGAAGAACGCGCCGAAGCATGCCAAACCGCCGAGGAGCTGCTGCAATTCTGCGAATCCGAAGGCGTTGAGCTCACCGACGAGCAGCTCGGGCAAATCTACGGCGGCAAGGACAAGCCGGGCGTCTGGAAGCTACCCTGGGCCATCTAGGTTTTCCGCCCACAGTTTCACGTTCAAGCTCCAACGAACCCCGAAGGCTCGTGCGAGCCTCGCGCCTTGCGCGCGCTTTCGGGGCGATCTACATTCGCCAGAATGCGGAAACGAGGTAACGGGCCCAGCCAAGCTTGCGACGCGCGCATGCAGGCATGGCGTCGTAGAGCTTCCAGGCAGTCTCGAGCTCGAGCTCGGTCGGGCCGCGATCCGCATAGCGCGCATTCTCGTAGGCGTTCGTCAGCGCCGCCCACCCCTTGAAATCAACGCCGGTCCACGCCGTGAGCTCGTCGAGCTCTTCGGCATGAAGCGCCAGGAACTCGTCCGGCGTCTCCGCGTCCCTGCGCACGATTCCAGCGACCGAGAGCCGCTCGATGATGCCAAGATACACCTTTGCCACGCGATCGATTTCCCGCGGCTCCCGCTCGATGGCACGCCGAGCCAGCGTGCGCTGGAGGAGCTTGGCGAGCGGAGAAAGGACGGCGAGCGAAAGGAGCAGAAGCACGGCGATTAAGCCAGCCGGAATGGCGCCGTGCGGCTCTTGGCGCCCCGCGCCTTCGCGTGCGGATCCAACGGCTGGCGAAGCGTCTTCGTCGTTCGTCATCGCGGCTGCGCCGTCATCCTGCGTACCGCCAACCGCATCGGCGTCCACATCGGGGCGGTTTTCGCTGGAACCACCTTCCTCGACGACCTCCGCAGCCGAACCCGATGAAGCATCGCTCGATTCGAAGGAATGCCCCAGGACTGCGACTCCGACGAGCGACACCGCCAAGCATATCGCGCCAGCGGCGAGTCCGATTGCCGCGACCTGCGCATTTGTTCTCTGGAGCAACGGACGGGCAGCCTCGTCGTCTCCCCCGCGCCCGAGGTTCTCCCACTCATAGAAGGACATGGTTATGCGTTTGGCAGACCCGCGCATGACGTAAAGCGCCAAAAAGCTGCCGAAGCCGATGAGAGTAACGCCCAGGAGCTCGACCGCGATGGAACTCGACGCGACGATCGAGACCAGCTCCACCGCGAGCAAGACGCAGCCCCATCGCGGACGAGACAGGTAGAACTGTATGCTGCCCAGCATGATCGCAATCGACACCGTATAATCGACACTTCCCGAAGACCCGCTGAAAGAGAGGGGCAACATGAGATCGGCATAGAACGACGCCGCCACGATCACCCACCCCGCATGCGACTTTTTCGCATCGCGCGTGAGATAGGTGAAGACGTACAGCACTGCCTGCACGTAGACCTGCGTGAGGGCCATCTTCACGGCAAGGGCACCCGTGTTCGGGTCATCGGCAAAGCACACGAGAATGCTCATGCAGGTCGCGGCCACGACGGAAAGCACGAGCTCGGGAAGAAACGCGAGAAAACGCGCACGGGCATCCGAACGCCAGAACGGCTCTTTCGGAACGCTGGCCTTTTCGATGCGGGCAGGCTTCGCGGACTTCATTGCGCCGCCACCTCCCGAACGATCTGGGAGCCGTCCATGAGGTCGATGACGTCGATCGACGCCTCCCGCAACCGGTTGTCATAAGCCCGCTGGCTCGCGTTTTCGCGCGCCGAGCGCGCAGGGAGGGCATGCACGACGAGCAGCGGAACACCGAGGTGATGGCAAGCGATGAGCTCCGTCACGCTCTCGTCCGACAGCCGGCAAGTCGCGTAAATCGTGTAGCCCAGCCGCCCGTTTCGCAACGAGCGGATCGCCGAAGCACCCCGCTCGCGAGCAAGCTGCGTCTCCGCGGGGCGCTGGGCCGTTTCCACGAACCAACCGAGCGTCGCCATCCCATGCCAGCCTGTTTCGACGAGCTTTCCACTGCGGTCGAAAAACCGTAATCGACATGCGAGATCGCTTTGCCGCGCATGCTCCACCAGGGAAAACGCCCCCTCGAGCATGGTGTCGTGCATATGATAGACCGCATCGGGCGAACCTGCCGACACCTGGGGCCCAAAGGGGTCGACCAGTAACGTGACGCCGGACACCGTGGCGGTCTCGAACAGCTTGGTATAAAGATCGCCTGTCCCATGCGCGACGAGATTCCAATGGATGGTCTTCAGCGGATCGCCTGGACGGTATTCCCGCACGCGGTCGTAGTCGAGCGCATCCGAAGGCGTATCGGGGATGCCGAGGTCCGACTGCGATACCTTGCGTTTTTGGGGGATTCCCCTCGTCAGGCGGTAGATGTTGGGCACGACGCGCACGCGCCACTGGCCGCTCGGGCCGCATACGCGAGTGAGCAGGCCCAGCAAACCGTAGATGCGAACCCCCGCGCACCGCAGCATGAAGATGCCCACGTGATCGAAGGTGCTCGCAACTGCAACGGGACGCTCGCTGCGCGCGGGTATCGCGAACTCCGTGCCGTTGACGAATGTGGGCATGGGATCTTCGGAGGCATCGCCGCCCTCCGGCTCATGGGTGAGCGTCACGGCTGCCTGCGCCCGCAAAACGGGCACGGGGGCACCGTTCGCAACGACCAGGCCGGCGGCCTTCGTGTCGAGGCGCGAAACCTGCACCGTCTTCACGACGTCGTGTTGCCGCTTTCGCGAAAGGCGCGCAACGTGGCGGTCCCCCGCGTTGCGCGCGTTGGGCCTTGCGCCTCCATCCGCCCCGCCGGCCTCCTGCTGGTCGGCATTCGCGTCGAAACCGGGTATTCGCAACCGGACTCTGGGCGAAACGACGATCCAATACGCGAGCGCCACGGCAAACACCGCAAAGAGGAAAAGCGCGAAAACGCAATCGGGCGACCCGCTGCCGGCATTCGCCCATAGCTCGATAGCCATGACTACCATGAGCAGGAACGTGAGCCACTTGGCAATGCCCAGCGCGATGCCGCGCCAAGAGCGCTGCAGGAAGCGGAGGGGCCGTTGGAAAAACGAGCGGACGCCGGATGCCGTCATAGCAGATCCACGACGCTAGCTCGTAGGGCCCAAGGGCACGCGCACGCTGTCGAGCATCTCGGCAAACACCCCGTCTACCGTTTTGCCCTTCGCATGCGCCTCCGCGGACAGGATCAGGCGATGCCTCAGCGTGTAGGGCACGAGCGCCTTGACATCGTCGACCGTCACGTAATCGCGCCCCTCGAGCAGCGCCCAGGCGCGGGCGAGCGCGAGCGTCGCCAAGCCGCCGCGCGGCGAGGATCCGAGCACGAAGTCCGGCGTGGTGCGCGTGGCGCCAACGATGTTCAGGATATAGTTGCACACGTCGTCTCCCGCATGCACGGTGCTTGTGACTTTGCGCAGCTCCAGCACGTCGAGAGCGGTGCTGACGGATGCGAGGTTGGCCTTCGCATCCGCATCGCGGCGCAAGATCGCGAGCTCGCTCTCGCGCGTGGGATAGCCGATGGAAAGGCGGCACATGAAGCGGTCGACCTGCGCCTCGGGCAGCGGATAGGTGCCGTAATGCTCGATGGGGTTCTGGGTGGCGATCACGAAGAACGGCTGGGCGAGGACGTGGGTCTCCCCGTCGACCGTGACCTGCGCCTCCTCCATGGCTTCGAGCAGGGCCGACTGGGTCTTGGGACTCGCGCGGTTTATCTCGTCGGCGAGGACGACGTTGGCCATGACCGCACCGGGCCTGAACTCGAATTCGTTGGTCTTCTGGTTGTAGATGGAAAACCCGCTGATGTCGGAGGGCATCACGTCCGGAGTGAACTGGATGCGCCGGAAATAGCAGCGCACCGAGCTGGCAAGCGCCGAGGCGAGGCTCGTTTTTCCCGTGCCGGGCACGTCCTCAAGGAGCACATGGCCCCCGGCCGCCAGCGTGGCGACCACGAGCCGCACGGCCATCGGCTTTCCGTACACCACCTTTTCGATATTGCGCACGATGGCGCCCATGAGCTCGTGCGCCCAAAGATACGACGCTTCATCAGCCATGACGGCCTCCTTTTCGAAGTACTGCACCGCAATTCTAGCAGCACGGCAACAAAGCGATCGCCCGTTTTGGCAATCGGGCACATAACGGTTACCCCAATCACATGGAGTTGCTGTTCGCACTGGCCTCTCGTCTGTCCGCCCAGGTCGGTGGCGTGATGCTAGGCCTACGGCTGCTCGCGTTTTGAAATGACTTAGTTTGTAGCTGCGCAAGCGGCTACGCATCCCGCCGCCGACCTGGGCTGCTGGGGAGTGGATAGTAATCACATGGACGCGGAATGCGCGTCATCTCGGACAACACCGCGGCCCATTCGCTGCTATACTTTACGCAGTCTGGCAACGGGAAGCGAAACCGCAGCAAGCGCAGCGCGACCGGCAGCGGGCACATGCCCCACATCGGCCTCGAAGCGACATGGGCGGCATCGAGAGGAGGGGCCAACTACAGCCAGGAACAAGATGCGCGGAACACCCCATGCCATGATCAGAAACGCAGCATAATCACAGAATGGAGCGCATATGAAACGTATCACCATCATTGCATCCGCATTCGCTCTCGTAATCGCCCTTGCTGGTTGCGCGGCACCGAGCGCCCCCTCGTCGAGCTCGGCGTCCATGCCCGCATCCGATGTGAGCGCGTCTGCAAGCAGCGAATCCAGCTCGGCCACCCCGGCCATTGCGTGGAAGAGCGCCAAGTCGGCCGCCGAAGCCGCAAAGGGCGCCGGCTTCGAGACCTTCGGTGCCTTCAGCAAGATCGAAGTCAACGACACCAAGTTCAAATCTCCCAAGTTCTCCTACGTCGAGGGCCTCGCACAGGCTCTGTACGAATCTGGCGCAATGGCGCTTGACTTGCGCAAAGCCGATTCCAAGCACGCAAGTTCGCTCAGCGACCGCGACAAGGCGGAATTCGCCAACACCTGGACGAAGACCATCGACGGCACCGAGGTCACGTGCTACGGGCCCGCTCGCGGTGCTGCCACCCTCATAACCTGGACCGTCGACAAGGCGCAGTTCGGCACCACCTTCCAGGGCCTCGGCGGCGAAGAGGTCACGATGAACGAGGAGGAAGTCGCCAACATCGTGAAGGCCGTCAAGAAGGCCGAGACGCCTGCCGCCGACGACAAGAGCGATAAAAGCGAAGACAAGGCCAAGAGCGACTCCGACGACATCTTCATCTCCGAGGATGCCGCGAAGGACGCGGCGATCGGCTATGTGAACGCCGGCGTTCCCGATTCGGCCGAAGCAGAACTCAAGATCGGCGGCGACGCCCCGCACTATGACGTCACGCTGGTATACGACGGCGACACCCAGGTCATCCAAGTTGACGCCTACACGGGCGACGTTTGGGGCACGCCCGAGTCCCGCACCGAAGCTCCCGCCAACGATGACTCGGACGACGACTCGGACGACGACTCGGATGAAGGCAACGACGGGGTCCTTGCCGAGGAAGAGGCCATCGACATCGCCGAGCAGACGAGCGGCGGCGAGTACACCGACTCCGAGCTCGTGGACACCGACGAACATGGCCGCTGCTGGCGCGTCACCACCGAAGACGAAAACGGCAACGTCGACAGCTACTACGTCGACAGCGAGGGCAACGCCTACAACACCGATTTCGAATAGGTGAAACAGGTCTCCAGGGTAAAAGTTTCACGCAAGGGCCGCGCGACTACCGCGCGGCCCTTTTTCACGCCATCGGAAAGCCTCAGTGACCGAAAGGGAGACTCCCCAATGGTCCCCTTAGTGACCGAAGGGAGGCTCCCCTTCGGTCCCTTCGTCTTCCGCCACTTTACGTTGGCCGGCTACACCACGAGGAAGAAGCTGATCAGGAACACGACTGACAGCACGTACGTGACCAGGTATCTCCTGCTCGCCTGGCCCGTGCATATGTTGATGACGGAAAACGCGATCATGCCGAGCCCGATGGCGTGGCCGATGGAGCCCGACACGGGCATGGCGATCATCATGAGCGCAACGGGAACGGCGTCCTCCAGGTTGCGCCACTTCACCTTCTCGAGCCCCCGCAGCATCATGATGCCGACGTAGATGAGTGCCGCCGACGTGGCCGGCGCGGGGATGACGGCGACGACGGGCGCCGCGAACACGCACAAGAAGAACAGCGCGGCGCACGTCAGCGTCGTGAGCCCCGTGCGTCCGCCCACGGCGATGCCGGCCGTCGACTCGGCGAAGGCGGTGATCGTTGACGTGCCGGCGCATGCGCCCACGACCGTGCCCACCGCATCGGACGTCAGAGCCGGCTTCAACCAGGGCATGGAGCCATCGTCTTCGACCATGTTCGCTTGCTGCGCAACGCCAAGCAGGTATCCCAGCGTGTCGAACAAATCGACCAAACACAGCGTGACGACGAGCGATACGACCGTCGCCCAGCCAAGCCCCAAAAGCCCTTCGAAGTTGAACTTGAACAACGTGATGGCGGCCATGTCCCCGAGCGAGGGCACCCAGTTGGCTTCCGCCAAATTGGCGAACGGGTTGGTTCCCAAGAAGATGGCCTGGCATGCCCAGTAGAACACGCTTGCCGCTATCATGCCGATAAGCACCGATCCCCGTATCCCGCGATGCTCGAGCAGCACGATGGCGAACAAGCCCAGCAACATGGTGGCCACCGTGACGACCATCGCGGGGAACGCATCGGTCATGGTGGCTGCAGCGCTCGCAGGCGTGAGCGCGCCGAAGAAATCGCGCAACACGTAGAACATGGAGCCTTGGCCGTCCATGACGCCGGCGTTCGACCCCATGCCGATATCCAGCAGCAAAAGCCCGATGGCGGGGGCCATTCCCAACCGTATGCAGGCGGGAATGGACTCCACGATCTTCCCGATTGCATCGCACAGCGCCAGCACGAGGAATACGATGCCCTCGGCCAGCACGATGACAAGCGCCGCCTGGAACGACGCAACGTAAGTCGCGCCCGTCAACGTGGCAATCTGCGCTACGACGACCGCAAAGAAACTGTTCAGCCCCATGCCGGGCGCCAAGCAGATCGGCTTGTTCGCCAAAAACGCCATGACCACCATCGAAATGCCCGAAGCCAGGCACGTCGCCAAGAACACCGCGTTCCACAGCTCGTCGCCGCCCGCGCGCCAATTGGTGAGCAGGTTCGGGTTCAGCGCGATGATGTAGGCCATGGTCATGAACGTGGTCACGCCCGCCATGACCTCGGTCCGAACGGACGTGCCGTTCTCCTTCAGTTTGAAAACCGTTTCCACAAGCGCTCCCAACGCATTGCCGCTAGACACATCGCCGCATGCTATCACGAGTAAAACGGACTGAGTCCCTCAATCGAGCACATTCGTGATTCGGAACAAACCCAGGGCATGATGGAGCGCCGGTACCCAGCACCAGCGCTTCACCCTATAATGACTGCGTGGCGGATTACCGTTCCGCCACGCGCATCCGCCAACGAGAGAAGAGGTGTCCCATGCTGCATGAAGTAACGTTCCCCTCGAGCAATGGCCGCGACCAGGTAACGGGCTGGATTTACGTTCCCGCCTGCGAGCCGGAAGGCATCGTACAGCTGGTGCACGGGTTCGGCGAGCATTCGCGCCGCTACTTCCACATGATCGTGGCCCTCATGGACGCGGGCTTCATCGTGGCGGCGAACGACCACGTGGGCCATGGCGCCACGGCCATCGCCAACGACACATGGGGCGACTGGGGCGACGCCGGCCCGCACACCATGATGGAGGATGAGAAGCTGTTCAAGGACGTCGTGTGCGAGAAGTACCCGGACCTCCCCTACTTCATGTTCGGGCACTCCATGGGCTCCATGATCGCGCGCGACTTCTCCACGAAGTACGGCGACGAACTCGCCGGCGCCATCTACTGCGGAACCACGGGGGTCTTCGAGGGAACCGCCGATACGCGCGCGAAAGTCGACGCCGCCGTCCAAGCCGGTCAAGCGCACGACTCCAACCCCGATTTCATCGCAGCGCTGTTCGGCTGGATGTTCGCCCGCTGCGACGAAGGTGCCGCGATTGGCAACGAATGGATCTGCCACGACCCCTGGGTGCAGAAGGATCACGCCACCGACCCGTTCGACGCGTTCACGCACCCGACCCACAACATCAGCCTGCGCGACTTCATCGACATGATGCTGTGCATCGAGGGCAAGCAGTGGGCCGAAAAGGTGCCGGCCGACTTGCCCATCCTCTTGATCGCCGGCGACCAGGACCCAGTCGGCAATTTCGGCGAAGGCGTCTACCAGTGCGCCAACTGGCTCATCGACACCGGCCACGACGTGATCACGCGCTTGTACTCCGGCTACCGTCACGAGATCCACAACTACGACGAAATCAAGGACGACGTCGAGGAAACCATCATCGAGTGGCTCTACGAGTACCTGTAGGATGATACAGTACCTCAGAGGTACTGTATCATTTTGAGATCAGCTGGAGTCATGACATACGCATCCAGCTCATCGACCGGCAGGGGCGCTGCGGCATCGTAGCCCCACGCAACGCCAACGGCTTTCACGCCGGCGTTTCGCGCTACCTTGACGTCGACGATCGAATCGCCGACGTAGGCCGCCTCGCCCCTGTCCGCACCCAAATCGTCAAGCATTTTCAAAAGCCCCGTCGGGTCAGGTTTGCGCGGCATCGGAGGCGCATCTCCCCGCGCCACGTCGAACAAGCCCGGGAAATGCCGCTGCACCAACGTGCGCACGCCGGCATCGAACTTGTTCGACAGAACGGCCGTCTTCACACCGTGCGACCGCAACTCGCGCACCGCCTCGACCACGCCGTCGAACGGCGCCGTTAAGGCGTAATCGCTTGCAATATAGAGCTCTCGCCACAACTCGAATGTACGCCTGCGTTGGTCGGCGGTCGCCCATTCGGGCACGAGCTGCTCGATGAGCCAGCGCCCGCCGTAGCCCATATACGACAGCATCTCCTCCTGCGTTCGCGCGGGAAACCCCATGTGAACAAGCGCCTCGTTGGCGGCAACCGCCAAATCGGACATCGTGTCCAGCAATGTTCCGTCAAGATCGAACACCAGCACCCGAATGCCCATATCGCTCCTTCCCCGCAAAACGCGACGCCACCGACGCTTTCCGTTAGACTATAGTAGCTAACCATACGCTTGCTGCAAAGCAACCGAGGAAGGATGGCGGCATCAAAATGAGCAGATCTGGATCGATGTGGGAACATGCCGCACAGCATGGATACGTACTCGAGGGCGGCGACGTCGCCATGCTGCAGCTGAAGCAGCTGTTCGAGTACTGCGACCAGCGTGGACTTGCGCTCGAGACCGGCGGCGTCGCCTTCGGCGGCAGCATCGCCTATGGACTCGATACCCCCGAAAGCGATATCGACCTGCGAGGATTCGTGCCACCGTCCGCACGCGACATCGTGTCACTCCACGATTTCGGCACGCTGAACCTCGACGAGGGAATAGACGCCACGCTGCACTCGCTCGCCAAGTTTTGCTCGCTGCTGCTCGCCTGCAACCCGTCTTGCATCGAGACCCTCGGCGTGCTCGACGAACATGTGCTCGTCGAATCGAAAGCGTTCGACACGCTGCGCGCGCATCGCGACTGGTTCGTTACACGCCGGTGCGGCGCCACGTTCGGCGGATACGCGACGCAGCAGCTGCGCCGCATCGAGAACGCGCTGAATAGAGAAGACCCGCATCTCGCGAACCAAAACGCCATCAGGTCCGTGAAATCGTCGATCGAATCGATTTCCGACCGATATCCGTCGCTCGAGGCCAGCAGCTTCGAGCCCATCGAACGCGATGGCGAAGTCGTGCTCTCGGGTCAGTTGAAGGAGGCCGACCTCGCCGAGCTCAAGGCGTTCGCCCACGAATGCAACGAGTCGGTCAAAACCGCCAACGACCTAGCAACGCGCAACATCAAGCGCCCATCGGGCAAATTGGCGAAACACGCGTCGCACCTCATACGCCTGTTGCGCATGGGCGCGGAAATGCTCGAAACAGGCGCGATCAACACCTGGCGCGGCGAAGACCGCAACCTGCTGCTGGCCATAAAGCAGAGCATGTGGCTCAACGAAGCGCCCGACGGCACGCGCAGCTACGACGACGAGTTCTGGGAGCTGGTGCATGACGAGCAGACCCGTTTCGAACGCGCGAAACGCGAGACGTCGCTGCCCGCCAGTCCCGACGAGGAAGCGGTCTGGGACTTCGTCCGCGACACCCACAGGCAAATCGTCGTCAACTCGTAAACCCCCGCCTGCATCCCCTGTTCATTTTTAGCACTGACCAAAGGGAAGACTCCCTTTCGGTCAGTGGACCGTTGGGGAGACTCCCTTTCGGTCTCTTTCGTTTTGCCAGGCGAACAGGAGCACGACCCCGTTCATTCAAGATGGTGCGCTGCCCCGAAGGTAGCGCACCATCACCGATTGCCACGGGCTCTAGAAGCAACGATGCTGAAGTTTTGGGCCATAATGGGCGGGTAGTCTTCGCCATACGCTTTATTTCGAACTCATAATCAAGCGTTATAGGCTACAGAGCACAAGCGACAGGAGGAAGCATGGGAAACTATTTCGAAGAAGCACTTGACCCGCAGCTGAGCAGCGTGCTGACGAACCCACCTGCATACCTTGCGGCCTGGACGGACGAGAGCGTGCAGAACAACGTCCCGCGCGATGTGACGTTCCCGCCCGCGCCGCCGACGCCGCCCGATCCCGACGTCGATTTCTACGACAAGATGATTCCCGGGCCCGAAGGGGCGCCCGAAGTGCGCGTGCGCATCTACGAGCCCAAAGCCAAAGACGAGGTCCTGCCCGGGGTGCTGTACCTGCACTACGGCGGCTACTCGATCGGTTCGCCCGAGCACGAAGACGCGAATTGCATCCGCTACGTCAAGGACGTGAAATGCGTCGTCGTTTCCGTTGACTACCGCATGGCGCCGGAGAACCCGGCTCCCGCCGCGTACGAGGACTGCTACGCCGCGCTCTGCTGGTTCGCCGACAACGCGAAGGAGATGGGCGTCGATCCCGGCCGCATCGCGGTCACCGGATTCAGCGCCGGCGGCGGCCTGACGTGCTCGCTCGTGCTGCTCGCGCGCGATCGCAAGGGGCCGAAAATCTGCTTCCAGATGCCCTTGGCCGCGACCATCGACGACCGTCTTGCAACGGATTCGACGCGGAACTTCACCGACAAACGCGGGCTGAACTACGAGTCCTGCAAGAACATCTGGAACATGTATCTGGGCGAAGGCCACGAAAACCGCGACGATATCGACAAGTACGCCGCCCCCGCGCGCGAGACCGATTATTCCAACCTGCCGCCGTGCTACACGTTTGTCGGTGGACTGGACCCGCATCGCGACGAGATGATCAACTGGGTCAGCAACCTGGCGAAGGCGGGCGTGCCCGCGAGCTTCTCGCTGTTCGCCGGCGGCCTGCATGGCTTCGATCTGGAAAACCCCGACGCCTTCATCAGCAAGCTGGCCACCGACACCTCCACCGCCTACCTGCGCCGCGCCCTTCACGGAGACGAATGAGACGCTCTAGATACCCGTTTCACCTAAAGGAGGCCCGCTCATACGGCTTGTTGCATTTCGGTGCGCTGAGTTGGCATTGTTTTCTGCAGAGCGTGCAGATGCCCAGCGCACCCGAATCGCCGCCTGTCTTGAACGGGGGACGTGTTCATTTTTTGTAGAATTATGCGGGAAGGCAACATGCCTGCAGGCGTGTTGCTGATTGGCGAATACCAACGTGAACGGGGGAGAACTCGTGATGAACCCTGAGAAGCGCGTGGCCGAATACGCGCGACGCAATTTCGACGAGGTGTACCACTGCACGTTGAACCCGGATGGACCGGGCGTGGTGCGCATCTTCCTGGTGCCACCCGTCGTGGAAGAGGGCCAGGATGTCGGCGCGAGCGTCGCGATCATCAACGGCCAGGACGTCATCCCGGTCAACACCTCGTGGACGATTCTGCTCATCGAATTCATCCGCGCGGTCAACCGCTACGATGGACGGGCCGTTACCGACCAGGATCTCGAGGAAATCCAGAAGGCGACCTGCAAGGCCGTGCGCAAGGTGTACCCCTTCATAAGCAAGAAGCGGCTGCGCAACGACATCTACGTCATCATGAAGACGTTTGCCCAAGTGGCGCGAGGCGAAATCGTCGACGAGCCGATCGAGTACGTGCCGCTCGGCGAATACGCGCCCTTCATGCGCGCCCCCCATCGCATGGACCTCATGGTGAGCGCCATGGCGACGGAAGGCCGCTGGAACTGCAACCAGAAATGCGTGCACTGTTACGCAGCGGGCCAGCAGCAGGCTGAAGAACCCGAGCTCGCGACCGATGACTGGAAGGCCATCATCGAGCGGTGCCGTACAGCTGGCGTCACGCAGGTGACGTTCACGGGCGGCGAACCCACGATGCGCGACGACCTGTTCGAGCTTATCGACCATGCGCGTTGGTTCGTCACGCGCCTGAACACGAACGGCATCCGGTTGACGCGCGAGTATTGCGAACGACTGCACGCCGTGTCGCTCGACAGCGTGCAGGTCACGTTCTATTCATGCGACGAGGCCATCCACGACGAGCTCGTCGGGGCGCACCGTTTCGCGGACACGGTCGCGGGAATCGAGAACGCGCTTTCGGCGGGACTCAACTTGAGCGTCAACACGCCGCTGTGCACGGCGAACCGCGATTACGTGAAGACCCTGGAATTCCTGCGCGGCTTGGGCGTGACCTACGTGACGTGCTCGGGGCTCATCACGACGGGCAACGCTGCCAAGCTCGAGTCTGAGCAGCTGCAGTTGAGCGCCGACGAGCTCGCTTGCGTACTGCGCGACGCCGTGGAGTACTGCCATGCGCACGATATGGAAATCAGCTTCACCTCGCCTGGCTGGCTCGAACCGGGATTCTGCAACGAGCTTGGGTTGAACGAGCCGTCATGCGGCGCTTGCCTGAGCAACATGGCGATCACGCCAGGCGGTCACGTCGTCCCGTGCCAGAGTTGGCTGGGCGGCACGGTGCTCGGCGACATGCTCGCCGATGATTGGGATGCTATCTGGTATGGCGACCGATGCGCGCAGATCAGGGCGGCTTCCGCGAAAATGGATGGAACCTGTCCGCTGCGCAGGCGCGCGCGAGCCGGTACGGGCGCGGAAGAGGGCATGGGCCCAGATGAGGATGCGGGCGCTCTCCCGAGTGCAGAAGAGAACGCAAACTCGAGCTCGGATGTTGCTACGGATTCGCGTTCAGCAGCAGACGCAAAGGGGGCGATCGCATGAAGGTGAAACTCAGGCTGTTCATCGCATTGCTGACCTTCGCGCTGGTCGCGGCGATGCCGCTTTCCCAGGCGTGGGCGGCGTCAGGCGATTTGGACGAAATTCTCGCGTACGACATCACGGTCGACGTCAACGAGGACGCGACGCTTACCATGGTGTATCACATCGAGTGGAAGGTGCTCGACTCCACTTCGGACGGGCCGCTCACCTGGGTGCGCGTCGGCATTCCCAACAAGCACTACAACGAGATGATGGGCCTGAGCGACACGGTCAAGCGAATGTCGTACGACTCGTCGGGCGGAAGCTACGCGCGCATCGACTTGGACCGGGCGTATCACGCGGGCGAGGTCGCGAGCTTCGATTTCAGGCTCGTGCAGGATTACATGTACCAGGTGGGGCGCGACAACCAAGGCGAGGCAGTCTACGAGTTCACGCCGGGCTGGTTCGATGACATCGAGGTCGACAAGCTCACGGTCAAGTGGAATTCCGATAAAGTCAATCGCATCGCGCCTGCTGCTCAGCAAGTCAAGGGCTATTACACGTGGGAAAGCTCGCTGCCCAAGGGCAAGCGCTACACGGTGACGGTCGCCTACCCGGATGACGCGTTCGATTTCGACATCGACAAGACCATAGAAAACGGCATGACGAAGGGCGCTTACGAGGACGAAGAAGATTCGATTTTCGATGTACTGGCCGCGTTATTCGTATTCGGCATTCTTGGTTTTATAGCGTGGGGCATCATTAGCTTCGTGAAGGGCGTCGTGATGCTCGCCGTGGAGGCGTTCGAGGCGGCGACGGGCTTTGGGGTGACGAAGAAAACCGCCAAGAAAATCACCCGCACGAAAGTGGTCTACTATCCCACGTGCCCGAGCTGCGGTGCGGCGCGGCCGGACGGCAAGGACGCATGTGAGTACTGCGGGCGCAGCCTCGTGAAGAGCGAGGAAGTCGTGTCCGAAGAGGACATCCCCGCCGAGGAGAAGGCCCTGAAGCGCAAGAACACCGACGGTGAATATGCGTTCAGCTCCCAGCCCGACACGTTCCTGCGCGTGCACGTCGTGCCCGTTCCCGTAACGTCGCACAGCACGTCACGGCGTCGTAGCTCGGGTTCGAGCAGCTCGTGCGCGTGCGCGAGCTCGTGTGCCTGCGCGTGCGGCTGTGCCTGCGCATGCGCCTGCGCAGGCGGCGGAAGGGCGGGGTGCACGACCAAGGACTTCTACCGCACCGACCTGAAGCTCAGCCAGCTCGAGCGCTCGCGAACCTGATAAGGGCGCCGACGAAGTGCCAGGGCATGAGCACTTCGAAACCGCCCGCCGGCGGCACGCTCGCCTGCAGGTTCCAAAGCGCGACGGATTCGGGGCCGTACTTCTCCTTGATTTCCATCAGCTTGGTGGAAATCTCGTCGAGCGCCTGATCCCAGGAGATTTCCTCCCACTCGCCCGAGCCGCGCTCGCCGACGCGCTTCAGGGGGTGAAGGAGCCGTTTGGGGTCATACGGTTGACGGCATGAGAGGCAACCCTTTTGGCAGATATGGCCGATTTCCGCCTCGGGACCCGTGTATACCGCACGCTCGGTTCTTTCGATTTTGCCGTCTTTGACGATGGTTTTTATAGCGCAGTAGTCGTGGTCGCCCCAACCAGGACATGCCGTGTAGACAAAGCTCCCACCTTCGGGCATAGTTCCTCCTCTATTTGCCGATACGACTGCAGGGAACATCCCGGATTATCGCGGGTGCGTAGCGCGCTGAGTGGCAGCGGACTGGCGAGTCGACGCAAGGAACGCGTCGCCGCCGCTTGGCAGAGCGCGAGAAACCGAGCGCGGCACATCGCGCTTCTACGCACTGCTCTGCGAAACCCCTCATAGCGAAACACGTCTACCCGGTCAAAACCGGCATGCTCGGTCACGCGCGCGTTATCCTCGATTACCGTATCATGCGCAGTTTTTCATTGGAAGCGATAAATCGGGCGTTTTGTCTTAAACGAAACAAAACGCCCGTTATGTATTTCGCCGCAAAGGAATCGGTTTTTGGCCGTAGGCACGATGTCGGGCGGCCTGCTTTTTAGACGCTTCCCCAAGACGAGCGCTTGCGCCAGCCTGTTTGGCGCAAACGTTTTTGCCGCCCATAGGGAATCATCTGGCCATATCGTTATAATGCTACGATTCGTAGCAGCTTTTTTTCATATGTAAACACATGTTGCTGGTTGCTACCGCCGCCACAGGCGCATGATCACAGCACCAGAAGCAACCCGCACGAGACAAGGAGAAGCCATGAAGGTTTTCGAAAAGATCAAAGAACTACGCAGCAAGCGAGGGTGGTCGCAAGAGCAAATGGCCGAGAAGCTGAACGTATCGCGCCAAGCCGTCACCAAATGGGAAACCGGCGCAGGCGCGCCCGACATCGAGAACCTGGCCGCCATTGCCCAGCTGTTCGGCGTGTCGACGGACGTCCTCATCTTCGGAGAGAACGCCGCTGGAGAAAGCACCGCCGACCGCTTCGAAAGCATCACCGCGGTCGACATCGCCGACGAGAAAAACTTCGACATCAAGATCGGATGCGCCCATTCGGTCGTCGTGCGTGCGGTCGAAAGCGAAAAGGCGACGGTGCGTCTTGCAGCCGACTCTATCGCCGACCTCGAGCGAGCGTTCAAAGTGGCGCTCGACACCGAAGGGCGCAACTTCGACATCGACGTGACCAGCACGGGAATCGTCGCCGACGCGCTCTCTCGCCAACAACTCGACGTGACGATCGAGCTGCCGGTCGACCATTGTGACGATGCAGAAATCGAGCTGTACGCCGACGAGCTGCACGTCGAGGGTATACGCTCCCACTTGGAAATCGGAGGGAAGGTCAGCCTCGTGCAGTTGGCCGACATCGACGGTCATATCGAGCTTGACGTGCCTGTCGATATGGAGATTTGGGCCGACGATGTACGCGGAAAGCTCGACGTGAACCAAATTGGCGCCACTTCGGTCTTGCACATAGCGCACGATGCAGCCTTCACCGCAAAAACGCGCGGTCACTTGGGCAAGCGCACACTGCGCTTCGCCCGTAACGGGCAACCCGCCGATGCCCCCACCGCAGGGGATGCGCCACTTGCAATCGAACTCGCCGGCGCTCGCTGCGAACTCACCGTTGACGCGCTGTCGTAGCAACGGGCTCATAAGTCCGAAAGAGCCCACAGAGAACGCCCTTTCTCGGTATTCTCGGGCTTTTTCGGGCTCTTTTCAAAGGTTCGCGCTTTGTGACTGCATGCTGCCGTATCGAAACACAGCCAAAAGCACAAACCTATGAGCTCATTCTATTCGGGTCATTTCGCCAGCCGATAAACTGTGCATCTAGCATATGCGCGGCATTCGACCCAGGTCTTACCAGCCACCCAGCCCGACCTTAAGCCAGGGAAACAACGCAATCCGCAAATCCGCCCGCACGGGGGTCAACTCCAAATCACGGGGGCGCAAGCGCCGTCCCAGCTGATGTGCCAGCTGTCTAACGACATTATCGAATGCGCTCACCGAAGCAATCATCGGCTTGCGCACGGTAATAACCGCAATATCCTTGTACCCCAGCACATTGCGGCGGCCCGCGTCGCGCGAGGCGCTCTGCGACGTCAAGTGCTCCCGGTCGCTGTCGTATTCCACAACGGTTGCCGCTTCTACCCAATGCAGATCACAACGCATCGAATCGTAGCCGTGCATCTTCGAAGCGCGCGCACCGAGCGGAGTTTTCGGATTCATATCGGGAAATTCGAACCCGTAACCACCCATACGGACGGGTAGGCATAAGTAGAGCACGAGCGCAGTCTCGGCTGGCGAGTTCGACCCATCGACTATCCAGCGCAACGCCTTGCGCGCCGTGGCAGAGCCGCGCACGCCTAAGGCGCGGTTGCAGAACGCCAACAGCTTGCTCTTGCTGGTTACGGGTGGGCGCTCGTCGAACCTATCGCTATAGGGACAAGGCGCATACGTACCGCAGAGTTCCATGCCGAGCTCGATAAGGCTCAAGAAATCCAGTCGGTTTGCCATTTGCGCGAAGGTCATCTCGGGCGACGTTATATAGGCGTTCTCGGCAATTTTGCAGAACATGCCCGAAATCGGAGGAGCCACGAGAATACGGCATATATGAACCTTTGATCGGCATACCTTGTTTTCGGAACCGACAAGCACCTCTAATTTGCTTTGGCTTTGATCGAACGCAGGAATCAGGATGCTTTCAACATCAGATAGCGAACCTGCACAATCTGCCAACGTCGTAATGCGCGCAGGATGTAACTTGCCGCGACGCCAGCGTTCAGCACGAATGAAATCAAGCGCGGATGTGTGACTCAAGACAAGTTTCATGCGCGAAAGCATAGCATGATTCACGATCAATCACTAATTTCGAGTAAATACGCCAAAAATCGCTATTAAATGGTTAATCTCCGTACGTCATCGCATTATACGACAATTGCCCGATTACTAAATCACCAGTTCATTGATTTATTTCTCTACGAATATAAATTACAGAGGCGCCTCTTCTCCGAATACATTAACCATTTTACGCAATTTTTTGGCTGAAACGACCGAATATACTGATCCATAAGCGGCCACGCTGCTTCTCGCCATTTGCTGTGCCTTAAACCCTAAGAAGCGGTCGGATTTGAACGCTATCCTCCAATGTGGACAGCTGCAGCTAGTCAACAACGGCAGAATGCGACGAATGCCAGACAAACGAACGGGAGCCGGCGAAAAATCACCACGAAGGTGTTTAACCAGATAAACCGTTTCGCAGGGCTTCTTCGCTTTCCGTCCCAAATTGCAAAACGGAAGAATCGCATAACACCCCAAGAATGTCGAAAAAACAAACCTATCAACCAAGCACACAGGCCCTGCGCAGCCTAAACGCGGGTGCCGTCCAGCTTCAGATTGCCCTTGCTCGATTGGACGTCGATATGCAGGCTGTCGCCGGAAACCTTGCCCTTGAGGGTGTAATCGACGGTTCCCACGAGCTTAATCTTCCCCGAGCCCTGCACGGTGAAGGCGTCGCCATCGAGCTGCCCTTGACCGTGCTTCTTGCCGATGAGGGGAGCGTCGACGTCGGCGTACACGACGTCACCTTCCGTGCGCAGCGTGACCGTGCCCTCCTTGCGGCCGAAGGGGACATCGACTTTGATCTTGTACGTTCCGTCTATCATCAAAAGGCTCGCTCTCGTTCCAACCGCACGTCCATCGCGCCGTTTCGCAAACGGCTACCTGAATACGTTGATTGCGCCTATAGTACCCCGAAGTCGCAATTCGGGAAAAACCGTTGCCTGCTTGGCAAGCATTGCGCACGCTTTGCAAACACCCGCAGGGGGAATCTGGGTCGAAATGAATTAAGACGCATCCCCCGAGGGCTCCGCATCGGACAGGCCGCGCTTGCGTTTCTCCTGCAGCTCCTGCATCACCTCGAGGTATCCAGCCGTGATGATACTGGCGGGCAGGGCCACGATACCGACGCCGAACAGCGCCGAGAGCATCGATATGAAGCGTCCGACTTCGGTCACGGGATGGAAATCGCCGTACCCGATTGTCGCCAGGGTGACGACGGCCCAATACACGGCATCGAAGTACGTGGAGAACGTCTGGGGCTCGGTGTTGAACATGACAATCGCGCTCACGAACACGTACCCCACGGTGAGCAAGCACACGAAGAACAGCGGCACGGCCTGCCTCTCGATAGCGCGGCCGACGAGCGCGAGCCCGCGGCTGTAGCGCAGGAACCTGAACGCGCGAAACGTGCGCAGCAGGCTGACCGCCCTGAGCGTGCGCAACGTGGGATCGAGCGCGAAGAAGAACGGGATGATGGAGACGAGGTCGATAATCGCCATCGGCGTGAACGGGTACATCAGAAACGACCGCGCGCCCTTGTGCAGCTTGAGGTCGGCCGTTGCCCAGCGGAGGATGTAGTCGACGATGAAGACGACGACGCAAGCCAGCTCGAGCGCATTGAAGGCTTCGATGCGCTCGTGGAAGCACAATGGCACGAGCGACGCGACGATGAACGCCACCATCACGCACGCGTATACGAACGAGGCCTTTGAGCACTCCTCGCCGGTCAGAACCTCGTATAACCTCTTTCTCATACGCACCGAACCCGTCTATCCCATCATCTTGGATTCCTCGACCTTGCTCACGTACAGCTTCATGAATCCCTCCAAGGGCTTGCGCAGCGCCAAGCCAAGCAGCAGGAAGGGAATCAGGAACAAGGCGAGCTTGCCAATCGACATCCAGAAGTCGTTTTGATATACGCCGAACATGGCGGCGCGCAGGGCGTCGACGACATGCGTCGCCGGCACCCAAGGGCTCAAGGCCTGAACGAAATCAGGCATGATCGGCAGCGGATACGAGCCGCCGCACGCCGTCACTTGCACGATGAGCAGCAGCACGGCGATGGCCTTGCCCAGGTTGCCAAACGCCACGACCAGCGTGTAGATGATGAACGCGAACACGAGGCCCGAAACCCAGCAGCAGATCATGAACAGCAGCGGCTCCGTCACCTGCACCTTCAAGAGCAGCATGCTGCCGAGCCCCAGAAGCGTCGTCTGCAAGAGCGACAGCAAACCCACGACCCCGAAGCGGCCGAAATAAAGCTGTCGGGGCTTGGGGTTGCGCAGCTTTTCCATGCCACGCGGCGAAACCTCCGGTTTCGTGGCCACCATGATGAGGAGCGCGCCTATGAACAGGGCAAGCGTGCAGTACATCGGGGCCATGGCCGAACCGAAATTGTCGACGGGGAACAGCGCCTCGCGCTGAACCTGCACGGGAGCCGAAAGCGCCGTGGCGATGCTTTCGGGATTGTTCGACAGGAGCGAGCGCAGCGTCTCGATATCCCCCGAAGCCAGCGCGGAGTCGATGCCATCGGCCAAGCTGGCCATTTTCTTGGACGCAGAGCGCAACTTGGTGCCTGCGGAATCCATCTTGGCGGAAAGGTTGGAAAGCGACGACTCGACCCCGTCCGTCACGCCGGACAGATCGCCGCCGAGCGAGCCGAGATTGGCGGTGATTCCATCGAAGTCGGAGACGAGTCTCTCGAGGTCGGATTTCAACGTCGCGACGCCCGGCGCCAGATCTTGCTCGAACTCCTCGACCGTCGAGGCGAGCCCGGCTTTCGCCCTGTCGGTGGCTTCGCGGAGCGCATCGAAATCCTGCTGCACCTCGGGCCCCACCGCATCAAGATCGTCTGCCGCACCCGTCAGATTGGAGCTCGCCTTCTGCAGCGATGCTATGGCCTTGTCGAGTATGGCGATGGCCTCGTCAAGCGCAACCGTGTTCTCGACCGTTACCTGCACGTGCGCGCTTATCTCCGTTTCGACGGCCCCTTCGGAGATCATCTTTTCGCGCTCGAGCTCGGCACCGGAATGAAGCTGGTCGCGCATGTTTGCAAGCTTGTCGCGCAACGCATTCAACGCGGCCGCCTTATCGTCGATGTTGCCCGCGCCGGTGCGCAGCTCGCCCGCTACAGCCGAGGCATCCGACGAAGCGTTTGCCAGCAACGTGTCGATCTTTTCTTCGAGTTCGGCTACGGCAGATTTGCCCTTGTCGAGAGAGTCGGAAAGGGAATCGGCGGCCGACTTGAGGTCTCCGGCCAACTCCCGAATGGCCTTCTTGCTCCCATCGGTGCCGGATATGGCCTTTTCGGCTTTGGCGTGCGCCGCCTCCACGAAATCGGCCGAGCTTCCCAATAGGCTGCCGGCCTCCGAGCCGAGCGAGGAGTACAGCCCGAGCACGTCTGCCGTCTGGTTCAAGCGATCGGACGTCAGGCGCATATGGCTCGTCAGGTCGCCGATGACCCCGCCCGCCTCGTTGTCCTCCGCATAGTCCACGAGCCCCTTCGCCACGGCGGCGGCAATCTCGGAAACGGTATCGGCAAACGCGGCGTTCACCTGGTACGAAAGCGCATCGGCTCCGGCGCCGGTGATGTTGGGCGAGATGGCGTTCTTCTTCTCGTTCACGTAGTACTGGATGCCGGCGGACGCCGAATCGCCCTCGTAGAACGTCAGCATCTGCGCGCTGAAATCCCCGGGGATGACGAGCGCCGCATAGTACTTGCCCGACATCGTGCCCTCGACCGCGTCGTCGGCATCCGTGAAGACCCAGTCGATCTGCTCGTTCGCCCGCAGCGCGGAAACGACCTTCTCGCCCACGTTCACCTCGATGGGAACGAGATCGCTCACAAACCCCTCGTCTTGGTTCGCCACGGCGACCGACAGGTTGCCCGTGTTGTCGAACACGTTCCAGCAGGCCAAGATGTTGTACCACGCGAACAGCGACGGCAGCAGCACCAAGCCGACCGTGATGATGGTGCACAAGCCCTTGCCGATATGCTGCAGCGTCGTGGAGAGCGCGTATATGATGCTCAGATACGCCAGAGCCGCCACCACCGCAGCGAGGAACAGCGCCGGCACGTTGGCAACCTGGACCCCCAGCGCAAGCACGCCCACGCAGCAGATGACCGCCTGCACGACCGCGATCCCGGCGAACAGGGCGAAACGCGATAGATACCGTTGGCCCAACGTGAGTTTCTTGATTCCCTCGTCATCGACTTCGGTTCGGAAGATGATGACGAGCATGAACGCGCCGATCCAGAACGTCAGGTTCATGAACAGCGGGGCCATCGCCGTCCCGTAAGCGTCGGGATGGTACAACTGCACCGTCTCGAGCTTCGTGGGCGAACCCATGAACTCGCCGATGTTCTGGGCGTTCAGGGAGCCGTCTTTCATGAGATCCGCGATGGCGTCGGATTGCGCGAGCAGATGAATGTCCGACGCGATCGAATCGACATCGTCTTGCATGTCGCCGACGAGAGAATCCGTCTGCCCCAAAGCGTCGTTGCAGTTGGTCAGCAGGTCGCCGAGCTGCCCCAACCCCAGCTGCGCCTCCCCTATCGTCGTCTCGAGGTCGGAAGCCGCCGAGGAGAGGGACGCGCACGCCGAATTGACCTGCGACAGAATCGACGTGATCGTGGGAGCGGTCGAGCTGAGCAAATCGCTCGAGTAGCCCGCCAGCGAATCGGACACTTTCTTGGTTGCACCGTCGAGGGTCTCCGCCGCATCGGAAGCCGCTTGGGCGGCTTCCTCAATATGGGCGCAGAGGGTTGTCGCCGTGTTGACGGCTGACTGCAACTCCGCCGACCTTTCGGCGAGCGCGCCTGCCGCTTCTTGAATGTCCGCCTTCGTCGGATTGCTATCGGGCAAGGCATCGGCAACGGACTGCAGGTCCTGAGAAACGCTCGACAAGGTGTCGATGAGCGGCTGAACCCGCCCCGACCCCAAGTCGGTGAGCGCGTGAGCCGATCCGGCCTTCGTCAGAAGCGTATCAGCGACAACTCTGGCATTCGCCACGATTTTCGACAGCTCGGCGGCGATATTCGAAAGGGAGCTGACGGCATCCGACGACGTCGACGCCAAAGCCTTCTGCACCGTAGACGCCTCATCCGCGGTGTCGTTCACGAGCGTCTTCGCATCTCCCACGAGGGACAGGGCGTCGTCAAGGGAGGACGACGCGGATTCCGTCTTGGTCTTCGCGCTGTCGAGGGCGTCTTGCGCTTTCTTCAGCTTCGCGCGAACGTCGGCAATGGCCTTCTTGGCAGCATCCACGCCGGCCGTCGCCTTCTTCTGCGCGGCCTCCTCGCGAGTCTTCGCGTCCCCGATGGCGTCGTCGATCGCTTCTGCCGCAGCCTCGCTCACGGTTGCCACGAACATCGAATTGACGGTTTGATCAAGTGTCGAGGCGGCGGTATCGGTGATCTTCGGGTTCACGGGGCCGAGCTTCTCGTTGGCATAGTAGACGATCTGCGGGCTCTTCACCTCACCGGTCAAAGGCGATATCAGGCATTCGGTGAAATCCTTCGGAATTACGTACACCCCGAAGACGCGACCTGCTTCGAGATCGGCAATCGCTTCTTCGTAGTCCTGTTCCACGAAATGGAGCTTGTCGTTGGCGAGCAACTCCTCGGCCGCCTTGTCGCCAACGTTGAGCGCGCCCGTGGTCTCGGTTTCCGCCCCGGCGTCCTCGTTCACCACGCTGACGGACAAGTTTCCCGTCGCTTCGTACGGATTCCAGAACGCCACCACGTTGTACCACGTGTAGAGGGATGGCAGCACCATGAGCGCCCCCACCACGACGAGTGCGGCGGGCGCCTTGATCAAGCGCAGAATGTCGCGCTTGAGGATGCGTAGTACGTTTCCCTTGCGTTTGCTAGTCCAGTTATGCTTCGATTACAAAGGCTACGGAACGTATTCTACGACATTCGCCGCCCGGAACCAGGCACAGAGCGAACAAACAATCTGGAATTACGGGAGCTCTGCAACAGCCGACCTGGTCGGCTGTTGCAGACGCCGCCTAGATGAGCTTCGAGCGCTCCACGCGTTCGACGAACCGCGGCACCATCTTGCTCAGCAGGCCGTGGAATACGAGGACGATCGCCGCAATCGGAACGACGAACAAGACGAGCGTCCCGATTTCCATCCAGAAATCGCCCTGATATACGCCGAACATGGCGGCGCGCATGGCGTTGACGGCATGCGCGACGGGCAGAAACGGACTGGCGTCTTGGAAAGCCTGCGGCAGGAGCGCCAAGGGAAAACTCCCGCCACCGGCCGAAACCTGCAAGATCAGCAGCATGACCGCGAACGCCTTGCCGAGGTTGGCGAACAGGGAGACCAACGAGTAGATGATGAACGCGAACACGAGCCCGGCGACCCAGAAGCAGACCAGGTAGAGCAGCGGATGGACGGTCTGCACGCCGAGGAAGAACATGTTGCCGAGCGCGAGCGTGGTGCTCTGGAGCAGCGATATGAGTGAAACCACGCCGAATCGACCCAAGAACAGCTGACGCGACGTCGGCCGGTCCAGTTGGCTGACCTGCCGTTCGGATGGCACGACCTTGAGCGCGACCATGATGAGCAGCGCTCCGATCCACAACGCCAGCGTCGTGTAGAGCGGAGACATCGCCGACCCGAAGTTCTCGACCGGATACAATGCGTTGCGCTCCATCTTGACCGGCGCAGACAAAGCCGAAGCGAGCGCGCTCGGATCGGAGCCGATCACGGTGCGCAACGCCTGGGCGCCTTCGGACGAGAGCGCTGAGGAAATCGAAGCGGACAGCGCGTCGAGCTCCTCAGCGGAATCGACGAGGGCTTTCGATGCCGCTTGGAGCTTCTTGTTCGCCTTCGCGATCTTCGTCGAGAGCGAGTCGGCATCTCCCGCAAGGCGATTGCCCGCCTCGTCGACGAGGGCGGCAGTTCCCGAAACGGATTCGCCCGCCTCCGCAATCGTCGCCGCAAGGCTCTCGAGCGAGGGTTTGAGGTTCTCGTCGTAATCGGAGCGCGCTTCGTCGAGGCTATCGCCGGCTTGTTGCGCCAGCGATTTAGCGTCGGCGCGCGCCTGCTCGACGCCCGTGCTCTTGGCATCGAGCTTGTCGGCGGCACCGTACAACGAGGAGCTCTCTCGTTGCAACAGGTCTATCGAAGACTGGATTCTCTGGGCCAAATTGCTTGCAGCCGTGGCCGCGTCACCTGGAAGCACCTGGGCGATCGACTCCACGTCGGCTTTCAGGTTCGCGAGGTCCTGCGCCTGGACGTCGACATCCTGGCCCATGTTGCGAAGCTGTGCCGACGAGTCATCCGCCAATGCGGACGCGGAATCGAAAGCAGCGTCTATCGCCGACGGCACGGCCGCGTAGCTGGCAGAGCACTGGTCGAGCGCCGTCGAGAGCGCAGCGACCGATTCGCGCATGGCGTCTTCGATGGAATCGGCCGACTGCTTGGCCTCCCCCACGCCGGACGCCACGTCATCGGCGGCGCCTTTCGCCTGCGCGAACAGGTCGCTCGAATCCTTGATCAGCGAAAGCGACGAGTCGAGCGTATCTTGATACAGCGAGATCACGTTAGCCGAATCGCGCATCGAAGCGCTCAGCCGCGCGACATGGTCGCCGAGTTCGCCGATGGCCGAATCGGCGCCTGCCCGGTCGACGTAATCCACGAGAGCAGACGAGATACTCAGCGCAACGTCCGCAATCGTCTCGGCAAACACCTCGTTGACCTGGTCCGACACTTGATCGGCACCTCGATCGGTCACCTTGGGCGCAATCGCGTTCTTCTTCTGGTTGGAGTAATAGGTGATCTTCGCATGCTCCATATCATCGGAATAGAACGACATCATATCGGCACTGAAGCTGGCGGGTATGACGACCGCCGCATAGTACCGCCCGCTCCGCGCTCCGTCGATTGCGTCATCTTCGGTGGTGAACACCCAGTTCAGCTGATCGTTCTCGCGCAGCGCCGATTCGATCTTGTCGCCGATGGTCAGCTTGAGCGGCATCAAGTCGCTCGTATAGCCCTCGTCGGAATTCGCCACGGCAACGGTCAGGTTGCCCGTGTTCCCGAAAACGTCCCAGCATGCCAGGATGTTGTACCACGAGAAGATGGACGGCAATGCCACCAAGCCGAGCACGATGATGGCGGTGACCACGTTGCCACCAAGCCGGCGTACATCGTCGACGAACAGGCGCACGATGTTGCGCACGGCCCGGCGTAGACGGCTGTCACCCGATGATCGCTTGTCGCTCATCGCGCCGCCTCCTCAATGCCTTCCGAAGCGGAAACCGCCCCATCGCCCCGATTCCCGTCCGGGCTCGGCGCCACGTCATCGTCCCGATCCTCATCCTCGCGAGGCTCCGTATTGCCATCCGAAGCCTCATCCGGCCTAGCCGCCGCCCTGTCGTCCTGAGCCGAAGGCGAAGGGTCCCCACTAAGCGGCTCGCCACGACCGACATCTTGCTTCGACTTCTCCCGACGACGCACGTCGAGCGGCTTTACGAGCGTGAAGCTGTCACGCCGTGCGAACAGCGTGCGAACCTCTTCGTCCGACATGGCGTCGAGGGACATCTCGTGGCTCAGGTAGTCGCGCACGTATTCGATCACGATCAAGAACGCGACGACCAACACGAACCATATGAGCCATGACGTGAGAACGACGACTTTGTTCATCCCGATTCCCACGAGCGCCGCAGTCAGCACCACGGGCACGACGATTCCGCCGACCAAGCCCGAAAGCTTCAAGCGCGCATAGAAGCGCATGAAGCTCGCAGCGCGCCGCTCCAGCCCCTTGCGAAAGTCCTCGCGATCTGACATCGCGCGGATGATTTGGGACATGCGGTAGCGCCGTGCGGGCAGCTCGACCGCCTCGCCGTTGATGATGTCGCTCTCTTCGATCTGGCGCGCGAACATGCGGTTGAGGTTGGTCGTGTAGGGCCGCAGCACTACCCCGATGGCGAGGAACACCGCGAAGAACAGGAACAGCATGCCCATGTAGCCGTACCAATCGCTGCCATAGAATCCGCAGGTCGTCTCGCGAATGGCGTTGATGCCGTACGTGAACGGGAACAGAGGATAGATGCGCTGGAAGAAGTCGTTGGTCATCTCCACCGGATACAGGCCCGTGGCCGCGGGAATCTGCACGAAGATGAGCACGATGCAGAGCGCTTTGCCCACATGCTGCAACGTCGTGGACAGCGTGTACTGGAGCGAAAGGTACGCAAGCGACGCCCCGATGGCCGTGACGTAGAACAACGGCGCGTTCACGGTTTGGACGCCCATTGCGAGGCATCCCGTGCAGCACACGATCGCCTGCAGCGCCGAAAGGATGGCCAGGAAGATCCAACGGCCGAAGAAGCGCTGCGTGATGGTGAGCCGCTTCACGCCCTCGTCATCGACCTCAAGCTTTAAGATGACCATCAGCATGAACACGCCAATCCACAGCGTCATGTTGATGAAGAGAGGCGCCATGGCCGTGCCGTAGGCGTTCAGCTCATAGAGCTCGACGGTCTGGACCTGCGTGGGTGATTTCATGAAGTCCGCAATCGTGTCCGGGTCGATGCCGTCTCGGCCGGTCAGCTCCTTCAGCGCGTTCGATACCTGAAGCGCCTGCAAATCAGTTTGCACGCCAGCGAGGTCGTCTTCGAAACCCTTGAGCAAATCACTCGTCGCCTGCAAGGCGTTCGCCGACGTCGTGAGCGTGCTTGCAAATTGCCCCGCAGCGGACGAGGCCTGCCCGACGAGGCTCTTCTGGCCCGCCACCGTGCCCGATAGTGAATTGGCTGTGGACGTGAGGTTCTGGATATCGGCGCTCAGGGCCGGTATGGTGGAATCCGCGAGCGTTGCCCGATACCCCTCGAGAACCGGCAGCGCCGACTGGACCGCAGCGTCCACCGAAGTCGAAGCCTGTGCCGTCGAAGTCGCCAGGGACGATATGTCAGACGACAAGGTGGTAAGCGCGTTCAGGTCGGCTTGCGCTTCCCCGTCGATGGATCGTATCTGGCTAATCACCCGGTCAAGCCCCGAAGTGTCAATCGCCGGCTGTCCCGCTTGGCCATCTGCCGACCCGGCAGTTGCAATGACGTCCTTTAGCTGCTCGAGTTCGCTTGCGATGGCCTCGTTCTCGTCGATGACGGCCTGGGCCCGGGCGGCTGCCGCGTCCACATCGCCGGTCACGCCCGTCACCGCTCCCGTAACCTTGTTGATGGAAAGCGCCGTCTGCGCAGACGACTGCCCGAGCAGCGACGAGCCTTTGTCGAGCGTCGAACCCATCGATGCCGAGAACTTGACCACGCTGGAATTGACATCGCCCAAAAGCTCGGCAGTTTGGGCCAGACCTTCCGATACGAGTTGAATCTGCGCATCCGCCTCTGCGAGCGACGCCCTCACCTCGTCGGCCGTGCCCGCTACCGCACGCGCGTCTTCGGCAAGGGCCGAAAGCGACTCGCGCGCTCCGGCGATGCTCTTCACCGCCTTGCCCACGCGCTCGCTCGCCCGGTCCTTCGCAGCGCCCAGCTTCGACTCGACGCTCAGGGCTTTCTCGTTCAGCGCTTCGGCAACGGTGGCGCTCACGGTGGAAAAGAACGTGTCGTTTATGGTCGTGTCGAGCGAATTGGCACCGGTGTCGGTGATCTTGGGCGAGACGGGCCCCTTTTTCTCGTTAACGTAATACTCGATCGTCGGTTGCTTCAACTCACCCGAAACGATGGTCGCGACATCGGCGCTGAAGCTTTCCGGGATGACGAACGCCGCGAACGCCTTGCCCGACCGCACCTCGTCCATGGCCTCCTCGCGGCTCATGAACGCCCAGCCGAGCTGGTCGTTTTTCCTCAGTTGGTCCTCAAGCTGCGACCCGAGGTCCAGGTTGCCCAGCGTGTCGTTGACGACGCCGGCGTCCTCGTTGACCACGCACACGCGCAGCGATTCCGTATTGTCATAGGGATTCCAGAACCCCGCCACGTTGAACCAGGTGTACAGAGATGGAAGCACGATCAGGGCAATGACGACCAGCAGAGCGGGCGGAACCGTTATCAGCCGCTTGACATCGCGCGCAAACACGCGCAGCACGTTGCCCACGACTATCGCCTCCGATTCTCAACTGGTCTAATACGCCAGACTGTGCGTTTTTCGATAATCGCTCATTATAGTTAATATGAACAAAAGACCGATGCGCGTTCACGCTTTGCGCAAACCCTTCATGCAGGATGATACGTTACCTCAGAGGTAGTGTATCATTGAAAATGATACACTACCTCTGAGGTAACGTATCATCCGCCCGCGTTATTTCTCGTTGATGTAGCGGCAGGCCGCCAAGGCCGCTATGGCCCCGTCACCGCATGCAGTCGTGATCTGCCGAATGGCCTTCTTCCGACAGTCGCCGGCGACGAAGATGCCAGGGGTCTTCGTATTGCACTTCTCGCCCGTGTCGAAGTAGCCGTATTCGTCGAGCTCGGCCACGTTGCTGAACGAATCGTTTTCGGGAATCAGGCCGATAGCTTCGAACATGCCGTCGCACGGGATGAATTTCCGCACGCCGCTCGTACGGTCGGTTATCTCGACGCCGCGCAGGCCGTCCGCATCCTGCGACATGGCGGTGATGGCCTTGTTCACATGCGTTTCGACATTCGGACGCGCGAACAGGACGTCCTGCAGCTTCTGCTCGCCGGTGAAGAACGGCAGGTCCTGCAGCATGATGACCTTCGCGCATTTCTCGGAAAGCAGAATGGCCTCTTGCAGGGCGGAGTTGCCACCGCCAGCCACGCACACGACCTTGTCGGCATAGAAATCACCGTCGCATACCGCGCAGAACGAGATGCCCTCGCCCACGAGATCCTCTTCGCCAGGAAGGCCGAGCATGCGGTGTTTCACGCCGTTGGCGATGATGACCGCCTTGCATTCGTAAGTCTCGCCATCGTCAGTGGTGACGAGCTTGCGCTCGCCGTCGACGGCGATGCCCGTGACTTCGGCGATCTCGATCTCGGCGCCTTGGGCCATGATCTGTTCCATCATCTGGTCGGCCAGCTCGTTGCCCGAAATCTGCTGGGTACCAGGGTAGTTTTCGATCTTCGGCGAATTCGTCATCTGGCCGCCGAAGCCGTTCTTCTCGATGACGAGCGCGTTCTTGCCATTGCGCTGCGCGTACAGGGCCGCCGTCATGCCGGCCGGACCGCCGCCCACCACGATGATGTCATACATGTTCGCTCCTTCTCGTTGCATCTTAGCTACCCGTAAATGCAAATTTGGGGAGACTCCCCTTTTTTGCAGTCCCCCCAATTTTGCATGCACGGGCAACCCCAACTGCAAGATGGGTCTTTGGGCTTATATCCCGAAGACCCATCTCAAAATTTGACCAATTAGCGGCTCTTGATCCAGCCCTTGATGTCGGACACGCCCTTGTAGCGCTCGAATCCGTCGCCGTTCGGGACCACGAGCGTCGGCGCCTGCTTCACGCCGTACTTCGCGACGAGCTCGCGCTCCTCATCGGCGTTGAGCGTCTGGTAGGACACGCCCGCCTTGTCGAGCAGCGCCATGGCCGCCTTGCAGTTCGGGCAGGTCGGCGTCTTGAAGAGCAGCGTCTGAGCCTCGCCCTCGGCCAGCGCGGTCTCGATGAGGCCGGCTTCTTCGTGCGGCTGTTCGTCGAGCATGAGCGGAGCAGCCGGCTCGCAGCAGCCGCGCTCCTGCGTGGCTTCCCAGATGACGTCGTCTACCGGCGCGGGATTGGGGCCGACATGCGTCAGCGTGGAATTGCCGATGTTGTAGACCTTGCGGTCCTTGTACTCCTGCGCCTTGCCGTCGTTCCAGTTCTGGACCGGGCGATAGTAACCGGTGATGCGGCTGTAAACCTCGGTCTTCTCGCCGCAGTGCGGGCAGGTGAACTGCTCGCCAGTCAGATAGCCATGGTTCTTGCACACCGAATACGTGGGCGACATGGTGTAGTACGGCAGCTTGTAGTTCTCGGCGATCTTGCGCACGAGGTTGGCAGCCGCCTTCCAGTCGGGCAGCTTCTCGCCGAGGAACGCGTGGAACACGGTGCCCGACGTGTAGAGCGTCTGCAGGTCGTCTTGGATGTCGAGCGCGCTGAAGACGTCCTCGGTGTAGCCGACGGGCAGGTGCGACGAGTTGGTGTAGTACGGCGTGCCGTTCATGTTGGCCGTGATGATGTCGGGGTACTGCTCCTTGTCGTGCTTGGCGAAGCGGTAGGTCGTCGACTCAGCCGGTGTGGCCTCGAGGTTGTACAGGTCGCCGTACTTCTCCTGGTAGTCGCTCAGGCGCTCGCGCATGTGGTTGAGGACGTCGCGGGCGAAGCGCTGGACGCGCGCATCCGTCAGATCGGCGCGCAGCCAGCTGGCGTTGAGGCCCACCTCGTTCATGCCGATGAGGCCGATGGTCGAGAAGTGGTTCTCGAACGTGCCCAGGTAGCGCTTGGTGTACGGGTACAGGCCCTTCTCGAGCAGCGTGGTGATGACCGTGCGCTTTGTCTTGAGGCTGCGGGCGGCGATGTCCATCAGGCGGTCGAGGCGCGCGTAGAAGTCCGCCTCGTCAGCGGCGAGGTACGCGATGCGCGGCAGGTTGATGGTGACGACGCCAATCGAGCCGGTCGACTCGCCGCTGCCGAAGAAGCCGCCGGACTTCTTGCGCAGCTCGCGCAGGTCCAGGCGCAGGCGGCAGCACATCGAGCGCACGTCGGAGGGCTCCATGTCGGAGTTGATGTAGTTGCTGAAGTAGGGCGTGCCGTACTTGGCCGTCATCTCGAACAGCAGCTTGTTGTTCTCGGTCTCGCTCCAGTCGAAATCGCGCGTGATGGAATACGTGGGAATGGGGTACTGGAACCCACGACCGTTGGCGTCGCCTTCGATCATGATCTCGATGAAGGCCTTGTTGACCATGTCCATCTCGCGCTTGCAGTCGCCGTAGGTGAAGTCCATCTCCTTGCCGCCGACGATAGCGGGGAGGTTCTTCAGGTCGTTGGGGACCGTCCAGTCCAGCGTGATGTTGCTGAACGGCGCCTGCGTGCCCCAGCGGCTGGGCGTGTTGACGCCGTAGATGAACGACTGCACGCACTGCTTGACTTCCTTCTGCGTCAGGTTGTCGACCTTGACGAAGGGAGCGAGGTAGGTGTCAAACGACGAGAACGCCTGCGCGCCCGCCCATTCGTTCTGCATGATGCCCAGGAAGTTGACCATCTGGTTGCACAGGGTGGACAGGTGCGATGCCGGAGAAGACGTGATCTTGCCGGGAACGCCGCCGAGGCCGTCCTGGATGAGCTGCTTGAGGGACCAGCCGGCGCAGTAGCCGGTGAGCATGGACAGGTCGTGCAGGTGAATCTCCGCGGCGCGGTGCGCTTCGGCGATTTCGTCGTCGTAGACCTCGGACAGCCAGTAGTTGGCCGTGATGGCGC
>CAMOLA010000009.1 GCA_946618265.1 uncultured Eggerthellaceae bacterium
CAAGCGATGGTCTTCTTCTCCGCTCATCTCATACACCACGATTTACGACGCGATCTCGCAATCCTTCTCTCGCTTAAAAATCCACGGTAGCGTATGGGCCCTTGCCCCAAATTCCGCCGCCAACGCAGACGACAGCCGAGTTTTGAACGCCCTCTCAAACTGCGATGAGTAGAGCAGAAGCAGATTCTGGAAAAGCGAATCTGAATGCACGGCATTGGCCAGCAGAGACACGGTCGGCTTTGCGTAAACGCGCTTTAGCGCTGGGACATATCGAACAATATGACGATACCCGATGGTGGACACGAGGCGCGCGCCAATCTCGGAATCGTCCACGACTACGCCCTTTTCGGCCAAGCGATCCAGCAATTCGGACGGAGTGAGAACGGTAGCTGCGGAAAACAAATGGGCCGGGGCGTTGCCACTTCCATGAGAGGTGCCCCCGGCTCTGTCATTTACGATCATAGCAGAAACTCCTAGCAAGTCAAGTAGCTTTTCCTGCTATTATAGCACATTTGTTCGTTTTCATTGCGAAACGAGGCAACCACTCGAACCTCCATCCGAAGCCATCCCCGAATCGCGTCCAGAACCGCAAATCCCACGCAGCACGGGCGGGGTTGTGCGCAAGATCGACGGTTCAGGACGCGTTTTCGGGGGTGCGGGCGACGCTCGTGCGCCGGATCGACGGTTTCGGACGAGGCGGAACTTTTCGCAAGCTCCTGAGCTGGGGAAACGCAATCCGCCTCCAAACGCCACCCCGCAAAACGCGTCCAGAAGCGTAAATCCCATGCAACAGCGACGTCGGATCGACGGTTCTGGACGCGTTTCCAGGGGTGCGGACGACGGCGCCGCGCGAGATCGGCGGTTATGGACGCGTTTCCGAGGGTGCAGGCGACGCCCGAGCACCGAATCGACGGTTCTGGACGCGTCCCACAAAACGCAACGAGCGCTACGGAAACCCACGCTCGCAGGCGGGCGCTCCTCACCTACATGCTGTGCCAGGTTTGGCCGCTGTCGGTGGTGTAGTAGTCGGCCTCGCCGTCACCGTCGACGTCCTTGACTCCGTTACCCTTCCCGTCGGTCGCCATAACCGACCCATCATTATCTTTGAAGTAATAATTTCCGTCCGAGCCTTTGTAGCCTTTGCCGTTCGCATCGTCGTACCCTGACTCGACGATCTCGAAATCATCGTCCTCATCGGTAGACTTGTTCCGATTGGTCGACTCCGTCGACTTTGCCGAAGACGTCTTCTTGCCGGAGTCGTCGGCCGCCGACGAGCCACTCGCGGACGACCCGCTCGTAGCCGAAGCGCTTGCCGATGACCCGCTCGCAGCGCTTTCGCCAGACGCCTTCTTGCTAATCGGCGTCTTGTTCTTCGCAATGTAGGCGCTCTCGCATCCTTGCTTTACGAAAACAAGTGGATTATCGCCCTCGACCGCCTTTCCTGTCGACTCATCGTATTCGACGAACGACGCGGTGTTCTCGTCCAAACGCGTAAGGAGATACACCTTCTGGGAAGGATCAATTTCCTTTTCGACGAAGCTACCCTTTTCCATGCTCATCCTGAAGCTTGATTCGACCTTCAGGAGAAACTGCGTGTCGTCGTCCGGGCTCTTCCGCGACCAGCTTCCGCGGTCTCCGTACAGGCGCAGGTACACGAACGTCCCGTCGTCGTTGAGCGTCAGCATCGTCGTGTCGTACAGGTTTTCGAGCGACTCTTCGTCGCTCACGTCGTAAAGCTTGTCTTTGTAGTAAAGGCCGCCAACCACCCATGTCTCGGCCATGAGCTGAACATCGTCGGCCGAAACGCTCGGCGCACTTTGCGCAGCCGAGCTGCTACTTGCGGAAGCAGAACTCTCCACCTGTGCAGCCCCGCTACAGCCAACAAGCACTGCAGCCACCAGCGCGACCACCAGACAAGCAACCAGCTTTATACGACCCATAATCTCTCCCCCTACTCGCCACGGCGCGAACCGCGCATCCGGAAACCGCCGCCTTCGCCCAACAATGCAAACGGGCGCGCCCGACCCTGGAACAACGTGCATCCGGAATCGCAACGCGCCCTCATCGCACTTGAATTACATGGTCACAACGTACTCGTCATTGCTCGACGAGTAGGAATGGTAAGTCTGCATCATGCCGACATCCTTGGGAATGCTCCAAGTGAGTTTCACGTCGCCTGAATCCTTGACCTTGTCGGGAACAGCCGCGCAGATGACCATCTTCGCCGTATCCTGCGCAGCGACCTCGTAAGCAGCCGAGAAATTCGCTCCGCCATCAATCTCGATCGAAGCTTCGTACTTGTTACCGCCAACGGTAAACGTCGCTTCTGTCGCATAGCACGGCATCGCATATTCTTTGCCCGTATTGGTGTACGAGACCATCGCCGTCAGATAGGATTTCCCGTCTTGATGCTGGTAGTACCGGAAGTAACCCGACGTATCCGAGGGATACACTTCGTCGACGAACTCGAGCGAATCAACCGTGAACGTATAGAAATCACCCTTGATCTCCTTGCCAACCTTCACGTCCTTCGGCCCCATCGAAGCTGCCTTTTTCTTCAGCTTCTCATACTCCTTGTCGGTCATCTTCTCGGCTTTGATCGTCGTGCCGTCGTCAGCAAACTGGTTGGTCGTCAGGATGCCGTCCTCAAGTGTCAGCTCGGCGTTTTCTATCGCGTCTGCAGAGAGGGATTTAATAGCAGCATTCTCGTCTTTCGATTCGGATTTCTCCAGCTCGGGCAAGTTGACGTAAATCTTGCCGTCGCGAATCTCGTACGTTCCCACGCGGTCGAGCGACGCATCCCGAATGATAATCGAGTTCGTGAACGTTCCATCGTCGTCAAACTGGAAGACGAAGAACATGCCTGCGTCTTCCATCACCTTGTAGTCAGCGGCGCTCGATTCGAAAACATGCCATACGCCGACAACGTCCTCTTTGGGGATGCCGCCTTCGGGCGTGGCTTCTTGGCTCGCCGCGGACCCCGCCCCACTACCCGAACCGGCATTATCAGCCGATCCGCATGCCACAATGCCAGCAGCGCTCATCGCCAACAAAGTCGTCACGAGCAAATACACGCTGATTCTCTTAACACGCATAGCCGTCGTCCTTTCCCTTATCGTCCCTCTCACTTGAGCCCCGCGACGCGCCGCGCCTCGAGTGCTCATGGCAAGTGTATTAAAGGGCAAGGATAATAACTTGCACAGATAATCGTTTGACATGGCTGTTGAGCTGTGCATATGGTGGGAGCCAGCACGTAATCGGCAGAACGCATGACGTTGCTCTCTGGGGCAGCAACTTGCCCCCCGCTTCGTCACGAAACACATTCACCACCGTTGCAATTACCATGATTGCAACGTGCAGTATGGGTTAATCTGGTTATGAGTCTTAAAACAAAGTGAGGATTGACGATGGCCAAACAAGAAGAAAGCGGGCTACCCGCCGAATACAGCCAGCAAGAAGAATCGCGCCAAAAAGCTATTGCCGAAATGGCTGCATCGACAACCATCGACCTATCGCCAGAAGCAACCGAAATCTCGGTCGGCCTCAACCTCAGGGATGCGACCAGAATTCCCCTCGGCGAAATCGCGTCTCTCGGTACGGCATTCGCGTCGATTCCCGAAGCCTTCCGCACAATAAAAGGAACCGTTAGCATCCCCGACAACTTGCTTACAGCAACAGATGCGCAGGGAAATCCGTTTGACGTCGCCAAGCTGCAATCATTCAACGACGGCTCTGGGCTCATGGGATCGTTCCGCGATCCGTCAAAAGGTTTTGGACAGGCTCGCCTCCACGAAGTGCAATCTCAAACTTTAGACTCTATTGCCAAGATGCCATATGACCCGACGGCACTCTTTATGGCTGCGGCCCTTATGGAAATCAACAAGAAGCTCGACGACATCCAGGAAACGCAGCTGGAAATGTTTGAATACCTCAAAAACAAAGACAAGGCCAAGCAACGGGCCAACTTGGAAACACTTTCAGACACGCTCAACAGCTACCAATACAACTGGGATAACCAAAGATTCGTAAACGCGAAACTCAAGCAAGTAACAGACATACGGAAAGATGCGCTCGAAGCCGTCAAGCTTCATCGGGCCGAAATCAAAGGGAAGCTGAATAAGAAGAACCTGCTGCACATCGACAAGGACGTAAGAGACAAGACCGCAGCGATACGCTCAGAACTCGAAGAGTACAGGCTCGCCGTCTACCTGTACTCGTTTTCCTCATTCCTCGAAGTCATGCTTGCGCAAACATTCGACTCGAATTACCTCAAGAGCCTCATTGAAGACATTGACGATATGTCGATAGAGTATCGAAAGCTCTACACCGACGCCTACAACCTCATCGAGGGAGATGCCGACAGCTCAGTGCGAGCAATAGCGCTTGGCGGTCTTTCGGGAGCTATAGGATTTCTCGGCAAAGCAATCGAAAAGACGCCCATCGGCGACCTTACGCCCATAGACGAAACTCTACAAGACGCAAGCAAAGGCATTGGGGAGTTCAGCAAGAGCGTCAAACAAGGGATGATGCGCCAACTGACCGACGCCCGCTCAAGTGACGTACGACCATTCATAGACAATATCGAAAGCGTGAATCGCCTCTACAACGATCCAATCATGCTCTTAGCTGACGAAGATGCGATTTATGTCCTGCCGATGAGCGAGGACGACGAAGAAGACGAAAACGACGAGCCCTATGCGCCGGAGACCAGGTAGCATAGGGCTCGAAACCGGCCGCATCACCAGAACGTTAAGACTCCGTTGACTTAAACACTACGGTTACGCCCGCATCAGCTGCTCAAGTTCGGCAAAGGTATCACACGAGGCGGCAACAACCCTCTCCAAACCATCCGTCTCATGGTTGTGAAGCACAAATCCGCCTTTGCGCAAATCTAAGCAAATCATGTTGCCCGCCGCCTCAATCGCAACAGGATAGAGCCCCGAATCGGCATAGAAGTCCGAATACACACCGTGTATGTCATAAGGATCTCCCTCGTTGTACGAGAGCAGCGAATTGAAAACGTATCCAGATTCCAAATCGGTGTCGAAAGCTTTCTCCGACGGCCGCCCACCATTGTGAGCCTCCAAAAAAGCAATCAACTCGCTAGGCAGTCGAACGCCTTTTTCGTTGCAGAACGAAGCCACAGCCCTATCGGATTTGAGCGGCTTCACGTAATTCCACATTACGGTCATTCTACTCCCCCATCTCCGCGATATGCTCCGCCCAAATGGACCTACCGCCAGTATGCCCCGTATTCATATGAGTTTCAAAATCAACGAGTTGCATAACGCCCAACTCCTCGTTGTGGTGCCATACGAATCCATCCGGCGCGGTGCCAGCTTTTACGCCTTCCTCGATTTGCTTAATTTGATCGGAGGTAAACCTTGCCCGAAGATCTGGGTCTCCTTCAATAGCATCGAGCAATTGACGATTGCATTCCTTAAATTGGATATGGTTGCTGCTCTTGTATAATTCGGGACCGATTTTTGCATCATACGCAGAATCAAAAACTGGAAACACGCCTTCTACCGCATCACCATTTTCCAGATATACAGTCTTTCTTTCAAACGGCACCCCAGTGATCGGATGACAATCACCTTCCAGAGACTCATTGCGAGTATGTAGGTAAATATGACGCGACTCGATGTTCAACTCATCTCCGCCTGCGGACACTTCACGTCGCACTGGACTCTCGCCGGCATCACCTGCGCGCGCATCTGACGCATCACCGACCGAAACAGCAAGTTTCTCGGGGTCGTAATCGCGAGTCTCGGTATGATCAGCCGGCCCAGCATCGTTTTGCTTGGCTAGCTTGTCGGGGTCAAAACTTATATCATCGTTGCGAAAGGCGGACTCTGAAACATCCGTCCCTCTGGAACGCGTTACATCAAAGCCCATCTCACTTCATCCCCCCTCTAAGGTACCAGTCTTTGAATGCGGCATCATTGTGGAGCTCGTTGAGCACGCAATTCTGGATACAGCCTTGCACGATAGTCCTACGAACAACGTCTTCCAAATCCGAGCCAACCGTCCTCTTTACCGCAGATTCGACCGCCTTCGTCCATTCGGACACCTCACTCGTGCGCTCAATGGCTCGCAAAGCCGCCTCGCTAACTTCGGGGAACAGGGCTGCCATCAATGGGGCCAGCTTAGTCATCCTAGGTTCTTCCGGCGGATTTTCGAGCATCTTGAGAGCAGACACTCGCAACGATGCCGACAAGCCAAGTTGACTCAAAGCCTCACGCAACTCGTCGAGAGTCGCCGATCCAGACAGGCGCTCGCACCTAGCAAGAGCACTCGCAACGGCTAGCGCCCTACGCGTATCGCCTTCATCGCGTTCGGAGGAAGCCGAAGTAGCCCGCACATACTCAAATCTGCGGCCCTCCTCGGCTTTCCCCACCTTGCATAACACCGGTTCAATCCAGTCATTCTGATAAACAGCGGCAACGCCTTTAGGAAGCCGAGCTAGCTCGACTATCTGCGAATCGTTCAGGCCCGCAGCACGACCGGCAAGTTCACGATCCGACAAGTCAGGAAGCCGCATGATGATCTTGGTATTCGTATTCCTAATGGCCGCCATATCGAGTAACCCAGGAGCCTGATCGGCAATGACGAAGCCCTCACCGTAGGTACGCATTTCGGCAATGGCATTCGAGATCATCTCGACGCTCTTCCCCATAAGGTTGCCGCCTTCGCCTTGCTGGACGCTAGATGCTCGCTTGAGTAGATTATGCGCTTCCTCAAGGATTGTCAGGTGCTTGAGCGGAAGATTGGCACCGCGCGACGTTACCATGCGGTGCTCTTGCAGCTTGAGAACAAGCAAGCCCATAATCAGCGACTTCGTCTCAAGTGAACCAACTCTGCTTAAATCGATAATAGCCCTGGAATCAAACAGATCCTCTGCAGAAACCTCATCATCTGCGAAGACCATGCCATTAATGCCGTTGGTAAGTGACTTCAGTCGAGTAAGGAGCGATCCTTTATATGCGCCTTTGTTCTCCGCATCGTACTCGCTCTCGTCAAGAATAGCGCGCACGTTCTTAGCCACATCTGCAAAGCAGGGGTAAAGCCCCTCGCCATAACGGTTCGTGGACTCGATCAGATCCCATCCGCAATCAACGTACGATCTCTCTACGGCGTCTTTGAGAACCGCTGGCATCGCCGCGTACATAGGCCAGCAAACATTGAAGACCTCGATGAGCCTATCCAGATGCTCGAGCACGTGCACGCCCTCGGGGAAACTGAATGGATTGATTTTAAGGAGCGGCGCAACATTGGGATTAGTCGCGTACACGGCAACGCCATCTTCTCCGCCGTACACGTCCTTGTACTCCCCTTTGGCAGGTTCGATGACGAGGAACCCCACATCGGAGGACATAGCCTGGTCGATGATCCTGCATACCGTATTCGTCTTGCCCGTGCCCGTGCTGCCAGTCACAAACACATGAGAAGCAAGAGAGCGCCTTGAAAGAAACACGCGCGCCGGCTCTTCTTGGTGCATGTGGAAAACGCGACCCAGATCAATTGACCCATCGTCTTCAACGAAATCGACGAATCGAGATACGCTCCTGCCAAATCCGACACATTCTATGACCGGCAAACCAGGCACAGATTTCCTGGGAAAGTTGAGAGAGTAAGCGAGCTCTTTACCCGACAGCGCCGTCGTTGCACTCGTCAACACAGGAAAAGCAGCACTTTCAGGCTCGCGCTCGATTAGCCCTTCGACGAGCCCGAATATTGGATGCCGCAAATCATGCAGGTATTCGCAAATAGCTTTAGCGGACCTGCTTTCCCATTGGGCGTCAGCCATGTCCCCTCTCCAAAGATTCACGGCCGCAAACGACATATGAGATTCCTCGCCTTGGGTCAGCGCAAGATACGAATTGGCGGCATTCCCCACCACTTCATGGTCTTCGCCGATGAAATAAGCCGCAAAATCCCACATTCCGAGCGCAGACGCAAGGTCGTATCGCTCCATTTGGCTTTCGAGAACTTCCAGAGCATGCTTGACGGCATAGTTACTAAACGTTTGGGTGATAGTCTCGTTTTTCCCGATCGTTGCCGTTACGCTTGATGTCCTGGCAAAACTCGCACCAATGTTACCTCCGAGGCTCGTAGATCTAAAAGCTCCCGCAGTCCTGGCTACGCCACGCGTAACCGCCCGGCCAAGTGTTTTAGTCACAGCTTCGCCCGTTGTTTTGGACACCGTTCTTCCGACCGTATCCGCAACGGCCTTCGATGTCGAAAGGGCATCGGACGTCGAATGCGTGGTGGTCTTCGCCCTCGATATGCTTTCCTGGGCGCTCATCCCCAATGTCGTTTCGGACGACACCCCCGCCGTCGCGTTTGCACCCGGCACCCCCACGTTCGCGCTAGCGTTAGTTCCAACAGAATGGCTCACGTTTTCCGTCAGTGAAAACCCTGCCTGCACCTGCTCGGAAGACCCCTCTTGAGTGGACCGCGTTCTTCCTTCTCCCGTCTGTTCCATATGCGTTTCCGCATCGGAAATGGCATCGCTGCTTTGCTGCGTTTGGGCATCGCTTGTTTGGTCAGCAACGCTGGCATTGTTCGCGATGCTGGTGTTGGTGCCATTTTGCACGCCCGCACTCACCCCTGCGTTAACTCCAACGGTGGCGCCCGCCATGACCGATGCGCTATCGCTGTACGTGTAACCCGTTTGCCAGCTGGCGTAAGGAGCGAGAGAAGTATGCAATTCCGCCAAACGCATCTTGCGCTCCGCAACATCCCGAATCGGCGAAGCAAGAAGCACGATTGCATATGGCTTGCCCGCTTCGGGCACTACGCCATCAAGTACTTTTTCTATCGTCTGACTGGTAAAACGTTCCGATTTTTCGGCAGGCACATTTGATACGGCGGCAACAGAGCATTTGTGATTGGTGAGCTCATCGAGCGGATCCTCATCCCAGTCGACGACCTCCGAACCGGGGAAATTACCCTTTAAGGCCTGCATGATTCGTTTCTTAAGGCTATCAACGTCCTCGTTCGAATTCGAATTCTTAGCGTTCATCACTCCAATAAACGCATCTACCGAAGAATGCGTACGGTAGAAAATTAGGGCAATATTGCAGTACTCCCGCGAAACGACATCGTATACGTTCACGAGCTTCTCGAGACTATTCTCTTCGGGGTCCACAACCCACTTTCCGATACGCATGAACCTGACGTTGTTCCCGGGGTTGAAACCGCCCTCGTACTCACACGATGGATTTACGGGTGCATACCGCTCTTTTATCTCGGGAAGCTGCGCGTTGAATATCTCCACGGCGCACGCTGCGAGCAACCGTTCCGTCCGCTCAACGGCCGCAGGATCGTCCATCTCAGGCTTACCTTCGAGGTAGGCCTCCCTAGCCTCCCACACGCTCTCGAGCTGCTCGGGGCTCAGCTGGGAGACCCTAGCAACGGCGTCGCCAGCCTTTTTAGCACCTTTGATGATCGCGTCCTTGATTCCCATGGATTCTATTCCCTCCAGCTAAGCATCTGCGAAACGGTATTGCTGCAAAGCTCTATGATTACAAGCTTTTCGGTCAAGTCATTTATCCGTTCGGTATCCTCGCGTATGATTTCGACATGGTTATGCAACACTGGGTTGTAATCGGTGATATTGCCCACAATTTGCCCGAGCAAGTCTTGCAACCAATTCTTGAAGCTGATTTCGTGGTTCGCCTTAACGGTCACCATCACTTCTTTAAGGGCACGCTTGATTTCGGAATTGTACACGTTCCTGAGCTTGCCCAGATTAAGCCTCGAGGATTCGACAATCACGAGATTCCATAACCTGAAACCCTTTTCGAGCTCCGATTTGACGAAGATGTCGTCCGTTTCGCTTGCCAGCTCCAAAGGAGGGTACTGGATGATAATTCTGGCGAGCTCGTCTCGCTTCTCCTTCAAGAGCACGGCGTTCGTAGTTGCAAGTTGACGAAGGGAATCTCTCGCAGCCTCCGCACGCGCACCCCAATACGACTGCGAAGCCTCGTCTACATCCTTCGACATCGAAGCAATCGCTCCTTCGAAGTCTTCGCGGACACCTTCGAGCAACTTGTCCGAAGCGTTGCTATCAGCTTGCTGTTCGGCCTCAAGCACCGAAACCTGCTTATCCTTCCACCTGCCGATGTTGCCCGCAAGCCTTGTGAACGCCCTACCAAGGGTATTAGCGCTGTTGGTATTGAAGGCATCGGAAATGTCATTGAAGAAATCATCGCCGATTGCTTTGCGGGCATTTTCGGCATCAGCCACATAGCCATCGTAATCGTCAAGTTCACGCATATCTCGAACAAGAGTCGCTTCCAGACCAGCCAAATCGCCATATTCTACGGACCACTTATCGGGATCAAAGTCCACCTCAACAGCGGCAGAATAAGAGGAAACCGCATCGCTTTCAATCACCGCACACGACTCTTCTAGGCTGCGGACAAGCTCAGCCTTATCCCTATCAAGAGCTTCCTCGCGCGCCTTCTTCGAAAACTCACGGCGCACTTTTGCAGCCTCAATCTCAGCAATCGTCGCCTCGGTAATGCCCTTGAACAGAGCCTCGGATTGGTGACACTTGTTATAAGCCGCGTACTTTTCCGCAAATAGCTCAATCTCGCGTTCAACACAGTAAAGACCACTGTTTGCATACAGGAGATCGTCGCACGCCTCGGATTCCCGTACCGTTCTATCCCATATTTGACCAGGCAGGATATTATAGCGATAGAGCGTCTTGTAAAAACGGCTTTCTGGGTTTGTATACTTGCGCTCTTGGTCTTCGAACCTTTCGGCGTAGTAATCGCTCGCAAACACGCCTTTCGTTTTCGACCCAAGCCCCAGTATGGAAGAAACAAAGTAGATGCCCTGGGCATAAAGGTTGCGTGGGACACCCATAGCCATCGTCTTCTTAATGTCGTCGTCGTCAAAACCCTTTGCAGGCAACGCAGCTGCATCGGCTTTGTTTACAATCACCATCGCAAAGCGCTCATCAATTGCCTCGATTTGCGATATTTCACCGTAGAGCTCGACGTTATCTTTGCTATCGAGCGAATCATATGTCGCTACATAAACTGGCAATCCATTAGACAGCCCCGTCATGGCATCTTTGAGAACCCTGAGATGATCAGCGTTCGAAACGGTGTTCGACCCAGGAGTATCGAGAATTACAAACTCTCTACCTTGACCCCATTTGTTGGATTTGCAGAAGGGGACGTTAACGTCAATTTTGTCGGATATAGCAGTCCCGCCATCGGGATCACGGAAACTGTTTACGGCCTCGAGCACCCGATTCATGCTCGTAACAAGACCAGGCTCTTCCAGCCCAGACAACGCTTCTGCAACTCTCAGATCCAAAGCGCTCCCACCGGGAATTCCGTTTGCGACAAGCCCGTTTTCGCCAAACTCTAACGTAACGCCTTCTTCGAGATACTGGAACTTTATCGTGCCTTTATCCGCATAGGAAGACCGCGCTATCTGATACACCTTGGCAGTAACCGGCTCATCGCCGCTCGGAAGCAGCTCGCATCCAATAAGGGCATTTATAAACGTCGATTTACCCGCACTGCAGTTTCCCAAAACGCAGATTGGAATGACATCGCTTGACACGTCGTAAAACTTCTCGAGGTCAGCAACAATGCGCTCGTCTTTGAAAACACACTCGTCGACAAGCGGACGAATGTATCGGAAAACCTCAACAATTGCGGGCAACACATCCCTCGCATTTGGGAGGCTGCGCCCGTCGCGCTCTAAAACGACCTTGTCAGCATACGCCTCTGTTTCGCATACGGCTGCAAGCTCCAAATACTCGTCATCTGCGCCTTCGAACACTATTCTGATGGGAGCATTACCGGTTCGATACTCGTTCAGAATTACGTCGACGATCTCCTTGGCCTTGAACGGAAAGAACCCGCGAGCCAACTCGTCGTTCAACAAGCGACTATTGGGATTGGTCTCGTAGGTTATCGGCACCCAGCCGTTATCCCATCGCTGGAAGACCATCGACCTCTCATACGGGTTGCTAACTATCTTAACTAGAGTCTCGGCCATAACGTCCACCTCATTTGTAGTATGCGTTAATGAGGTCATTTTACTACCAGAAATAAAGCATCCGTTTATGGCAATCCGCATCAGGCATCGCGCCCTGCAATAACTTTTGAGCTCAACTGTTTTTTGAGCCCGCTCGACCGCCGCGATTCGCCCCGCGGCAACTTTGACCCTCGCTCGAGCCACAATAGGCCAAGCCGCTGAGATAGCGGCCAAGCCTGGGGGAACCGCATAAGAACGCCAACAACTCTTTCTTGGCGTTAAACCCATCACCATTCCGCTTACGACGGGAAAGAGAGCATGCATGGCGTTGCGCCCGGTCGGCCACCCGCGATCACCATTTACGCTTCGTAAGGAAGATCCTGTCAATTTTGATTCGCCTGGCGTCTTTGTTCTCACTTGATATGGGCTGGTCGATGTCGCTCTGCCATCTCCTTACCGCTTTGCCTACGCTCCCTTGCCGCCATTGCACCTGATAAACCTCAACTCGTAAGGTCTAAAATCCACCTCCACGCCAACGAAACGCAAGTCCAAATCGTTAATATAAACAGTCTCATGAATGGCAAGCTTTCTTATCAGTGGATAAATAAGCCTGACACCAACAATTCCGTACAAAGGCCGCAACGCTGCCCTGCGAAACGCACCCACTTGCAGCTGCCCATACGCACGAGATCCCACTCTGCAAAACGCATCCGCAAACAGATATCTCACGCACGCGAACTCGAGCGCTCCAAGCCAGACAACCAGCTCGCTAAGCCCATTTCGGAAATCGCGCGATCAACCCGACTCCCCAAACGACTTAGCGCAACTTGCCTTCGTCGGTCGACGCACGCTGATCGAGCTCGCGCGAACCCTCATCGGACCCGCGTCCGACGCCGTCACCCTCTCCACCCCCGATTTCCTCCAGCAATCCTGCCGTTAGAATGCTAGCTGGCAACGCAACGATTGCGATTCCTATAAGGGAGGACAGCATGGCTATACCACGCCCAACGTCGCTCGCTGGATAAAGGTCGCCATAACCCACCGTAGTCAAGCTCACCACAGACCAATAGACCGCATCAAAGAACCTCGGAAACGTCTCGTGCTCGACATTGAACATAACCATCGCGCTAAGGAGCACATACATTGCAGCGAACGCCAACACCACTAGCAGCTGCCCTCGCTTGCGATTGAATGCAGCTACGAGCGCATTGACGCTTTTGCTATAGCGGATAAGCCTAAACGCGCGTAATGCGCGTAAAAGCCTGAGCACCCTAAGAGCCTTCCACGCCTGATTAAGCGCAAGAAACGTTGGAAGGATCGTCACCAAATCGATAATCGCCATTGGCGTGAAGGGGTAGATGATAAACGACGCGGCTCCCCTCCCCAGTTTCAAGTCCGCCGTCGACCAGCGCGCCAGGTAGTCAACAATAAAAACGGTGACGCAAACGTATTCCAATACGTCAAGCGCAAAGCTTTCTTCCCAGAAGCAGAGCGGCATTAACGAAGCGATGATGAAAACGGTCATGATGCGCCCATATTGGACAGACGCCTTCGAATCGCCCTCGAGTATGTCGTACAACTGCCCACGCATCATGTCGAACACTTTACTACACCAGCTACTACAGCCCTTACATCCTTTCAGCAAGCACTAACGAAAAAAGCGGCAGCTTGGGTACAATCAGCAGCAACAACCAGCATGCCACAAAACGGGGAAGCGCGGACGCCTGCCGCTGAGCCGCCGGCAAACAATCCGCGCTAAAGCTGTTTCCCTTCAATTATCCCGAGCAGACGCCCTATCCGCACACCTTGCAGCAACGGCTCCTTCCACTATCGCTAACGCTGCCGCTCAGAATGGTCCGCGACCTCGAGAGCGTCGGGCAATCGCTCGACAGGTGATACACTTCCCCATTTGGCGTCCAGTACACTGTGCCGACCGCACGCGACCCCGACGAGCCCGACGAAGACTTCTTGGCCTTCTTGTATATCTTGAAGGTGACGGTCTTCGAACCCCTGTAGTTCCCGATGCCTTTAATCTTTATCTTCGCGGTGCCAGCCTTTTTATTATTGCTGTACGAAAGCTTGTAGTCGCGGCCCTTCTTCAGCTTCTTGCCAGCCAACTTGACCTTTGGCTTTGGCGCGATCTTGGAGCCCGTGTACTTCTTCTTGGAAATGCTTGCCACCTTCGCCTTGCCAAGCGACGCCTTCGCGATCTTGAACTTCACGACCTTCGTGCCGTTGTAGTTCCCCTTGCCCACGATGGACACTTTGGCCTTGCCGGCGTTCTTATTGTTGCTGTAAGCAAGCTTGTAATCGCGGCCCTTCTTGAGGGTCTTCTTTCCATACTTAACCTTAAGCTTCGGCTTGTGGGCCTTGCCGTTGTACGTCGTCGCCTTGATCTTGGAGACTTTAGCCTTCGAGACGGGATATGCAATCCGGAACGTCTTCGAAATCGATCCCGTATAGCCGACCAGCCCTGTCGCGGTCACCGTTGCCGTCCCCACCTTGGTGTTGGCTTTGTACGTTAGCTTGAAGTCGGATCCGTACTTGAGCGTGGCAGACCCGACTTTGATCGTGGGAACGGGTTTTACGGCCTTGCCCGTGTAGTCATAAACGCTCTTCGGCAACACCATTGATGCCGAAGAAATGCTTGTCGCCTGCGCCGGCGCACCAGCCTGCTCCATGCCCGAAACCAAAGACCCCTGGCCTTCGACGGCAAATGCTACCGCTGACAGCGACATCGAAAACGCCACTGCGATAACGAGCATAATTGCCGATATGGCACCCTTCCATTTGTTCATTCTGCACCCCTTCCCCGCTGTGCTACATGGCACTCAGCATAGCACCAAGGACGGAATTCTGCATTAGTAGCATTCTCAAAAGGCGATCATCGACGCTCCTCATAAGCAGCTGTCGCAAACAGAAGGACGATCACCGCTGAACTTTAGGAGAATGTCCTCAACCTACCACCCCTCGGGCACATACCTTAGAATGGGAAAGCGGGGATCAAGCCAGCGTGAGCCCCGAGCAATAAAGGACCGAATCCAAGCGAGTGCCTATCCAAGCGCCAGCAACCGTCACGCCGCTCGATACATGGCAGTAAAAAACGATGGAAACCAACCAGCCCGACACATCCACAAACCGACATCCCCGCCGTTGGGCGGTGGTGGTTGTCGCGCTCATCGCAATCTGCGCGGCCGCCGCCTTGACGCTGCAGATCGGCGGCCAGCACTTGGGCAGACAGGTCGCCGCTCCATCTTCGGCCGTGCGCACCCACGACGTCGCCGTCAGCTTATCCGACATCCCGGCCTATGCCGGCAAACCTTCGGTCGAGGTCAACGGCAACCAGCCCGCCTTTACCGACGAAGAGCTGATCAGCGACTCCTTCGAGTCGTACAGCGAGCTCGACGAGCTGGGGAGATGCGGGCAGGCGTACGCGCTCGTCGGCCGCGAGACGATGCCCCAGGGGAAGCGCCGCAGCATCGGCATGATCAAGCCGAGCGGCTGGCAGCTCTCGGAATACGACTGGATCGACGGGCGCTACCTGTTCAACCGTTGCCACCTGATCGCCTTTGCGCTGGCTGGCGAAAACGACAACCCGCTCAACCTCATCACCGGCACGCGGACGATGAACGCGCAAGGAATGCTCCCCTTCGAGGAAAGGGTCGCCGCCTACATCGACCGCACGGGGAACCACGTGCTCTACTGCGTCACGCCGATGTACGCGGGAGACGACCTCGTGGCGTCGGGCGTGCTGATGGAGGCGAGATCGGTCGAGGACGACGGCTCGGGCGTCGCCTTCTGCGTCTGGTGCTACAACGTCGAGCCGGGCGTCGTCATCGACTACGCCACGGGAGAAAACCGCGCCGGCGACCCGATGACCGAGCGGTATGCCGAAAGCGGGCAGGCGGGCGCGGACGCGAAGCCGACGGGCGACTCCCCGGACTCGCCGTCAGCCGGGGCCGACGGAACGCGCAATTCCGACGGCCGCGAAGGCGCAGCGGACGCCGGCGCAGCTGCCGCAGCCGGCGCGGCAACGGCCTCATCGACGACTTCCCAGCCAGCGCACGAGCGGGCCCAAACCTACGTCCTCAACGTGAACACGCATCGGTTCCACCACCCCGACTGCGCCTCCGTCCCCACCATCAAGGAAAAGAACAAGCGCGTAGTCGAAGCGACGAGATCTGACCTCGAAGCGAAGGGCTTCAAGCCCTGCGGGGTGTGCAAGCCGTAATCGCGAGGAGCGCTTTTCGGCTCGTCGCCCTCTTAACTAGCCCGATACGCCTGAACCCCTTCTCGTAAAACGCCCTGAAGCACAAGCTTCGCAGATAGAATCGCCGTCATCAACTACTACGGATTGCAATGGCCACAGGGATGGTAGCCTTCAGCCATCATCTCCTCGCGCGTTTTCCTAACCTCCTGCTTGTTCGATTCCTTCATGCGATTGACATCTCTGCAGCCGGGAATATGGAACGTGCCGTTGTTCCTATTCACAATATACGTATGCTCGTTGCCGGCAGCTGGAGCAGCAGCACCCGCAACAGCCTCAGGCTGTTTCACCTTCACCGCGAACGTGCGCGTGGCAACGTTGCCGTAAACATCGGACGCCGTGACCTTGATGTCGTACGAGCCGGGCGTCGAGGTGTCAACGTTGCCTTCCACTGTGTACCATCCGCGCTCGTAGACGGCCTCGCCGTCATCCTTATCGCCAATCTCATCAGGAACTTCATCGACCAGCTCGAGCTTGCCGTCGACTGGGTCCTTAACCCATTTCACGTTATCCTCGGGGTCGTATGAACCGTCGAGCTCGACCGACGGAGCCTTGTTCTTGAAGTTAATCTTCGGCGCCTTTGTATCGCGCACGTTGAACGTCATCGTACGCTCGACGCTCTCGCCGTCGAGGGTCAAGACGTACACGACCTCTTGCTGACCCACCTTGGCCAGATCGATTGTGCCGCGCACACTCACCTTAACGTCAGGGTTATCGCATTCCACGAACTTCAGCGGGTCGACGCCTTTCTTGGAATACTCAAGCGCGTCTCGCTTCTGAGCCAGCTTGACGGCCCCAAGAGTCTTTTGAGCTTGCTCCTTCGCGAGCGCCGCCTCGTCCACGGCTGGCTTTGCAGAAGCAATCACTTTGTCAATGTCTGCCGAGTAGTCGTAGCTCGAGTTGTCGGACTGCCCGAAGGAGACCAAACCAATCTCGCCCCGCTCCTGATTGAAGAAGAAAACGTAATCGATTAAAAAGTCGACTCCCTGCAGCTGACTGGACAGCGAAACGCGTCGCGCAGAAAGGCCCGCGAGCTCGAAATCCCGCGATTCGAGCACTTCGGACGAAGTAAATGATCCGTTCACCCCTTCGGCAAAATCGTCCTTTGCAGCGTCAAAATCCACTCGATCAAGCTTCGAGTCCTTGAAGTCGGCGACTTGCGTCATCAACATAACGACGGAGGAACCACTCTCAGCGTAATAGAATTTCGAACCGTCATCGCTGCTGTCCTCGGAAGCCTCGAAGCACGACGGCACGCTGAACGCAAGACCCGCGACCTCAAGTGAGTGATTCGTCGTTTCGTCGTACCCATTACGTGCTGGCTTGCTTTGCGCGCTCGCCGAAAGACTCGCATCCGGGCTTGCCTCAGAACCCGCGTCCGTACTTTCTTGCGAAGAATCTTCTACGCTAGCCACAGCGGAAGAATCCACAGCCTCTTCCTCGGATCGAGCATCCTGCGAACCCGAACATCCCCAAGCCAAGATGGCAACCATAAATGCAACCAGCAGCGCAGCCATTCGCTTCATCACGCACACCCCCAAGCGCTCGTTTGAATGCATAGCGTAAGTATAGCGCGCGGAAAATGAGGTTCCCGCTCCGCAAACCGCAATCACAGGAGATCAGCCAGGAGCGTGCTTCAAGCTCGATCTCAAGCACAGCGCCGATTGTACAAGTGGCGTTCGACGATGAGCGGCCATTCTTGACGTCGCTTGGGTTCGTCAGGCCCGAAATCATCGATGCTTAAGGAACGCACCATCTAAATGGCCTTTCGCAACGCGTTGTCGTCAGCCATGACGTCCCTTCCAACGGCATAACTGTTATAAAGCTAAATAAGTGATATGGCGCTCGTCCGGCGCCATCGAATCTGAGCGCTGAATCTCCCATTCGCGAGTGAAATCAAACTCTTCTTTTCTTTGGTTCCAGTAGTCGTGATAAGCATCTTCGTCGAACGCCGCAAATACCGACAACGAAATTGCATACGAGGCTTTATTCTTGGGCAGTTCTGCGACAATCGCGTGAACCTGCCGATCGGGAACCCAATCGCGCTCCTTGGCTTCAACTAGAATCCGCTGGACGTCCCAGCTCGTGTAATCATCGAATCGCGCGTTTGCCAATCCGCCATAGCCCAAATGGCAATTCGAAAACGACCCCGCCTTGCTAAACGTAAAGCCCACACTCCCAGTTGCACCAACTTTGCAGTTAACAACGTCACCGACCCTTAGCGCCTCGCTCCTATCAATCATTATCGGCTTCGCCTTCATTGACGTGCTTGCGATTCTGGCGCGGGCGAATACCATGGCGTGATCGGGATACAACTTGTGCAACTCTTCCATAGATGCAACGCCGCGCGACCTATTCCACCTCTCGATAGTCGGAAGGTCTGGCCGCGGAACTGATGATTCCGTTAAAAACGGAGCGAGAAGCCCCTGCTCCTTAGCAAATACCTTCAAGGACTTTCCCTGAGATTTGGCATATTCCTCTAGCAGCGACTCAGCCGAAACGAACTCTCCGCATTCTCTCAACCCGCCCAATTCAAGCGGACGCAGTTTTCCGCAAAAGGCATTCTCGATGCTTTTAAGAATTGCCCTGATTTCGTAGTCATCGACCGTCACCTTTGCTCCTCTTCAATAGCGTCTATCAAGCCTTGCCTCACGCAAGGTGCCTTTCTATGCGTAATATGATAATCGACATTTGTCTGCCATCTCCCAACACTCGTTTTGTTTAACTCCGCGAAAATCATTCAAGGTTACTCGAGCCCGTATTCCATCAGCCATCCAAGATCATTGCCATGAAGCTTTTCTTGAGGATGCTCTTTGAGGTCTTCTGAACTGCTATATTCGCCTGTCACGAAGTTGTACACATCGGAGCCCCATTCGTCGCAAAAGATGAACTCGAAGAAAACTCGTTTAACATGCTCTTGCAAAAGGGGAATGCGCTTTTCCTCAGCTGGCTGAAAGTCTACGATCCAGACACCGTCGTCATCTCTGTACACCGCCGGCGGTTCCTCGTCCTCGTCGATAAGGTACTCGTCAATAGAGGAATCTAGGAAACCAAACAGGTCAATATCGGCCTTATCGACATCCCTGAACCATTTCGGGAAATCTTCTTCATATATGTACGATACGCCACCAACAAGATACTTGTTTCCGTCGACCTCTAGCTCTAGCCACACATAGCTTACTTCAACTTCCATTCCCATTCACTCTCTTTAATCACTTATCCTGCAATGCCCCTACCTTATGCTACAAACCGCCGCAAATCGACGCCCATCCGTTCAGCCATGCGGCATAGCTCTTCGCCGCTCGCCCGCTCCACGTCGACGACATCGAGCATCGCCGCGGGAAATCCCGACACCATTGCGGATCCGCAATATTCGAACAGATAATCGCGAAGTCCGTCCACGTCAATCGTTGCCACATTCAACCCCGTTTCTCGCTTTAATAATTCAGAGCTTGCCAGAACATGCGTCATGCTATCCCTACGCCATCTCGGCGCGCGTCTTTCGGACACTGCATGCCCTTGGTATAACGTGATTTCGATAGCGCAATTCCCATAGCTGCCTATGCTTTCTCAAACTCCTCGACCGCCTTGCAGAACTCGTCGACTTGATACGCGTCCATGGAAGCCGCACCGGCTTCCAGCGTCGCTTGCTTTGCATCTTCGGCCAGATCATTGCAATACTGATTGAACGCACTCGGATTCATACGGTACAGACCGTTGACGCTTTCCATCAGCTTCTTGAAGCCATACCAAAACGCCTCGATGTGCCCATCGAAGTCGTCGTCGAGCAGCCCGAAGTACCTTTTCTGGTTGAACTCCCGCATGCGCTCGATGCTCTTCTCCAGGGTGTCGCCGCCTTCGTCCTCCTCGACATCACTCGGAATATCGCGTACGGGCTCCCGCCCCGGAATCTCGCCTTCGAACTCGCTCATGTCGTAGAGGAAGTCATCCCACCAGAACCCGAAGCGCCAGCCCTTGCAGGCGCCGAACGTCCCCTCGGACGCAAACGCGGCGAACAGGCCGTTGTCCTGCACGACCTGCTTGAACGTCTTGAATGACTTTCGCACCTCGGCGGCGAGCTCCTGCACCTGCTCCACATCGAGCTCTGCGGCGAGCACGGCCGATCCGTCGAACGCCGGGCGCTCGGGAATCGCCAGCACGTTGCCGGCTACGGCTTCCGCGCCGGCCCGCAATGCCGCCTTCGCCGTCTTCTCGGCTGCCAGCATGGCCTCCTCGACCTGCGAGGCAAGCGCCTCTATGCGGGCGTCCTGGTCGGCCACGAGCACCGCCTGCTGCTCCTCGATATCGGAAATGGCGCCGAACGCCTCCGTGAAGGCATCCTCTATCGCCTTCTCGAACTCCTCGTCCGATTCCGCCTTCTTGGTGATAGGCGTCTTGGGCGGCATGGCCGTCTCGTCGGCCACCTGTTCCTCGGCCGCAGCTATCGTTATGCCGTCGAGCTTGCGCACCTTCTCGGCGAACACCGCGGCAGCTTCCGATAGGGCGGCGTCGACGTCGATCTCGCCAACCTCGTCGAGTATCGCCTCCGCCTTCTCGATGGTCTGATCCAGCCTGCGCAGCACCTCGGAGCGGTCGTCCATGCCCAGAAGAGCGTTGTAGCGTTCCAGGTAGTTGATAGTTCGCGGCATCCGCTTGTCGTTCTTCAGCTCGTCGAGAGCGTCCGCACGCGCTCGCGAACAGTAATCCGCAACCGTCCAAACAGCTCGGTCGCGGTTGAGCCGGCGCTCCCGGCCGAGGACGTCCTTCACGTGGCGCAAAGCGTCGCTTCGCAGCTCCGCGACGGCGCGCGCCATGTCGCGCTCGCGCTTCGCCTCCTCGTTGGCGGCGAGCCCGTCGGCAAAAGCCTTCCCGGCCGCGGCCATCGCATCTTTCAAATCGTCAGCGTCCATGTTCGCCTCCCGCTATATGTCGAGCGCCTTGCGGGCCGCCGCCACCGCGTCGCCCTCGGGGTAGAAGTCGGGGCTCACGCTGCTCAGCAGCTCAGGGCTGATGTCTTGTATGTCCTTGATGCAGCTCAAGGGAAGCAGCACCTTGCGCGCACCGGCGTTCTTGGCCACGCGCATGATGTCGGCAAGGCCGCGCACCTCGTCCATCGTGCCGGACAGGCGCAGGATGCCGGGTATCACCGTCGACGCCGTGACGGGGCGGTTGCACGCCGCCGAGCACAGGCCCACGAACTCCGCGAGCGACACCTCCTCGGAAAGCCCCTTGCCCTGCAGGTCGTTGAAGAACATCAAGTAGTCCTTCTCATGCACGCGCATGCCGGCGGCCACGCGCGCTGCGTTCGTCTCGAAGAAGCGGAACGCCGCCTCCATCGTGTCCTTCACGCGCTTGTTCGACCCCAGGCCCTCGGTCTCGAATTTGAAGTCGCCCGCCACGGCCTTGTTCTCCAGCTTGTAGATGGCGTAGTCGCCGTCGAGCGCCCGCCCGATGCCGAACACGTGCCCGGGGAGCAGCGTCCCGTCAGGCACGAGCGTGTCGTTGCTCTGCTCGGGGACGGGCACCACGCGCACTTCCATGGGGTTGTCAGCGTCGATGTAGCCAAGGTTCACGTCGATGAACTCGACGCCCGCCATGATCTTGAGCTGCTCCTTCACGCGCCGGCGCCCCTCGATGGCGTACTCGAGCAGCATGGCGGCGTCGTCCTTGGTCATTTCCCCGTCGGGGAAGAGGAGCTTCGCCAGGCCGCTGAAGTTCTTGCGCACGCCGATCTCGTCGCGCTTGTTGAAGTCGCTGTTCAGGCGGAAGTACTGGTCAATCAGGTGCGTGAAGTCTCGCTTGCGCATCTCGCGGCAGAACTCGGAGAGGCAGTCGGTGATCAGCCCGTAGTGGTCCGTCAGCAGGTCGCTGCGCATCTTCGGGACCTCCCAGCCGGGCAGGTAACAGTGGATGCGGTCGAAGAACGCCGAGTCGTCGTTGAACTCGGGCGGGAACGGATCGAACAGGTGCGTGGTCTTCAAGACGTTCGCCACCGTGTCGTTGATGTTGCCCTCGAAGACCATCGACGCGTCGGCGTTCAGCTGGTCCTTGCCGCGTGCGAACGAGCCGGACGCCATGTAGTCCTTCAGGATCTGGATGGCGTTCATGTCCTTGAAGTTCATGCCGGCCACCTCGTCGAAGGTGACGCAGTCCCAGTTGCCCACGAGCCCCACGCGCTCCATCGACCCCGCGCGCATGCTCGCGTTCATGCGCCCGAACAGGTTCGCCGTGGTGGTCTGCCCACCGGAGAGCAGGATGGAGTACGGCGAGATCTCCTTGTACACGTGGCTCTTGCCCGTGCCGCGCGGCCCCAGCTCGCACAGGTTGTAGTTGCGCTCGCACAGCGGCACCATGCGCTCGATGAAGTGCATCTTCCGCTTGTCGGTGAGGGCGTCCGGCTCGTAGCCGCAGCTCCGCAGCAGCAGGTCCATCCACTCCTTGGTGGTGAATTCCTTGCGCAGCGCGATCATCGCGTCGAGGTCCAGGTTCGGCATCTGGATGGGCTTCAGGCTCACCACGTGGAACGGGCTGTCCTCGGGCCCGCGCTTGCCGCCCTTCTTCTTGGGCTTCTTCTTCGGCTCGTCGTCGAAGATGTCGGCCAGCGCGTCTGCGTCCTCGTCGCCCGGCTGCAGGTACTCGATGCGCATGATGCACCACACGCCGCCCTGCAGGATCTTGGTGTACTCGCGCACGTACTCCGCCGGCATCACGAACGGCTCGATGGCCAGGTTCGTGAAGCTTGCCACGTAGATGTCCTTGTACTCGTCCAGCTTGGCGTGCACCTTGTCGATGATGGTGTACTGCCCCAGCTCGCGGATCTTCGACTTGATCGTCTCGGACTCGTCGGCGCGCACGTAGTTCTCGGTCAGGATCTTGCGGATGCGAGCCACGCCCTCCTCGACCATCTCCTCGTCGTCGGTTGCGCAGTACATGCCCAGCAGGTACTCGAGCACGAATGTGGGCACGTTCGCCCCGCGCTTCATCATGGACGTCAGGTCCTTGCGGACGATCTTCCCACCGAAATGCTCGACCGCCTTGGCGTCGAGCTCGTCGACTTCCAAGTGGGGGATGCCCTTAGCATGCTCTTGGTCCATCGCCTATCCTTTCCTCCAGCCGTCCAATCGACTTAGAATCCGAAATCGTCACTCGCGAACGATACTTCCGCTTTGTACGGTATACGCGCAGCGAGCTCGGCCGGCTCGCGCCCGTCCTCGTGGATGATCATGTCGTACGCGTCGCCACTGTCGTCGCGCGTCGCCAGGCTGAAGCGCACCTTGTCGGGAACGGTCCGGCCGCCCATCACTTCCACGGTCTGGCGGTCGCACAACACGCGGCCCTTCTCGTCGATGAAGTGCACCTCGAAGGAGTTGTCGCGCGTTCCCGTCGCGTCGTCGACAGCAAACTCGACGTTGAACAGGTTACTGCTTATGCTCCGCCGCCCGACGGGCGCAATGGACGCACGTCCTCCGGTAACCGGGGCTACGACGTACGATGCCACGAGCTCGGCCTGCGCTTTAGCGCGCTCCTCGGCTTCGCGCTTCGCCCGTGCGCGGGGAAGCTCGCGGCGGGCATGCTGCTCGGGCAATACGAACGCTGCGTTGCCCTCCACCGCTTCGCCGGCCTCCATGCGCGAGGGATGGCAGGTGAAGTAGATCACCTGGTACCTCGATGCCAGCGTCTCGAGCAGAAGGAACGCCCGCCTGATCTTTTCCTCGTCCAGGCTCGTGAACGGGTCGTCCATGATCAGGAAGGGCGGTTCGGCCTGGAACACCGTGTCGATGAGAGCCATGCGGAAGCAGATGTCGAGCAGGTCCTGGTAGCCCGTGGAATAGCCCGCCACGTCGTGCGCCGAGTCGCCGTCGTACAGGGCCACGCCGAAGTCGGAATCGACCGCAGCTTCGATTTCCTCGCCCTCGAGCCACGCGTTGGCGTAGTCTCCGAAACGGTCGGCGAGGTCGCCGAGGTAGCGGCCGTCGAGGCCTTCTCGCGCCCGCCGGAGCAGCTCGGAGGTCTTCTGTATCGTGAACAGGTTCGCCGTCGCCGCCTGCTTCTTCTTCGAGAGGAGCTCCAGCTCCTGCTGCACTGCAAGCCTGCCCTCGAGCGATTCAAGGATTGCGTTTCGTTGCTCTTCGCGCTGCGCCTTGTCGCTCATGAGGGTGTCGCGCTGCTGCCGAAGGAATCCCAGCTGACGGGAGGCGTCGCTCTGCGCTTGCGGATCCTTCACCCTGGCCGACGCCGCTCCCACGACTTGCCGGTTCTCGGCGAGCCAAGACGCCAGCTCCGTCTCGGCCAGCTCCGCCGCCTTCTTCAGGTCGGCAATCGCGCTCGCGCGCTTCGCGAGCGCGTCGAGCTCTGTAGCCATATCCTCGGGTTTCTCGACGCCGTAGCCCGCAAAGAACGAGCCCATCTGCGCGCGGAGGTTTGACGCGGCGCGTTGTGCTGCCTCAGCCTTCTCCTTCGCCCGCTTCTCCTCCCATGCAGCCTTCTCGTCAGCCGCGATGTCGGCGTCGATGCCCGCGAACCATTCGTCCGTGAGCGCCTCCGCTCCCAAAGCGCCTACGTTGGATGCCCAGGACGAGACTTCTGCCTTCGCGATGGCGAGCGCCGATTGCTGCGCCGAGGCCTTCTGTTTGGCCGCCTGCGCTCGGGCGGCGCCCTCTCGATATGCGTCGATGGCCTTCACGAGCCGCTCTACGCCCACGGCAAGGTCGTCGACGCCGACGGCCGCCAGCCCAAACGACCCCAAAAGCCCGTTGAGCTCGGAGGCGTAGGCGCCGGCCTTCTCGTTGGATGCTTGCGCCTTCGCTGCGAGCTTGCTCGCCTCGGGGGGCTCTTCCTGCTGGAGAGTCGTGAGGAAGGCTTGCATGCTCCTGCCGTCGACCGACCCGGCGTCCACCCCCATTTCCTCGGCCATGGCGACCAGCATGCGCTGTTTGGCCCCTGCCGCATCTTTCTCGAGGGCGGCGAGCTCCGCTGCGCGCGCCTCCATGGCGGATGCTTTCTCGTCGTAAGCGTCGCCCGGCACTTCGGCGTACCTTGCGGCTATCGCGTCGGCCCACCTTCTCGCTTCCGCAAGCTCGGCATTCGCAGCATCTAACTTCTCGCCCGCATTCGCAACCTTCTTCTCCTGGACGCCGCGGGCTGTCATCCTTTGCTTCAATACGGGAACTTGGGCGGCTATCGTGGCATCGTCGAACACCTCGCCCGGGAAGAGCTTCCCCACAAGTGCGGCGAGCTTCGCTGCGGCTTCGTGCGCATCGGCCTCCGCCGAGGCCAGCTCGCCTTCCGCCCGTTCGACCTCTGCCTTAGCACTTTCATAGGCCTCTTTTGCGTCGGCGGCTGCCCGCAAGGCGCCCGCATCTGGCTCCGCAGGAGCCGCGGGCTTGCGCTTCGAGAGCAGCACCGCACCCGCTATCGCAAGCGCCGCGCCCATCCCGTAAAGCCCAAACGACGCCGGCCCTGCAGGCCCCATGGCCACGCCGATGATTATCGCCACTGCAGCGATAGCGAAACATGCAATGGCGGGGGCGGGCGATCCGGGCTTGGCCTGAGCCGCCGCGACGCGTTGCTCGTCGACTTTTGCCTGCGCGGCTTCCATCTCCCGCTGCAGCGCGGGGAGCTTCGCCGCTTGCGCATCTCTTTTCGATCTCGCGCGGTTCGCGATGTCGGCAACGTTGCCCGCGGCTTCGGCGGCAGCTTCCAACGCCTCTACGTCAGAGGCATCGGAGCATTGCCCTCCCGGTAATGCATCGAGCTTAGCCCGCTCCTCGGTGAGTTGGGATTCCAGCGCCTCGCAACGCGCTTCGGCCTTCGTGATTCCAGCGCTCGCCTCCCGCAGGTCGCGGGCGTCTTTCCTCAGACTCCCGGCCTGCTCGACGGCGTCGGCGGGTACGGCCGCCGTCTTCTCCCTCGACTCGTCCGCCAACCGCGCCAGGCGCTTCCGCTTCTCGCCCCATTGCGCCCGGGCGCTCGCAAGCTCACTTTCCGCCCCGTGCCCATCAGCTATCGCGGCTATGGTCTCGTCGAGCTTCGCCATCGCTTCGCCAGAGCGCTCGACCAAGCCCGGGTCGGCGGCTACGACGGCCCGCAGGCGCTCGAAGCCTTCGTCGATGTCGGGCTCCGAAGCGGCAAGGGCCGCCTCCTGCGACGCTATACTCGCGATCTTGTCGTGCATGTCCAGGAGCGTCTGCCGGCCCGGAATCCCGCTTGGGTACTTGTCGGCGATGGCCCGCCTGCTTTCCGCAGCCGACCTGGCCGCCGATTGAGCTTCGGCCGCCTCCTTCTCGAGCCGAGCGTGCTCGGCGATGCTCTGCCGCACCTCGTTCACCGCATCTGGGGTCGGCACCTTACCGGCTCCATCCGACGCCGCCTCATCGTAGGCAGCCTTGGCGTCGTCGCGCCTTTGCCTCAGCTGGGCACCCACCTTCAGGAGCGCTTGTTCCTGCTGCACAGCCGCCTGGTCTTTCTCAGCGAGCGCCTGAGCCTCGGCAATGCGCTCGTCGATCGTCGCGATCGAGGATGCGTAGCCGGCGATCTCGGCCCCCATCCGGCGCAGCTCGGCGATGCGACCGTCGGCCTTCGCATCCTCTTCTACGAGCTTTGCGATGTCCTTGGACACGTCGGCTATAGCGCCCCTGTTCCCGATTTTCTTGTAGAACTTGCGCCGTTCCTCGAGTTTCGCCTGCGCCTTTTCGAAGCCGGCCACGTCGTCGGCCTCGTTCACGAGCGAGTTCAGTCGGTTTCTCAATCCCGCGGTCGACCCGTCGAACCCGAACCCGTTCTGCACGACGAACACGCTCTTCTGGAAGGCGTTGGCGTCGAGCCCGAAAAGCCATTCGCCCACGTCTTCGCCCGTTTCCGACAGGGCGGACTTGCCCGTGTCGATGTCCACGATCTTGAAGGTGTCCTTCGCGCCCGTCGCGCCGAACGTGCGCAGCACCCGATATTCGCGACCACCAGCCTCGAAGTCGAGCGATCCGCCATACTTGCCTCCCTGCCAGGGCTTGTAGCGCAGCCGCTCGTTTTCGGCCACGTTACGCACGCGCTTGCCCTCGAATCCGTAGAGCATGGCCTTGACGAAGGCCGCGAGCGTCGTCTTGCCCCAACCGTTCGCCTGCATGATCACGTTAAGGCCGTCGTTGAACGTCAAGTCGTAGTCGTGGAAGGCGCCGAAATTGTCGATATGGCATCCGAGAAGCTTCATTCCGCCAGCTCCTTCCCGTTGAGCACATTCCAGCCGCAGCGCAGGATGCGCGTCTTCTCCGTCTCGCTCAGGGAGTCGTCGCCGCTCGCTTGCCGCACGAACTCGGCAAGAAGGGAAACGTCCGTCTCGAGATCCGCAACGTCTATGTCGAGCGCGCACCCGTCCACCACCTCGACGTAGAAGAAGTACTGTTCCAATTGCGCGGCCAGATCGGATGTGTTGATGTACACGTCCAGCGGGATACGACCCCGGAGCTCGATGCGCAGGCAGGCATCACGGTTCACGTCCTTGACCGCCTCGCCGACGGTGGTCACCAATTCGCGTGAGCTCTCCAGCCCGGCAAGTTCCACTTCACGTACGACGAAGGGATGAACCGACACCTCCACCCATTCGCCGACGACGCCGCTGTCTTCGAAATCGACGATCAAGTATCCGCCCTTTAGCTTTTCCCCAAAGCCGGAGGGGCCGAGGGGGCCCAAGCGCACGAACTCACGGCCGTCGTTCAGCGACACGCCGATATCGTTTCCATTCCTCATTATGACAACGCGCCCGTTCGGTCGCGCGATCTCGACAATATCCTCGAGGCCGGAACCCTCCACAACGGGAACCGACAAACCCAGCCCTTCAAAGATTATCTCGCGCCCGCTTTCTCCGACGTACTCGATCGTGGTCACGCCCTCGACTTCTGGGATGCGATCGGCGGCATCTTCTAGCTCCCCGGCAACCGGCACGTAGTACACGGGAATATCATGACACCCCACTTCCTCGAGCGTCTCAACGAGCAGGCTCTGGGCAATGAAGCCTTTAGCGAACAGGCCGCCCGCCATTATGCAGGCATCAACACCTCGCGCTTTAGCATCACTCAACGCCACAGCAAGAGCTTCGATCTTGTCCCCTTGCCACCTCGCGACCTTGCTTGAAGCCAAATCGATAGCAGGCAGTCCACCTACGTCGAGGTTTGCGCATATCATCAGCCTCAATTTCCACCTCCTCGTTGGCACCTACTCTATTTCGCAAAATCACATTCGCTTTACTGGCTTTTGTCAACCGAAAAACTGCACAGGTTTTCGGTTGACAAAAGTAATTCTTTAGAAACCGAAATCGTCCATGGGCGCAAAGGCAACATCTATCGCGAATTCCTCCCCCCCCAGGTGATCTGCTTGGCAGCTTGCTCGCAGCAAGCAAGATAGTACGTCTCCTTTGAGCTGTATTGCCACCCTGCCTTCAGACTGAACTGTGAGCGCATCACACGCGCGGTCTCGTCGGCGTCGACATATGCCTCATTTCGCCTGAAACCCTTTCGTTGAAAGAGAGAACGACGATATGCGAGGACCCCAAAACGGCCAATAAAGCAATTGGAGACGCAATGTGCGCGGAGCGAAACGCACAACGCAAGTTGATCGCGAATGCCCGACAGCGCAAACGCTCGGATGATTCACGGGGTAAGCTACGTTGATCGAATGTTTACAACCACTAATGGATTCGGTGTAAGTTTCAAATCCGCCAGATCAGCAGATCGATATAATTCGCATGCAGTCAAATTTGGATATTCGGGAGCAACAGCGAAGCAGCGTGAACAATTATACGGACATCATCAAACCCGACTCTGTTATCGGGATCATAGATGCTGACCTATTAGACGGCGGCACTCGCCATCCCAATCTCGCATTGATGAAAATTTCCGGGTATTGTAAAGAACTTGGATGCTACGTATCGCTCATTCGCGATTACGATGAGATACCGGAATACGACATCGTGTTCGTATCTCGAGTCTTCACTTTCACAAACGTTCCTGAATACATTACAGAAATGGACAACGTTTACTGCGGGGGAACCGGCTTCTACGCTGACGGAGGACAAGATCTTCCAGACATCATCGAACATCATATGCCTGACTACGATTTGTACAAGGAATACGTGGAAGAAAAGATCGAAAGCGGTAGGAGCCGCGCATGGTTCGCCGACTATTTGGATTACTCTATCGGATTTACAACTCGCGGATGTTTCCGAAAATGCAGCTTTTGCGTAAACAAAAAATATGATCATGCATTCAAACATTCCCCGATCAGCGAGTTCCTCGACGAAGATAGACCGCGCATTTATCTGTGGGACGATAATTTCCTTGCTTGCCAAGGTTGGGATGAAATACTGGATGAGCTCATCGCGACCGGGAAGCCCTTTCAATTCAGGCAGGGATTAGATGTCAGGCTCCTTAACGCAAAGCGCGCCGAGAAGCTTGCTCACGTGCGCTATTGCGGCGATTTCATTTTCGCTTTCGACCATATCGAAGACCGTGACCTGATAGAGAAGCGGTTGTCCCTGTGGCGCTCCTATACAGATCGCGGTACGCGACTGTACGTGCTGTGCGCGTTCGACTCGCAGGACGAGCGCGATATCGAGAATACTTTCGAACGCATAAAGATATTAATGCGGTTTGGCTGCTTGCCTTATATCATGCGATACGAATCGTACAAAAAGAGCCGGTGGCGATCGCTCTATGTGAACATAGCGCGCTGGTGCAATCAGCCGCAGTTCTTCAAGAAGATGTCTTTCCGGCAATTCTGCGAAGCCAACCAGGCGTACCACAAGACCGAGGGAACTTACTGCTCCGCATACGCGTCAATGCTCGATTTCGAGGAGGCGTTCCCCGAGTTGGCAGAACGGTATTTCGATTTGAGATACGAGGACGAGAACATGATGTACCGATACGGGAGACCCGCCCTGGTGAAACCCGCAAAGGAATGCGACGAAGTGCAGGGCGCGGCGTGGCGGGCGCTGCGAGGTGGCGGAGAAGCCGAAAGCATCCTGATGGATTATTTTGACAAACATCTCGACACCGTTTGGCTGAGCATCAATTGCCCGGAAACATGCGAGGCTGATGCGCGAAAGCTTTTCACGATACTCAACGATGCTAGCGTCGAAGACGTTTTCCGCATCATTAGGCTGCATTCAATCGAAGAGCCCATATCGCCTGAAAATATTCCTCAATTCAGCAAAATAGACGATGCTGCGAATGTTTCCGGTTGGCTATATGCGCTGGACGAATTCCTGACATATAAGGACCTCGGGATATACCTCTACCCCGATAACAGAAAGAGCGATGGCGCGAATCAGAAATACGGAGAGAATCACGGGAAATTGGCAGCTCTCTTGGATATTGCGTCAGTAGAGCGCCAGGGCGGTAAAGCGGGATGCTCCAAGGCCCCCTTTACTGGGTTATTCCATTGCCTAGACGACAACGCAAAACGCGAGATGATGGCGAAATTGGCTTTCAGGATCCCCGTCATCCGAAACGTGTTGTTCGATGCTCAGGACCGAACTGTAGCCGTTTCGGATTACCTTCAGATGCTTTCCGAGAGCACCATAAAGAGACGGCTTCCGAATATAATGTCCTTATTCCAATTGTTACGAGAAAACTGCAACGATGGGAAATCAGAACTAAAGGCGGCGCTAGACAATGTGAGGCGATGAGGTTGAGCCTGCGCGATTTGAGCTTGAAGCCTGCGTACGAAACGCTAAAGGAAGATCCGGTGCAGGAGTTTTACATTCCCGCACTTAAAGAGGCGGTTGGTTACGACAGGATAGCAGGCTTCTTTTCATCGACCAGTTTGGCACTCGCCGCACGCGGCGTGCTGGGGCTTATAGAAAACGGCGGAAATATGCGTCTCATCGTCAGCCCCAACCTTTCAGCAGACGATCTGGAAGCTATCAGAAAGTCAACGTCAGACCCTCAGGCTTACATCGAATCAGCGATGATTCGCGACCTCGATGATCTTGGCGAAACCCTGCGAGACAATCACGTCCGCGCGTTGGGTTGGATGCTCGCGAACGGACTGCTCGAGATGAAGATAGCGTGCGTTGTCAACGAAGACTCCGAAACGACTGGCGCGCTGTTCCATCAGAAAGTGGGGATACTGAGAGACGCCGATGGAAATGCGGTTACATTTAGCGGCTCCATAAACGAGACTGCTTCGGGCTGGCTGAGCAACGCCGAAGAATTCAAGGTTTTCAACAGCTGGACCGAAGGGCATTCGGACTTCCTGTGTTCCGATATAGCCAAGTTCGAGGAATTCTGGAACGGCGAAAGGGCATATGCGCAGGTCTACAATCCCAGCGAGGCATTTGAAGCCCATATCATGCGTCTCGGCGAAAACTTCAAGCGCGAAACGGTGAAGCTGAAGGAGTACGTCAAAGAACGAAAGCGCGAAGAGGCTGTCGACTCGATATCGTTGTTCCCATATCAGGCGGATGCCGTTGAGAAATGGGAACGTTGCGGTAGGCGTATGCTTTTTGAGATGGCAACCGGAACTGGTAAGACAAGGACCGCGATTGCTTGCGCTAACATAGCTAAAGCGACAGAGAAGCGTTTCGTCTGCATTGTGGCGGCGCCCGAGATTACGCTTGCGAGGCAATGGGAGGGGGAATTCAGCGCACTTGGCGTAACATTCGACCAAGTTGTCTTCGCAGATGGCTCCTCTGGCGGTAGAAAAGCGTGGGAGCCAAATATTAAGAGGTCGCTTTCCCGAATTAGGTCGGGAGTGGATTCAACGTTGCTGGTTATGGTCACCCATGCCACGGCATGCAAGGAAGCCTTCACGGAGCTGTTCGCTACCCTGTCTTCGTCTGTCAAGATATGTTTCATTGGAGATGAGGTCCACGGGCTCGGCGCGAGGAAGCAACGGTACGCACTCATTGAAAGATACGATTACCGCATTGGGCTGAGCGCCACCCCAAGCAGATGGTTCGACGAAGAGGGAACCGCCATAGTCGTGGGGTATTTTAACGACGAGGTTTTCGAATTCAGCATCAGGGACGCGCAGAGGACGATAAGGCCCGGTACGAACCACGCATTTCTGACACCGTACGTGTACACGCCCCTCTACGTGTGCCTCGACGACGAGGAAATGGAACAGTACATACAGCTGACCGAGCGAATATCGAAGCTCTCGCATTCTGATGATGACGACGCCAAGGATCTCGTCGAACGTCTGATGATGAAGAGGGCTGACATCACCAAAAACGCAGCGTCGAAGATGGAGGCGTTCTGCGATCTGATCGAACAAGAAGAGTACGTAGACAAGACACTCATTTTCACATCACCCCAGCAAATAGAAGAAACGTTGCGTTTGCTTGCCGAGCGCAGGATTAGTGCGCATCCCTTCACTCAGGCTCAAGGCACGCGTAAGCTAGCTGAATACGGAGGTAAGAGCGAGCGCGAATACCTTATAGAACAGTTTAAACAAGGCGGATATCAGGCACTCGTGGCGATATCCTGCCTCGATGAAGGAATCGATATTCCCGCGGCCGATACTGCGATTCTTTTGGCGAACAGCACGAACCCACGCGAATACATACAGAGAATCGGACGCGTCATCCGATATTACGAGGGCAAGGAAGAAGCGTATATCTACGACTTTGTCGTAGAGCCGGACTGGAGCCGGATTCATGATCCGGAAGTCCTTGCACTTGAGACCCGATTGTTCGAAAAAGAGCTACAACGAGTGGCGGAAATGGCCGATAATGCAATAAACAGTGTTGAAGTACTGCAGCAGACTAACAAGCGGTTAGAGGTACTCTATGGCATTTAACAAGCGAATCATGGACAAGATTGAAAAAGCCTGCGAGGGCAATGAGGCCATGCTCGGGTACATGCACGATATCATCATGCACGAAATGAGCGGCGCCAAGCAGTACACAAAAGAATACGAGCGAATCCTCAAAGAGCATGCGAAAGAAGAAGAGGGCCGATAATGAGGTTTTCGTCTATCGCCATCAAGAATTACAGGCAATATCGAGACTTGACTCTCGAGTTCGACCGTGGTGAAAACGATCTGCAAGTCATCGTCGGCGACAACGGCACCGGCAAGACCAACCTGTTGAACGCCTTCACATGGTGTCTCTACGGCAACGAGCCGCATCTAGGAACCGAGGACAAAAGCAAGGGCGAACCGCGCCTGAACAAAGACGTCATCCTGGAAATGGTGGATGCGGGCGTTCTCATCGAAGACGTTTCCGTGACCATAGAGATGGAAGTTGACGACGAGCTAGTGCGCGTACACCGCAAGCTGCCCGTAAGGGTTACCGGCCCAACAAGCGTAATCGAAAAGAAGGCGGAAGAGTATTTCAGCGTGGTTCGCATACCCTCCAACGGCAAGAGTCAGGTGGTATCGCCCGAGTATGCCAGCGCCTTCATCAATAGGCTTTTACCCGAATCGATACGTGAGTACTTCTTCTTCGACGGCGAGCAGCTAAGCAACTATTTCTCAGGCACGAGAGCAGATGCAATCAGGGCCGCCGTTCACTCGATCTCTCAAATCGACGACGTGATACGGATGAGAACCCGTACGGACGCTACGGTTAAAGCGCTGATGCGCAACCTCAACAAATCGATGCCGGACCTTTCAATTTATACAGACAAAATTGAGAAGTACCAAAAGATATTCGAGATCTATTCTGAGAAGATGCAGAAAGCCGATGAGGATGCGCGGGCGCTTCACACGACAATCGAAGAGCTTGACGAAAAGCTACGCGGAATCCCCGACATCGAAGAGCTTGAAAAGCAACGCGACGTTCTCAAGAGACGCCTTGGCGACAGGCAAACTGCGCTCGAAGCTGCACGCAGGCGCTACTACCGCTTCGCACGAGAACGGTATGTGGACTTCTCATTCTACGAGGTCGCTAAATCCGCACTCGAAGCGATTGCTTCAATGGAAAAAGACAAGCAGTTGCCGCCGGCAATCGATAATAACTACCTCGAATCAATGCTCATTGCGCATAAATGCGAGGTCTGCAACCGTCCCCTTAACGAAGACGAAGAGCTGCACATCAAGGAGCTTCTTGAAAGGTTTCGCGTATCGAGCGAAACTTCCAACATTCTCACCGGCATGCGCAGCGAACTTCGAGGACTCGTAGACAGGGTGAAACGCTACCCGAATGAACGGGACGAAATCGTAATGTCGCTGAAGGGTACAGAGCAAGCGCATGATGAGACGGAAGCTGAGCTGGAGGACGTAGAGCGGCGCATTGCAAATTGCCCGAACGCGCCCCAGGTGAAGGCAATGTTCGCAGAGCGCGAAAGATGCGAAAAGAAGATAAAAGATATCAACCAAGATATCGGCAGCTACAAGGGCAAGAAGGAGATGGCGTTCAACGTCGTCGAGAAAACCCGCAAGGAATACAAAGAAGCCCTGCGCAAACAGGGAAAGTTCGAAGACGACCGTGACGCGGTTGATTTCGGCAGTCGAGCGGTCGATATCCTTGCCAAGGTCGAGAGGGAAGTCATCGAAGAAGTGCGCCGCTTAATGGCATCCGAAACTGAGCGGCTCTTCAAGGGCCTTGTTTGGAAAGACAACAAATGTGACCATGTCGAGTTGGGAAAGAGCTACCAGCTTGCATTGTTCGACAAGACTGGATTCTCGTGTGCGGGCACCTGCTCTGCAGCCGAACGCGCCCTGCTTGCACTATCCTTTACGCTGGCGATGCATGAAGTGTCTGGATTCGAGTCTCCGTTGTTTATCGACACACCTATCGCCCGTGCTTCAGGCGAGAACAGGGCGAACTTCGCCCAGACCCTCGCGCAGGTCAGCAAAGGCAAGCAGTTGATACTAACCTTCACACCAGACGAATATTCCGAGTCAATTGCGTCTGTCTTCGACCCGATCGCCGCCACTCATTTGCGACTTACGCTCGACGACAACGAACGCGTGGTTTCCATTAAGGGGGCTTAAGCCATGACGGAGCCTAGCAAGATTCCCGCAACGATAAGCATCGATTCCAGGATGCAGGATGTTGTCGTTAACATAATCGACGATACCGACTATATGTTGCTAAGCAAGTCGACAGTGCCCCACGGGGAGCTTTTCCTCTACGCAATGGCCCTAGGCTGGAACAAGAAGCTGAAGCCAGAGATAGGCAAACAGGCGAGCGGCGGCTTCATCCGAAGCGAGAGCTTCTCGCCAAGGCTTTCGACGCTCATCGAAACCGTGCATTACGCCGTAGTAGGTTTCGACTCTCCCGATGAACTACGCGACCACAAGAAGTCATTCAAGATCGCGGAGCAGTACGCCAACGGAGGGCTACACTTGCTCGAGGGTGAAATCGCCGGCAATATCGATACAGAGACAACTGCCAACGACCTCATCGCCGAGATGAATGACATGTGGGACGAGTGGTTTGGCGAAGAAGAATAGTCGAAGACGGCTAAGAATATCGTAAAGAACCACTTAATAATTAGTAAGTTGTGAGTGACGATGCCCGTTTTTTGAAATGATGTTTCTTGAAGTATCTTCGATTGCGGCGGGTGCACGATGTCGTCGGGGGCGTCAAGTCCAGATCAACCAGATTATCCACGTGATATCGCGTGCTAAGAGCCGGTTTTTCCAGCCAGTTCTACCATCTCTCGAACGCTCAACTGCTTGTTGATTTGCAGGATAAGGAACAAGGCTTTCTCGGTATTGTGATCAGGCGGGTGCCATAATTGCCTGCAACCATCTTGTAAGTATCTGCAGCAACACAAGAGGCCGCTTCCTCTCCCTCTCGAAACGGCCAGCTGTCTGTCGCATCTCATCGAGTCGTTTATTCCTGCATCAACCGATAAAGCCGAACTCGCTATCGCAGGATCAAAACATGCACAATGCATGGACTTGGTCACCAATGCCACCTCTATCCCGGCTGCCGATCCCGCACTCCCCGCCCCCTAAGCCCGTAGCATAATACTCCCCAAAGCACGATCGTCCCGAAAGGACTCGCCCATGCTGCAGGACGGCCTGTACGAGCAAATCATTAACAACGCCATCGACGCTGAGCTATCAACAACCGACCTGCTCGCCCAAACTGCGCATATTGACGATGCCGAGGCACCAAAGGTGCTTGCCCAGTACCTTTCCGAAATCCTCGAACACACGCTCCAAAACCTGAAGGACCAGCACTACAAAATCGACGAGCAAATCGAATTCGTCAATCGGCTCGTACACGTCATCATGCAGGAAGCGAACGACAGCGAGCTAGACGATCTCGCCATTGCCAAACGCGCCGAACAGCTGCTCGCGCTCATCAATCCGGAAAACAACGCGCTTGCGCTCGATGGGCGATCACGTGCCATCCGGCCCGAAACCTCCATCGCGCAGACTAGCCTGTTCACCGGCGCAATTCACGAACCGCAAATGTACACCGAGCTCAAAAAGGAAATCATCTCTTGCAGTCGCATCGACATGCTGGTGTCGTTTGTCAAGTGGAGTGGGTTGCGACTGATCATCGACGAGCTGCGCGCCTTCGCCCAAAACGGCGGCGAACTACGCGTCATCACAACGTCATACATGGGCGCAACCGACGTGAAGGCCATCGAAGAGATCCGCAAACTTCCTGGTGCCAAGATCAAGGTGAGCTATGACACCAAACGTACGCGCCTTCACGCCAAAGCCTACGTGTTTTATCGCAACACCGGCTTCACAACCGCCTATGTCGGCTCGTCAAACTTGTCGAACGCAGCTATTTCAAGTGGACTGGAATGGAACGTCAAGGTCGCGGCTAAGGATCTGCCCGAAACCATAGACAAGATAGCCGCCACATTCGAAAGCTACTGGAATTCCAAGGAATTCGAGTACTACGACGAGGGTCAGCACGACAGGCTTGCTCGCGCCCTGAATGCCGAGAAGTATTTCGATAGCAATAACGACGATCTTTACACAGTCGACGTCACGCCCTACTACTACCAGGAAGAAATCCTGGACAGGCTGGCTGCCGAGCGTTCCATTCGCGGACATTGGCGTAACCTGGTGGTCGCCGCGACGGGCACGGGCAAGACCGTCGTGTCGGCGCTTGATTACCGGCGGTTTGTTCGTCAGAACCCGGACAAACCATGCCGCTTGCTATTCGTAGCTCATCGCGAGGAAATCTTAAAGCAAAGCCAATCAACATTTCGGGCAGTGCTGAAAGACGCGAACTTCGGCGAATTGTTCGTAGGCAGTTATCGGCCTGACAGCTTTGATCATCTGTTTATGTCAATACAGACGTTCAACTCGCAAGACTTCGCGTCGCTCACCTCCCCTGATTTCTTCGACTACATCGTGGTCGACGAGTTTCACCATGCAGCAGCGCCTTCGTATCGACGACTGCTATCGCATTATCGACCGATAATTCTACTTGGATTGACAGCGACACCCGAGCGCATGGACGGACAAAGCATTTTAGGATACTTCGATAACCGCATCGCGGCCGAGATTCGTCTTCCTGAGGCCATCGACCGAAAACTGTTGAGTCCTTTCCAGTACTTCGGCGTAACGGACACGGTCGACCTTGATCAAGTACGTTGGTCGGCCGGAAGCTACGATAAGGGTGAACTCTCGCGCGTGTACACCGCAACTGATTCGGGTGCCGAACAGCGTGCAGACCTGATCGTTTCCTCCCTGCTGCGTTACGTGACCGACATCGACGACGTCAAGGGGCTTGGATTCTGTGTCACCATCGCACACGCCGAATACATGTGCCAATACTTCAACGACCACAACATTCCATCGATGTACCTGACAGGCGCTTCGCGCGATGACGAGCGCCGTAGCGCCAAGAGCGATCTAGTATCCGGGCGCGTGCGGTTCATTTTCGTTGTCGACATCTACAACGAAGGCGTTGATATTCCCGAAGTCAACACCATCCTGTTCCTGCGTCCAACCGAGTCGTTGACGGTGTTTCTGCAACAGCTTGGACGCGGCTTGCGCCTGGCCGACGGAAAGGAATGCCTAACGGTACTCGACTTCATAGGGCAGGCGCACAAGCGCTATAACTTCGAGTCAAAGTTCGCGGCGCTGCTGGCGAACACCAATCGCAGCGTTACGCAGGAGATCAAAGACGGGTTCGTCTCGGCCCCAAAGGGCTGCTACATCCAACTGGAAAAGATGGCGCAACGTTACATCCTGGACAATATCCGCGCATCGTACGGCGACAGCGGCTGGTTAGTTACGCGTATTGCCTCGTTCGAGGAGGACACGGGGCTCGCACTAAACCTGGCCAACTTCCTCGATCACTACCGAATAGATCCGCGCAGCGTGTACAAGTGCGCTACGTTTTCACGTTTATGCGTGCTGGCCGACACTCGCAGCGACTTCTCCGAGCCGCTCGAGACCGTAGTCGAAAAGGCGATGGCGCGTCTATCGGTTATCGATTCGCGCCGATGGATCGCTTTTTTGCTCGGCGTGCTACCGCGCGTGGGCGCGCTTGACGTGACATCGCTTTCCGATGTTGAGCGGCGCATGATGCAGATGTTCTACGTGACCGTGTGGGGCAAGACGGTCGAAGACTGGACGGACGCGGAGGCGCAGGACAACTTGCGCGCGCTTGCTGATTGCCCGGTATTGCTCGATGAGATGATCGAGCTGCTGCGCTACCAATACGATCGGATCGATTTCATCGACGAGTCAGTCGACGTCGGCTTCGACTGCCCGCTTGACCTGCATTGCAGCTATACGCGCGACCAGCTGCTCGTAGCGCTTGACTTTCTACGGCCCAATACCGTTCGCGAGGGCGTGAAATGGTTGCCTGACCAAAAAATCGACGTGCTATTCATCACGCTGAACAAGTCCGACCGCGACTACTCGCCTACTACGATGTACGAAGACTACTCCATCAGCGATCAACTGTTCCATTGGCAAAGCCAGAGCACCACTTCCGCCAACTCGCCAACCGGTTTGCGTTACATCAACCATGAGGAGCGAGGTAGTCGCGTTCTGCTGTTTGTCCGGGAATCCAAGCGCGACCGCGTGCTAGGCACGGCCGCCGCCTATACCTACCTCGGCCGTGCCCGCTACGTGCGCCACGATGGCAGCCGTCCCATGAACGTCACCTGGGCGCTCGACCGCCCCATTCCCGCAAAGTACCTCAAGGCCACGAACAAGCTGATTGCCGGATAGCGCCGGCAGTTCAGCGCGCATTTCCCCGGTTCGCGGGTGCTGGCGCGAATGCGAACCTTCGACAAGAGGGAAACAAGTCTCCAGGGGAAGCGTTTCACCTGCACTGCGGGAGAGCGGCCGCCTTCGACCGCTCTCCCGCGAGGAACTCAATCCGCGCGCAAACACCGAGCCCTAGCCGAACTGGAGCCTGCCGACCTTCTTCGACACCGTTATCTTGCCGTTGCCGTCGCACGTGTACGTGACCGTGCATTTCTTGTGCCAATCAGCGCTTATGCCCTTGATGCTGAAACCCTGCTTGCAGACCCAGTACGTCGTCACGGTCGCCGTCTTTGCGTTGTTGCTGTACGTGATCGAGGGCTCTTTGTACTTGAAGAAGCATCCGTAGATGGGGCCCTTGATTCCTGTCTGAATTTGGCAGATCGTGCTTGCCTGCTGCTTGACCGTGGGCTTCGAGACGATTTTGCCGTTCGAATGCGTATACTGGATGGTGTCTTTTGCCCAGAGCTTGCCGCTGCTGGTGCCGGCGACGTAATTCGTCTTGCTCGCCGTATAGGTACTTACGGCGTAGGCGTCCGACGGCATCGCGCACATCCCGACGGTGATCGCGAGCAGCACTGCGGCAATCGCCACCGCTACGAGCGCGATGGGGTTCACGGCGCTTTTTCCGCGGCCAAAGGCGGATGCGTCATTCCTGGCGCAAATCGCATGTTCCATCTTTTCCTCCATCTCTTCGTCGATTGTCGTTGCCATTTGCCCAGACCTGTTTTTGCGCATGCCACCTCCTCCCATTTGGCAACAGGTCTCTCTAGCCTCGTTTCGCAAGGCTTTCGAAGTGCATTATTTGAACTGGGACAGCGTCTCGCTTTCGATAGCCTCACGAGGCATTTCGCCACGCGTTTCCAATGGCGGGAAAACGCGGTCTACTCAGATAACGATTGGGCTCCTACGATTGTCGGAGCGATTCCATCTGTGACCTTGCCGTAACCTTCGACGAGCAAAACAGGTCCCCAGGGGAAGCGTTTCATACTGACCGAAAGGGAGTCTCCCCTTCGGTCAGTCACCCGCGCGTCCCTGCTAGCGCGCACCGGATCGGGGAAACCGGGGGAAGCATGACGAGTGAAGCAGACTTCAGGATAGGTATTTCATTAGGGACGAAAAGGCGAAAACCAGCCCAGTGGGATCCCTGACCTCGAAAGCATTTGGCCAACGCTTGCCTAGAGGATCGCGGCGGCCTTGATGGCATCGACTGCTTTCACGTCGGCAGGCAGCCAAGCCACGGAATCGATCGCGGCGGCGTCGAGCCACTTGGCGGCGCTGTGCTCGAGCAGGTGGGGATGGCCTTCCTCGATGTGCGCTACGAAGCAGAACATGTGCAGGTGGAACGTATCGTAGTCGTGGTCGACGACGATCAGCAGCGAGTCGACGCCGATGCGCACGTCAAGCTCCTCGCGGATCTCGCGGACCAGGGCGTCCTCGGGAGATTCCCCCTCCTCGATCTTGCCGCCGGGGAATTCCCACCCGCCGGCGTGGTCGCCATATCCGCGCTGCGTGGCGAACACCCTGCCCTCATGGCATATGATCGCCGCAACGACGTCAATCGTTTTCATGCGCCTTCTCCTCGCACTTGAAACAGGCCTCCAGGGTAAGTGTCTCACCTTCGCCTATGGTACAGCGAAACACTTACCCTGAGCGGATGTTTCACTGACCGAAAGGGAGTCTCCCCTTCGGTCAGTGCGCCAGGCCGGGAATGCAAGAACCCGCCTTGGCGACCTGTTTCACCGAGCATGCGGTAGAATGCGAAACCATGGATACGCAAAGCTATGAAAACGAGATCGCGCGCCTGCGCGCGGCGATAGAAGAAGCCGACGCGGTCGTCGTCGGCGCGGGGGCGGGGCTTTCGACCGCCGCCGGGTTCACGTACGCGGGCGAGCGGTTCGAGCGACTGTTCCCCGACTTCATCAAGAAGTACGGCTTTACCGACATGTACTCGGCGGGATTCTTCCAGTTCCCCACGCCCGAGGAACAGTGGGCGTTCTGGAGCCGCCACATATGGTGCAACCGCTACGAACCGGCACCGAAGGACACCTACGGCAAGCTGGTCCGCCTGCTCGCGAGCAAGGACGCCTTCGCCATCACCACCAACGTCGACCACCAGTTCCAGCTGGCCGGCTGGCCCAAGGAGCGCCTGTTCTACACGCAGGGCGACTACGGGCTGTGGCAGTGCAGCGAGCCCTGCCACGACGCGACCTACGACAACTACGACGTGGTGAAGCGTATGGTCGTCGAGCAGCGCGACATGCGGGTGCCGAGCGAGCTCGTGCCGACGTGCCCGAAGTGCGGACGCCCCATGGCCATGAACCTGCGCGCCGACGACACGTTCGTGGAAGACGCCGGCTGGCATGCGGCCGCCGAGCGCTACCGCAACTTCCTGGAAGCCCATCAGGAAGGCAATGTGCTGTACTTGGAACTTGGCGTGGGCGGCAACACGCCCGGCATCATCAAGTACCCGTTCTGGCGCTACGCGTACGCCAACCCCGCCGCGACCTACGCATGTGTGAACTACGGCGAGGCATGGGCACCTTCCGAGATCCGCGAGCGCTCAATCCTGCTCGACGCCGACATCGACGCCGTCCTGAACGACCTGCTGGAAGAAAGGGGCTAGCACATGGACGCAAGCCGCAAGACCGAGCTGCTCGGGCGGCTCGTGAGCATGCTCGAGGAAGAGCTTGGCCAGCGCACCGGCGACCTCGTCGCAACCGACGACCCATGGCTGCAATTCCGCGCGCTCGTGAACGTGCGCCCGCCCTGGCCTGCGAGCGATGAGTTCCTGACCGCCCAAGACGAGCTGCTTCAGGGCCTGATCGCCGAAGCCGGCGTTTGCGGAATCGACGAAGCCGCGCCATCGCCGGCCGATGCGCACCTGCGTCTCTGGCGCGGCGACATCACCACGCTCGCCGCCGACGCCATCGTGAACGCCGCGAACTCGCAGATGCTCGGATGCTGGGCGCCGCTGCACTACTGCATCGACAACGCCATCCACACGTTCGCCGGCGTGCAGCTGCGCATCGAGTGCGCGCGCCTCATGGCCGAGCAGGGCCACGAGGAACCCACCGGCCAGGCGAAGGTCACGCCCGCCTACAACCTGCCGTCCAAGCGTATCATCCACACCGTGGGTCCCATCGCGAACGGGAACCCCACCGACGAGCACCGCGCGCAGCTGGCATCATGCTACGAAAGCTGCCTCGACGCTGCCGCCGCCGAGGGCCTGTCCTCGATCGCGTTCTGCTGCATCAGCACGGGCGTGTTCGGCTTCCCCCAACGCGAAGCCGCCGAAATCGCCGTGCGCACCGTGCGCGACTGGCTCGACGCACATGGCTCCGACATAACGGTCGTGTTCAACGTGTTCGGCGAAAAGGACGAGCAGATCTACCGCGAGCTACTTTCGTTGTGAACATTCCTCCGTCCCCTGTTCACGAAAATATCGCTTGACTTAAACCATGGTTTAAGTTGCAGAATCCTTTTCAAGATGTTGCAGTTGCATGAAATGGATGGAAAGGAATTGCATCATGGTAGACATCAAGCTTCCCAAAATCGCACTCGGCGCATGGGCATGGGGCAACGACGGCACGTTCGGCAGCGGCATCGCGGCCGAAGAGCTGAAGCCAATCTTCGACACGGCGATGGACGCCGGCCTCAACCTGTGGGACACGGCCTACGCCTACGGCATGGGCACGTCTGAAAAGGTGCTCGCCGGTTTCCTCGAGGGACTCCCCCGCGAGAGCTACCTGGTGTCGGACAAGCTCACCCCGCAGTGCATCGACGCATCGGCCGCCGACCCCGTCGCCGCCATGCATGACATGCAGCTTAAGCTCATGGACCTCGACCGCTTCGACATCTACTGGGTGCACAACACCTCCGAGGCGCCCAAATGGACCCGCGCGCTGGCCGAGTTCTTCGAGGGCCGCGACGATGCGCCGATGATCGGCGTTTCCAACCACAACCTGGCCGAAATCAAGGAAGCCGACGCCATCCTGCGCGAACACGGCCTGCGCTTGGGCGCCGTGCAGAACCACCTGAGCCTGATCAACCGCAGCTCCATCGACTCGGGCATCCTCGACTGGTGCAAGGAAAACGACGTCGTCTTCTTCTCGTACATGGTGCTCGAGCAGGGCGCGCTTTCCGGCAAGTACGACACGACGCATCCCATGCCCGAGGGCTCGGCGCGCGCAGCCACGTACAACCCCGTGCTCGACAAGCTCGAAGTCCTGAACGGCAAGCTCGCCGAGGTCGCCGAGGCGCATGGCGTGGGGCTCGCGCAGGTGCCCGTGGCCTGGGCCATCGCCAAGGGCACGCTGCCCATCGTGGGCGTGACCAAGGAGCGC
>CAMOLA010000010.1 GCA_946618265.1 uncultured Eggerthellaceae bacterium
ATCACGGCCATCGGGTCGTCGGAGTCCATCTGCTCGGCGGCGAAGACTATCGAGTGGCAGGCGGCGCCGTAAGGCGCAATCGTGTTCAGGGCGCGCCCGTTGTGGGAGCCGAGCATCGTGACGAGCGCAGAGATCCGGTCGGCGTCCGCGAAGACGTACACGAGGTCCGGCTCGCCGACCTCGCCCCAACGGCTCTCCGGCGCGAAGACGACGCGCGGGAAGCCCCGGTCCGAGAACGGCATGGCGTTGCGCCACTTGAGGGCAACCTCCTCGTCGCAGAAGAACCGCTCGCCCTCCTTCATCATGGGAGGCGCCTGCTCGGGCGCCGCGTCGCCCATGCCCTGCGAGAGCATCTTGTGGATGTTGGGGTTCTTGCGGGTGAAGCCGTCGCCGAAGCACAGGCCCACGGTGCCGCCGGGGCAGGTGCAGCCCTCCTCCATGATGCCCACGACCTTGCCGCGTGCGGCCGCGAGCAGGAACGGCACGACGCAGTTGCGCCTTCCCGGCTCCGCAGCCGTGTCGCATACGGCGTCCGCATTCCCGAAGTAGATGCCCACCGGCTTCGGGTCGAGGCGAAGCATCTCGGCAAGCTTGCTCTCCATGGCCCACTCCAATCATCGTCGATTCCGCTGACAATCGCTCCTGCCTGCAATTGTAGGTTATTTCAGGCGGCGTATGACCGTCAACCCGCAGGCTGCGGCAGGATGGAGCCGTCTCCTGGATGGCGCGCAAGCTATCGGCGATGAATGGAGCGGCCATCGGCGCAACGCGTAAACGGCATCGGAATGCGCGTCATATGCAACTACAGATAGGCTGATGGCGCAGATGAAAACTCAGATACGGATTCTCTACGAACCTCTAGGCAAGAACCGTTCGTCCGACAAGCCATCGAGTGCCAGATCAGCACTAGTATCCGATGGCCGAATGTTGTGCAACACCCTGATTACGAAGGAGAGAAACTGTACATACCGGAAGAGAGAAACGAACAGGAGCCATGCGATGCAATCAACTAATGCGTTGAGTCGAAACGACCAAGCCCCTGCTTCTCTGTTCAGGGAATACGGCCAGCCGAGGGCGACCTTCGCAACATCCCCGAAGCACACAGGCGCCCGAGGGAGGAAGGCTGGATCGAAAGCGATTGCAGCCGTTGCCCTCGCTCTGACAATCGCGCTGCTCTGGACCCTGTGCCTACTCGGCGAAGCTTCAAGTGCGCCAGTGCAGGAGATCGCTCAAACAAATGCATCGCTGTCCGAGGCGTCAACCACCGCCAAACCGACCCCCAAGCCAAAGCCAAAACCGAAGCAAAAGCCATACCGCTCGTGCAACGCCGTCGATTGGGATTTCACGCAAACGCGCGAGCCGACAGAGTTCTACTACGAGGTTGCGCGGCGCGGACAGAGCCAGAAAGACATAGACGCAGGCGGGATTGTCTGCTGGCAAAAGAACTGGTACTGCTCCCACAATTGGAGCGAAGGCTGGCGCTTCTTCGACCTGGTGCCAGGAGACATCGTCCACATAGATGGACAGGACGTAACGATTGCCGGTCGCGCCTATTACGCGCTTTATGAAACTGTGGGCGTCATCCGGGGCGACCTCGGAAGCGACAAGGTCTTGTTCCAAACATGCCTCCCCGACCACACGGGCATCGTCATCTACTTCGGCAATCCCGTCTGATAGAACATCGTTGCTAGCATCACGCAGACGGCGACCAGCATCATAGCTCGATGTTCTCCCGACAATCACGCCCGAGAGAGCGTATTCGAGGAGCCCGACTAGGAGTACGTTCACGCTGATATGGTCAATTGTAGCTGCTGCTTTGCCGGCGCTTGGCTACGCGCCTTGGCACTTGCGACACGTTTTAACGGTAGATGCTCCACGATGCGCCGATTAAGCGTGCACGATATCCGCATCGTGAGTGACGAGTCGATGTGCAAACGCAAAAGCAGCATCGGCTAAATCCAGTTTAGATGACAAATGACCTGTCCCTTTGTCGTCAAACACCTCAAATGCCCTCTAAGACAAGCAACTGAAACTATAACGACACCACCCTCCCCCGCTTCATCAACGCTATACTATTGACAAATTGGCAAATCTTCGAATTGTACGCAGGAGCGTTAAATGAACCAAATCCAATGCCCAAGCTGCGGAAGCATAAAGCTGATAGAAGACGATCGTTACTACATTTGCGAGTATTGCGGAGGCAAAATCGAACGAACTCAGCCGATCGAGGCCGCTGACGTTTCAAACGCCTCGGGAGTCACGAAGCTCCTCGAACGCGCAGACCTTTACTGGAGCGTTGGCAAACGCGACAAGGCAAAGCGGCTTTACCAACAAGTGCTCGACATCGACGCTAGCATCGAACGCGCCAGAACCCGCGCACGATAAGATCGCAGACGGAGAGGACTACAATGATACTCGCCCATATACCGATGAACTATCAGATTGAGAACGCTTTTGATTTCGAGTTGTATGTAAAATCGACATACCCTCACGCTATCAAGAAACGCATGCTCTCATCCGATATCGAAGTCGACAACAAGTTCTTAGACGAGATTGTCGAAGCTTACAAAACAGCCCCTAGGAGTGCCGTCAGCTTGACTGAGGCAGTAGAACAATTTGGAATACAGGACAAAACAGCATTTTCGAATTACGCTTTGATACATCACAAAAGCGCGGTATCAAACAATACCCCCGACTCGATGATTTTCTTCGACAAAACTAAAGTAGGGGAAATCGCAAAAGAATACTTGTCGCAAAACGCCACCACGGAACTGATCGCCGCCGAAGAAAACGAAATCGCAGAAATCGCGCGGAAGATGCCTATAACGTCTGGTCATAATTTTGAGGGATACCGCATCGTAAGATACGCGGGATACGTCTCGGGCGACGAGGTCGCAACGATACCGATGGGCTTTTTCACAGGCACCATGACAAACGACAGCGTCAACAACACGATTAAACGAGTTAGGAACGTCGCGATTAAAGAGCTCAAAGAGGCTGCGGCCAACATCGGATGCAATGCTGTTATCGGCTTGGACTTCGATTACATCACGATTGACCGCAGCGGAGCGAACGGCACCATCGAAGTAAAGATCGTGTTAACGGCGAATGGAACCGCGGTTGAAATTGAACCGCTGTAGCGCTTGACGACCAGGCGTCGGGGATAGGGTGCTCCTTACAAAAGCAAGCCCTTCATCCCCGTCGTTTTTCCGATTTTAATAATCAAAGAATTACAATCTTTATGAAACCGTAATACCAATTGAACAAAAACTGCCTAGTTCGTTCATGTAGAAATCGAACCCACCTGTCAGAGTTCACACGTCTTCTCGTAGCTCCATTCAACGATCTGGCTGTTACAGATAAATTCCGCACCATGGTCACTTTTGCAGAGCAAACTGTATACGCAAGACCCTCACTTACGAAACAGGATCACTGATTCAATAAGCCTACGAGAAGTACCGCTATTTCGAAGTGTCGCTACGCTGCTATTGTTCCTGTGGCCACAACATCTATCACGATATCATCCCTCTAGACCTCATGAGCTCGCTTGTCCTAAACTGTTCAGCTTCGGGCACTTCCACAAACTCGACTGTCTTGTCGAAGTTCATCTTTACAGCTCGCATAATCTCGTCGAGCGTACAGCGGAAGAACTCACGTCTCTGATTGACAAGATTGACCTTTCTATCTGCGAAGTGGTTGTGTAGCGCTGCTTCAAGCCCTGGTGCATCATCCGTAAAGATCATCGCATGGACATCGAAGTTAAACGGAACCGACGCATCGCTCAGCTCGTAGATGCGCTCCATCGGGTCAAGCCTTCGGGTCATCCCGATTTTGTAGACGTCCGCTCCGAACGATCCTATATTTGAGATGACGTAAACATAACCGGCGCGTTGGTTTGCTTCGCGATAGTCGACATCCTCAATGCCTTTGTCTACCTCTGCAATGTTCGCAATTAACTCAGCCCTTTTCGCCTCGAGAGCCTCCCTCTCGCCGTCGTCGCATCTGGCCAGCTGCTTTTCCAGGTCGGCAAGAGCGCGCTCGTACTGCGCCTTCTCTTTATTAAGCTTCTTGCGACGTTCTTCAATCTCCTTTCGGAGCTTCGCCTCCTCACGCTCGCGTTCTTTAAGCTCACGCAGCTCCTCACGCTCGCGTTCCTTTGCAACGGCAAACTCGTACGCGAGGTGCAACTCATCAATCTTCAGATTCACGTACGCTTCCGTAATGCATATGCTCCAAGTTCGTCCAAGATTGTTTATGGAATTCACGGATTTGTAGATTCGATTCCGCGAAGCGTCGAAGTTCGAGTGTTTTACCTTGCGTATGGTGTCGTCGGCCTCGTCGTTGAAGCTACGCATGAGCAGCTTTTGTACATCAACCACCATCTTGCGACCCTGTGACTTGCTGTTGTTAACTCTCCAATCCATGTTTCCAGTGCATGCCGTTTTGTTGCGAATCATTTGTTTCTGTTGGTCACGAACATACTTAAGCCTGTCTTTGTACTGCGACGAGTTCGCAAAATCGTAACGCGGTTCGTACAGCCCAAACTCCTGCATGAGGATGGCATCATCAAAGGTGATAATTTGACTTCTCTTCCGATCGATTTCAGCATCAAGTTCTGCTATCGTCTTCATTTTCTTGTCGTATTGGCGCTGATCGGCAGCCGTCATGGACACTTGAATCGAAGGCTGCATTTTCGCACCACAGTGACCACAAAACCTAGCGTTCGGCAGGTCGAGGGGAGCCATGCACGATGGGCAGACTAGAGACTGCTGATGGTACACCTGTTGCCGATTCGCCGGTTGCGGGTGTGCTTGCTGTTGGTTTTGCGCCCCTAAGGTGTTATTTGATTTGACTTGCGCATCACCAAGACGACCCTGAGCGCTCTGCCTCACTTTGTCAAACAGACCCATTGCATCCTCCTTAAAGCTCAAAATCTAAATATGACTCATTTTATCGCTGGTGAATCGCTATTTCCAATCCGGCATGCTATAGCCCGGAGGAAGAAAGGCCACCGACAATACACTGACTTAGCGGTTATGATGCAATATGCCAAATCAGCCATTCCGACCGCGAACGATTTGATTCTTATGCGCATATGCATTTCTGAATCGCGCTGTTTTTCGATCGGTCTTGAAGATAGCCAGAATGACAGCTGCGCCCTCTCTTCAAAGAAAACAACACGCAGCAAAGCTTAGGCAAGATAGTGGTTGATTGTGAAAGGAGGCACAAAAGGGTATATCGAGCCAGATAGTCCCGTAGACAAAACCCCATCTCTGGTAGGCGGAGCAGACGAGATTCTCAAATACAAAGAGCTTTTGGACGACGGGATTATCTCGCAGGAAGAATTTGACGCTAAGAAGCGCCAGATACTCGGCCTATAAATAAAGCTATCTAACAGTCTAGATAACAGGTGATGAAAACGAGACGTTGACCTGGTGATGTATACGAATAATTGACCGATTTGGCATAGGTGGCTTGCCATATTTGCGGCTTAAATTACAAACGCCCAGTTCAATCTCTCGAATCATCTTAATCCATCACTCGTTATCTAGACTGTTAGATAAAGCTAAACCCTTACACGCACCCATTATCGCAGAAAGACGCCATTGATATAGCCTCCTGCGACGAGCGCATTCCCAGTTATGTTGTTCGAGCGCATGCCCGCATATTCTGGCCGACGCACTTGAAGCGCGTCGGCCATTCTTCCCTGATGGAACGCAGAATAGTCGACTCGTTGTTATGTTAGTTGAGGGTCTTCTAAAGCATCGTCTTATCGATTATTGAAATGAATTGCCCCGCACAATGGACAAAGATGCATCGACAAGACGGAATCAGCTAACGCAACCTGGCGGAGAAGGGCCTGTCAAACCCCTCTCCCTATCGTTCGCCTTTGGAGCACCCATCGGCACATCGTGCACGCTCAATCGGCGATGTTAGGAATACCTACCGCTAAAGCGCGTCGAAAGCAATCGGATAGCAACAGAGCCTTGGCCCCGATCACCTTGATTGGCGGCAATAAGGGACATCGCATTCTCTCGCCTGAGCCAAGGTGGCAAACCACAGTCCCCTGTCGCCGATCCCTACAACCGCACTACCTGGTATCGGTACGCCTTCCCCACTCGCCCGTTCAGGTACTTGCGCAGGCCGGGATCGGTCGCGTACACGTAGCAGCCTTTCATGCCACGGGTCATCAGCGTTCGGTACGTGTTCTTGATGATCTCGTCGGCCAGACGATGCGCCTGCTCGGGGTCCTCTTCCTCCATTTTCTTCAGGCCTTTGATCGACTGGTCGGTCTTCGCACGCTTCTTGTAATCGGCTACCAGATGCCCATCTTCGTAACGCAAGTCATCCCCGATGATGACGCCTACGTACTCGAATTCGAGCCCTTGCGTCGTGTGTATGCATCCAGCTTCGTTGATCGACGTCTGACTGATGGCGAACGCATCCCCTCCTTCGAGGTTCCAGCTTATCTCGAAATCGCCTATCTTTATTTCATGAGCGTTGGTATCGGACCGCCCGGCTTTCGGCCAGTTCCAGCAGTACCCCGCCAGTATGCGCGCCTTGTTCGAAGATTGGTTGCGACTTACGACCTTCTCGCGCAACTCCTGCGGCGTATCAAACACCACGAACTCGTAGTTGATGTCCTCCAGCTCGTAGTTCGCCGTATGTCGGATTTCCAGAACGTCATCTAACCAGGCAAGGTACCCGTCCGAACCGTTGCAGCGGAACTGCGACATCAGCTCCTCTTCGTACACTTCCGCACCGTCGACGGCCGCCCAATGCTTTATCTCGCTTACGCTGCCGATATCTTTCACGGTAACTCGCTGGCTCTCGTCAATGAAGAATACGCTTAATCTCGCGGCGTTAATTATCTCATGAATCTGGTTGACTCCCTGATTGCCGTAAAGCCCAGATTTCTCGTTCAGGCGATGCGCCTCGTCAGCTAACACGACGCCGATTGCGTTTTTGGGGACGTCGACGTACGCGCCTGACCCCTTGAACATGTTGTCGATACTGCTCTTGGTCCTATGACCCTTGAGCTTGCGCTTGTACACCTCACGAGGGGCGCTGTTCTTCGAGCAGTACTGGACGAAGAAACCTTCCTGCGTCAGCCGCGCGAGCAGGTTCACGGCAATCACGGTCTTACCAGTGCCAGGCCCTCCTTGGGCTATAAGCACGCGCTTTTTCCCATCGTGCGAACACATGCGCGCCAATTCCATGATTCGCTCGAAAACGACCTTCTGGTCATCGATGAGCTTGAACTCCGGATTGTTCTCGAGCATGCCGACGATGGCGTCCTGCAAGCTCTTCGACGGCTTTATGCGACCGTTGTCTATTTCGTAAATAATCTCTTCGTTATCGCCCGTCTTCACCACGCGCTTAATGTATTCGCGCAGCTTCTTAACGTCGCCTTTCGTGAACGCGGGAGCATCGGCAAGGTAATCTTCGTAGATCGGATCGTCAATCGGATCGTTCTCCTCGCGAAGATAGTTGTGAAGATACGCACAGGGCCAAAGCTTCACGTCAACTGCCTGGGCATATTCGTTGTAATCGCGAATCATCTCTGCATAGCTCCAGGCCTGATAAGAAGGATGCACAACGCGCCGATTAGCGCCGCCAGTGAAAGTTTCAACAAGGCCATCGAGCCCCGAAACCTTCTTGATCTTGTCCCACTGCTTCAGCTCGATGATCACAACGTTGGCATAGTTCTTCTCGTCGTAGCCGGAGATCAGAAAGTCAACGCGCTTAGCCGTATTAGGGAGGTTGTACTCTATGGCGATACCGGAATCTTTTGGGATGTCGTTGTCATTAAGTACTTTGTACATGTACTCGAGCGAGTTTATCCATGAACGGAACTCCGCTTCGCCCGTTTTGCGGTGCATCTTTTCCAGTATGTTGTCTCGAATGCTGTAAGCAATGGTGTCTTCTTCGACCTCGTTCATAAAGTCAGTCTTGGTGCCGCTGTAGATGATCATGATTGGAGCTCCGTGTATTTCTTCGACGATCCTCGTGATTTATCGACTGGGTATTTGAGGGCGTTCTCGTCAACCTTGGCGCTCACGATGTCGGCCAAGTCAACGCCAAGCGTATCTGCGAGGTAAATACAGTAGATTACGACGTCAGCAAGCTCTTCTGAGATGTGGGTCTTCTTTTCTGGGACGACGAGATCCTCGCCCGACCACTGGAATGCCTCGAGGAGTTCGGCAGCTTCGAGATTGATTGAAATGGCGAGGTCTTTGGGATTGTGAAATTGCGCCCAATCACGGGCTTCGCGGAATAAGATTGTTTTTTGAACTGCTTCTTCAAACGTCATTGCTTTTCCTCTTTTGCGCTGTGCATTATTAATCGACATTCTATTCCTCATTTCCTGGAATGCATGAAACTGGCTGACCATTTTTATGAAGCCTCTCCCTGCATAGTTAGTTACGTTTCTAGACGTAATGCAATCGAAGAATTACCTGGTAAAGCATGCAGCGGAACTTCGCGATAATCCCCTACTTCCTCGGACGCGATCATTGATACCATGTTTATCGCTAATGAATGAATAACGAACGCGTACCAAGCGGAGGAAACAATGGGCGACCGGTTTCTAGCGGATCAACGAGATAGCACAATTCCCATTATCGGCTTCTGGCGGGCGGAAGACGAACATGGCTGCTTTAGCAATTGGTATCGCGCTGAATTCGAATACGCAGGAAGACGATACACGAGCATCGAACAGTACATGATGTTCCAGAAAGTATCAACGTTTATGAAACATGACCTCGCAGAGGCAATCATGCGCACCGACGATCCAGCGGAGTGCAAAAGAATTGGCAGGACAAAGTTTCCCGAATTCGATTCTATTGTCTGGGATAGCGTGCGAAAGCAAATTGTTAAACGAGGCGTTAAGGCCAAGTTTCGCCAAAACGAAGCAATGCTCGCCGAGCTTTTAAGCACGGAAGGATCACTTTTGGCGGAGTGCTCGCCTTACGACAATGTATGGGGTATCGGAATCGGCATAGACGATGACGCTTGGCACAACGTTGCGAAATGGAAAGGTCGCAACCTTCTCGGACGCATCCTGATGGAAGTGCGCGATGAACTAAGCAAAGAGAGATTACTCTCCAGGGATGGATTCATCTATATCGACAATAGCTACTATGCTTCGGAAATCCCAGAATGGTGCATGCGCCCCTGCGAGCTGAACCGCATACCCCAATTCCACGAGGCAATCCACGCTTACAGCGATACCCTCACCGATAAGCATGCAAGGGATGCGTTTCTCCATGAGTTTTCACTTGACACTTGCGAGCGGATGATGGAATCAAATATGGGCGGTGGTCTTCCCGCCGCCGGTTTCTACGAGATGAAACAGGATGTGTACGACACAGCAAGGTACCTGAGATATAGAGGAATATCAGCAGGCCGCTTGCAAGCCTTCTGCAATAGGCATATACCGATGCTTCGCGCTATATCTTCAGTTGAAGAGCTTAGAGATTGGTGCTGCGGTTATCCCGCGAACTATTCAAGCGAGGGCAACGATCTGCTCAACGCCTATGTTTACAATTGCTTTTTACGTGATGCCTACGAAACCGGCTTGGTCATTCCGCACTACTACGAACTTCTCAAACATTATGGCATCAAGGATTGGATCTCGAGGCCTACGAAAGAGCTCCTTGAACCGCTCGATGCCGGGCATGTTCAAGCTTGCATATCGTGGCATTTCCGCAGAGATCACTTCGTCGAAGAATCCCTGGTATCAGACAGCATCGCTGGCGGGTACATGCTTTTGATGCTTGAAACGCTTAACGAAAAATTGAATCGATTGTTGTAGTTTCGTTTGCATGCGATATCGAGCATGATGATGAACTTGTTATTTGCTGCCTTCAACATGCTTCAGCGATAGCAATTCCGCGTTTCGCCGATAGGCTATGCACGAATCGCCGATGACCCATTCCACGGTTTTCCGATGGCAGCGATAGGCGTTTCACAACCCCACGCAGTCATACAACCAGTATTATCTCGGTGTGGCGTTGGGGATCACACACCAATTGGCATGCAGTATTCAGCCCGGCATCGGCAATTCACAATGCGGCCACTTACATCGAACGCTTGAAAGCTGCTTTACGCGCCTGTGACTTGCGACCTGCCGCATTATCCAAACGCTCCTACGCCAATCAAACAGAGCAAAGCATCAAATCAGAAAAGCGACATTCATCTTATTTGCACCACCAAGCATCTTGGTGCTTCGTAGCTTTGCTGCCTCCGAGCTTAAATGTGAATTTAAACCCCCGATGGCTCAGGCTTGGGACGAGCTCACTGAAACTTTTGCCCCCGATGACCCACAAAGCACCGCCTTTGCTTCTGTTGTCAACGCAACTGTACCCCTTCGAAAGAATAAGTGGCACAGGGTCAGCCATTTGACTGTCGTCTTCTTCGTCGAAGCTTTCGCCAACTTCGATGTCGAGTTTCATTTGCCCCGAAGTCTCAATCGAACTTGCGTGGCTTTCAGGAACGCTATCCACTAGATCAACTGCGCCGCATTCAAAGCAAATCGGGAAGCTCAACCAATGTTTTAACCCATTGAAGTCAACAAGGAACCGAAAGGACCCCGCCTCAACTACTTTTCCGTAGCCATGCTTCTTATGCAAGATATGCATACCTGACGAAGGCGGCTTTCCTCCCAAAGAGCGCTTCCAATCGAGAGTGAGTATACTTGACGCCTTATCGCTAATCGCCCGCTCCTCAATCTGATTAGTTTTTTTCTCGCAATCACCGTCATCATCATGTTGTTCCCCGCTTTGAGCTTCATCTTGACCCTCCATCCACTCTAGAAGCAGGATCGGATTTGCAAGTACTTCTTCAGGGATATCATTCGGGACACTCTCGTAAAGTATTTCGTCAGCATCGTCGTCTTCGACATCCTCGCTCTTCGACACTATCGCTTCGTCACCATGCTCCATTTCCCATTCGATGTCATCGATATCGTACATATCCTCTTCTTCAATCGATTCCATCTTGCTGATAACGTAGTCGTCCCCGTACTCACGCGGCATCTCGTCAAGAAGCTCCTGAGCAGCATCCCTCGCTTCATCTCTTGAATAGAAGAAAGGGTATTGCTGGTGAAACAAGTCATTCACGCCAAAGACCATATACCTGGCGGTTTGAGGCACAAGGGGATAACGCTGGTATTTACGCATGGCGTTATATGCAAAGTCCTCAAACAGCGATTCTAAATCCGATGTCGAGGTTGACGCAACGCACCATTCCTCAAGCTGTCCTTCGTCACGAGTGTGGCAGCTTATCCAATCGGATAGGAACATGCATATGCCGGATTCGCCATGAACCATTTGGAACGATAGGAGAAGAGAGTCCTCATGACGAAATAAGACAATGTTGTTATGCTCACAGCATTTCGCAAGTATGTAATGGATTCCGTAAGCCTCATCGCTTCGGGCGCTGCCCACGCTCTTCATGTCTACGGCAAAAAACGGCAGCTGATCTGTTCCATCTTCTATCGTAAATAGGATCGATGCCTCATTTATTGCCTTCATGTAAATGCGATCGAGAGCGTTCAGCAATCTATCCTCGGGCAGTATCGAGTATACAAAGCGCCTTGCATGGCATCTTGGCAATGTGGGCATCAAGTGCGGGTCGGCATAGCCTAGCTGACTGAAGAATAGTATTCCAGCTTCGTCAATGCGTTTCTCGAATACGTCTTGCAGCCATGCGTTGGTATCTCCCAGTAGGGGTAATGATGTCGACCCTGCATTCATCGGCCTAAATCAAAGTCGCGATTTTTGCCTCGAAGTCAGCGCCGTTGAGTTCTTCGTTGAAATCCTCCATGAACTCCATGGCCCTCTCGAGGTAATCGTTTTCTGTGCTTCCGTGTCCCTCGATGATTTGTTCATACATTATCTCGATGCCACCACGAACGTATGCGTTGAACAGCTCGAGGTTTTTGGCAAGCTTGTCGCCAGAAGCTTCGTCAGCGTCATCGCGAAAAGCTCTATCGATTCTGTCAACGGAATCGAGCTCGGTGGTCTTTTCAAGGAGCATGACGAGTCGATAAAGGAACACGCATTCGCTTCGACAGTTGGAGAAGGCGTCGGCATAGATTCGCGCACGATCGTTTGAATCGTTGTCCTTCGGCGCAGTCCGGTTGTGCAACAAGCCAAAGATGGCACCGTTCATATAGACATCGATGTAACGCTCGTACAGTTTTGCCTCGTTGACGAAGTATTTAATGTAAGTCGCGTGCTTGCCTGATAGCGTGTAATCGTTTTCGAACATTTAAATCTCCTTGAGCACAGAATGCTGTTCGCTTCTCTTGTCCAATTCGTAGTGCGCGCCGACTTTAGCTCCGAGAACCGGCTCTGCGTAGCGCCAGTCCTTTCTCATGACGAACATGATTACCTGCTCCGATGCTTCGGGCAACACGCGGGAGATATTGGCGATATGGGTTTCGTCGGTATTGGAGAACGGAGCATCCATGACGAGGGGATATGGCTCTGAAGAGAGGTCATAGTCCTTATCTCCCGTTGAGCTCACGATTTTATCCTTCGCAAGCGACACCAGGCCAGCGATGAATGCGAAGTTCTTCACTCGATTCAAGCCCTCTGACTCGCCGGTGTACTTGTCCGTGCTCGCAAGGCTGGTAAGCAGCTTTACTTCGTAGCGGGAATCGATAATCACTTTTCTACTCCCGTGATACATCTGCTCGAAGATTGCGTTTACGCGTTCCTCAAGGGAGTCGCGCACCTCGATTTCCTTTTCTTGATACGTTTCCGTCAGCCATGCGTAAATCTCGTCTGCATAGCGGATATACCGGATCAGCTGTTTGTTCTTCGACGATGCAACAGAGAAGTTATCGTAGATTTTCTGATTGCGCTCTATTTCGTTTTTCAGCTTCTCGTCGTCACGGATAAGGCTGTCTCGTTTTGCTTTCGCAGTCTTCAATTGCGCCTTAATATCGTTGCGTTCTCTCTCGAGCATTGCTATGCGTTCAACATCGGATTGGGCGATATCTTCACTAAGCGCATCTATCTCGTCGTTCGTGTTTTGGATTCTGTCCGTCGTCGAATAGATATTCGCGCGTCGGTCGGCCATCCCCTCCAGGATTTGGCTTTGATCACCGCGATAATGCTTGAGCTTGTCGCGATAGTTGCGCACCGCGTTGCCTATCGATTCAGGTGGGCAATAGCGCATCTCCTCCTTGATATGGGCTATAGCCTCTGGATGTTCGTCGAACTTCTGCCCGCATACGCAGGTGCCGCGAGCAAGTATGTCCTCCAACGTTGGCCGGGTCAGATCTTTGATGCCTTTATCGTCAAGCTTGGCGTCTTTTAGCACCTCTTCGGCTTCATCGATCAACGGCACAACGAAATACGATATCGATGATTTGCTGAAGTCGCTCCTAAGGGCCTTTATGGTCCTTTCGAGTGATGCGGAATCGGCTGCAACCCGTTTTTCGAGCTCTAGTTTCTTGGCCTGCAGATCCTTCGTTTTTGCGCTCGTGCTTAGAATCTCGTCGAGCTGTGTTTTTCTCGCAGACAGTTGGGCAATCTGCGAATCGCACTCTTCGAGTCGTTCTTTGATGTCCTCTCTACGATCGCGTGCATCCTGCATCTTCGCAAGCGCGTCAGCCGCCCTAGCGTCTCCGTCCTTGTCGAGCGAGGCGTGCAATTGCCCAAGAACAGACCTCTTATGGCTCTTCGTGCCAAGGTGCTTTATCGCATTATCGAGCACACTCAGCCCCAGCAAACCCTTGACGCTTTCGGTCAAGTCCTTGCGCATGCTGACGGTGGCAACTCGCTCGGTATCGAAGAAGAAATAGCTGGAAAGATCCTCTGGCAAGATAGATTTGATCACCCCGTCAACACGAGCGGACTTGACATTCTCGGTTTGCCCGTCGTCGCGCGTCCAACACACTTTTACCGTTGGCTTGGCCCCTTTCGCGGTAGTGCCAATTTTTGTGTAGACCTGTGTTCGCGTGATGGTGTAATCATGCCCCCCGTGCACAAGCGCAATCTCAACTTCCACCTCTTCGGTCTCGCCGTTAGGCATGCTTTCCGCGATATCGTAGTTCAGCATATCCTCGGGGTTGTCAAGAAGAACGCTTTCGTACATGCACCAGTTGAACGCTTGGAGCAGCGTGGTCTTCCCGTATGTGTTGTCGCCCAAGATGACAGTCACGTTCTTTTCGGGGTCTGTAGCAAAAGCGATGCTCTGTGTCCCCTTATACTGTCTGAAATTTCGCATCCTCAATGATTTCAGTAGCATATCGGCCGTCCTAATACGTCTTGTCCGCAATATCGATGATCGTCTTCTTTATGAGTTCGACCATCCTGTCGTTCGTCTTCTCACCAGTATTGAGGTTGCCCCTCTCGAGTTCGAGAATTTTGTATTTCATTTGCGCAAGACGGCGCTCGTCAATGCCGCTCTTTTCCACTTCGTCAGACATACAGATCATCCTCTTCGTTTTCCGGTGCTATTCCAAACTGCTCCGTGATTTCCGCTATGAGTTTTAGTGTCTCCACGGGGTTCTCAGAGATGCGTGCAAAATCTTTCATGCGGACTATTTCCCTAGATGCAAGCGATCGCGACGATTCGATGATTTCCTGCGGGTACGCACTCACACCGTCGAGCGGTACGGGCAGGGTTACAAAATCGTAAATGACTGCGTATTTCTTGCCGGGGGCAAGCCTGAGAACACGTCCCCTTCGTTGAACATACTCTTTTGGATTGGTGCTGCTCGCCAAAATAAAGGCGGTTTCAATGCTGGGTATGTTAACGCCTTCATCCAGGCATCTGATAGCTACCAAAGCCTGCTGATGCTTGCCATCGGCGAATTCCTTTTTCAAAACCTCGCGCTTTTCGGCGTTCTCATTCGACGTGAATTGAGATATCTTCATACCGAGATCTTTTCCAAGCATCTTCGAGACGGCGTCTATCTGCCGCGTTTCGCTTTCGGTCGGCATACCTTCTTCGTAGTCTGCGTCCTGTATGGTCGTAGCGCCACAATAGACCAGCATGTGATTCTTGTCCCTGTAGTCTTGCATGAGGTTCTTCAGCTGCGGGATCTTTTGGCTAGCACCCGCAACAATCCGCGCTCTCTGAATTAGAAGCATCTTCACGCTTTCGGACAAATCTTTTTGCTTCTTGTTCCCGGCAGAGGCGATCGCTCTTGCAATCTTCTTCGAAAGTTCAACGTATTGCTCCAACTCACCGCCGTCCAGGCTGACGATTACAGGATGGTAGTAGTATGGCGTGAGCATGTTGTTGTTGATGGCATCTTCAAGCGTATACTCGATGCACTTGCTCCCGAAATAATCGAATAGCTCGGCAGTTCCTTCTTCGTCGCCATGTCGCGTTATTGTTGCGGAAAGCGCCAACCTGAATGGAAACTTCAGTGGCAGCATGGATGAAAGCTTCTCTGCGCCGAAATTGTGAGCCTCGTCGGCTACGATCAGACAGTTGCCCTTCAGCTTTTTAATCTGCCCCTGCATAAATTCTGTCGAGAACGTAGCATTTGTGGTAATAATCGAAAACCGCTCGACAGCGCCAACGCGGAATCCGGACACGGAGTTCTTCACTCTGTTCTTCCAGTTCTTCTGAGAAGAGGCTGAGTAGCAAATGATTGGCTTTAGGCCAAATGCGAGAGCATCCTCTTTCCATTGTTCTACGAGATGTTGGTATGGACATACAATGACGGTTGCGAGGTTGTGATCGAGACTGTTAGACAAATGCGCAATTGCCGCTAAAGCGGTAAAGGTCTTCCCCGTACCGGTTGCCATATCGAATATGCCTTTGTACCCCGCCTTCTCCCAGCTTTCGATAGCCTCAACCTGATACTTTCTCATTTTGACGAAATCAGGGATGCAAGGTACGTTGGCTATCTCTGCCTCCGTCTCAGATTGGCTGTATACAGGCTCGATGTCGAGTTCGGACAAGTCAACGTCGGGAGTTCTCCTGTATCTATCGATAATCGCCTTGTTGACTTCGGGGAATTCGAGGACTCTGATGCCTGGCTCGTAATCTCCCCACATCGCCAAGAAGGCAGACTGCTTATCGTATACTCGGTCCGCATCAACACTCCACGATGTGTAAACGTCAATCGACTCATAGTTTTCGTAGAACGCGTTCGCACTTTCGTTCATCGAGCCAGAGAAGGCGACGATGTTATCATCGGCATCGTAAATCAACCCAAGCTTTTCGTGGAACATTCCAACGGCACTCGACGTCTCCAAAAATGCAATCTTTATCGTCATCAGTCCGGATGCAATAAGATTGGACAGCAGATTAAGCCTCGCTTCTTCAAAGCGCCCCTTCGGGTGTTTCAGCTCGCGCAGAAGGCATTCGATGATAATTTCGTCCCTTCTTTCAAAGCCATCGCGGATTGCCTCGATGTCTTCGTCGGATAGCCTTGGCGAAGCAATTATCTCTATTCGACCCCCGTTCTCAATAAGCCCCCTGATGCCTTCCGTGAGGTTTATTAACGAAGACGATGAGAAGAAGCCGACAGCCCTGCGATACAAAACCGCCTCAGACAGGAGTGGCGTGTAGAAGTCTCGCACGACATCACCTAGCAAGGACCTATATTCGCGTTGTATTGTCAGCGAATCAAAGCTCAATTCTCGTTTCCTTTCTACAGCTTAAGCATTATAAAACCGTCGGAATGCATCTTTTTGCACTATCGTTTGCTCATATTCGATTTCTCGATAAACTGTTGTTGTCACCCCTCATCAATCGCGCCTAAGGCGCGTTCAAGCATCTCAAAATCACTTTCCGTTGTGAGTGCGCTCACACTGAACCGGACGGTGCCTGCCGGCAAGGTCTCCAGAAACTCGTGAGCATAAGGTGCGCATTGTATCCCCGAGCGTACGGCCACACCGTATCGTCCCAGAATCATCTCCATCTCATCGGGACTGTAACCATCAAACAGCGCCGATACGACACCTATCCTCTCGCACTCCATCGAGTTTGCCACGATGCTAACCAATCGATGGCTCCTTAGGTGGGTCAATAACGTCTCACCGGAGGCACTTTCTTTCTTCCTGAGCGATTCCAGTCCTTGTTCCAGAATCCAATCGGTCGATGCTTTGAGCCCCGCGATTGCGTATACGTTCTGACTTCCGATTTCCTCCATCTGGACTATGTCATCGGGCATATCCTGCTCGATTGAGTTGATGCCGTTTCCGCCAAATAGTACGGGTTTGAGCTTGGCTCCCCTGCGGCATATGAAGCCACCGATTCCAAAGGGGGCGTAGAGTGTCTTGTGTCCTGCGAATACCGCGAAGTCAATGTCTGGCTTTTCGAGGTCTAAATCAAGCAGCCCCGCCGTCTGGCTCATATCGACAATCGTTGTTGCACCGAAATGTTTCGCCATGCTGCAGATCTCCTGAACGGGCAAAACTGCACCGCATACATTGCTGGCATGAGTTATCGCAACTATGCTGGGTTTCTCAGTAGCAAAAGTGTTTTCAAGAGCCTCCTTGTTCAGCGCCAGAGTTGTTTTATCGAAGGGAAGCAACCTGATTTGCGCACCACGGCTCTTGCCAATATGGTTTATCGGTCGGGTGACTGCATTGTGCTCGAATGGAGATACGTATATGTTGCATCCTTCTTCGATATCGAGGCCGAGCAAAATGCGGTTTAAGGCATCGGTTGCTGATGCGGTGAAAACGATCTCTCTGTTCGGGGCGTTATAGAGTCTCCTCATGTTCACTTTTGCTTGACGAGCGATCTCGCCTGCTGCAACTGCTAGCGAATTGCCGCCACGTCCGATGCTTCCTCCGCAATCCCTGTAGAAGGCGTCAGCGAAAGCATATACGCATTCGGGCTTGGGAAAAGTGGTGGCTGCGTTGTCGAAATATGCAATCTTTCCGTCCATCAGCACAGCTCCTCGAGCACCTCGAATACTACTTGCCTCTTCTCTTCCGGCTGTAAAGCGCCTCCCATCTCGTTGAGACATGCAAGGATGTTGTTCTTAAGCAATCGGGACCGCCCGCTGCATTCCACTTTATCGAATGATTTCTGCTTCGTTTCGCCGTCGTCGCCAATGATCATGATTCCCAAACGTACTCCTCTAGCACCGTTTGGCGTCTTGCCTTCTGCATCCTCAATCTCAACTTTCATGGCAAGCATTATTTTGAAGAAATCCTCGAATCGAGCGTCGTTCCAGTCTTCGATTCGCAACGACGTTGCCGCTTTGGCCAACCTGCCGACCGTCACTCGGTCGTTGCCGTTAGCGGCTTTTGCTGCGCTTATGATCAGGTTGCTTGCCCCCGAGAACACGTGCGTTTCTGTTATTGGGTATGCATCTAGCCAATCGCGTAGCACCGAACCAAGGGTTGCATCTCTATGTGCCGCGTCGTCAAACATTGACGTCAAATCGACCGCGAGCCGATCTACCGTGTTGTTAACATAGTCATCGCAGGCTTTCTTCTCCCGGCTCACAGATTCGAGCAATTCCCGTGTTCCGATTTTCGCGTCAAATACCCTGGGGAGATCCTCGAAGAGGAGAACGTTCGAATCAGTATCAATTCGACGGATTGCGTCAAAGAATGCTTTCCTTGTCTTTGGAGTTGCTGTTCTACTTTCGGGCTGGGTATGGTCGTATTTACTATTGCGAGTTACCTGGGGCAGCTCTGCGTACCACAGCCTGATGGCTTCGGCTACATCGTTCCTGTTCGCGTCAGGCACATCGCATCCGAATATCTCGGCGAGCGAAGATACATATTCCGCCATTTCAGGAGACCAGTTCAGCCTTGTCAACGTGTATGCCTCTGGCTGCTTTGAGATGTCATCTAAAACCGTTTCGCTCAAGACGCGCTCTTCGTGGCCATGCATTATCTTGATTTCGTCCCGATATGAGCGAAGGACATAGGCAAGATATAGAGGTATGGGGCCCTTGCGCAATCCTATGCCTAGGTCCTTGCCGGTAAGACTATTGTAGAGCTTCGAGAACGGCGTCTCCTGCGCCTCTTCAACGTACTTTTGAATCTCGTCGAGCACCTTTCGCAAGCCCTTTTCCTTCGGGCTAAGCTCTAGGTCGGGATATTCTGGCAATTGTTCTATTCCGCCAAAAGCCTTGAACGCGCTTCGCGCCATAGATGTTTCTTGACCGCTTCCTATGAAGCCAAGGTTGCTTTCGAGGCTTCTAGCGCAAAGGGATTTTACAATCTTCGTCCGGCTGCTGAACGCCGTACCTGTCAGCCTATTTTTATTGAGAGCCTCGCTGGTGATTCTTGGGGTGATTCCATAGGATTCGTAGCAGAGCTCCGAGAGCTCTTCTGACAGCTTACGTTTTCGAGTGATCTTGTTACGCCTCTTTCCACCAGCGTAATAAAGCGACCGGCCTAGCTCAGGCTGGAAGAACCCTGCAATGAACTCGTTGACGATTGCCGCGTAGTCTTCTACGACGATCTCGTATTCCTCTACGAGTACGTCATCACCTGCAGCTTCATCTTTAAGCTGCTTCGCGGCTTCCAGTTTGTAAAGCGCATCCGATATGTCGATATACTTCCTCGGAAACACGATGACCGTCATGGGATTCTCAGAAAGGGCATCTTTGGCGAACGACTTCGCCTTATCGTGTTCGTCGGGGCTTTCGAAATACAGAGCAACGACTTCGCCGTCCCCTTCGCCTTCGAGCATGCGACGTCCTGGCCTCCATTCTTGAAGAGCTTGCATGCCAGCAAAACCGCAGTCGAAAAAGCGCACCATCCCCTTATCTTCGTTATACCGAGAAGGATAAAGAGCCCTTCCGCTCATCTCCATATTGAGAATCTGCACGGGTTGATAAGTGCTCTGTATGGCTTCGGACCTATCCGAGACCTCGTTATCTATACGAACGCCGGAGGTTTCCTTAAGTTTCAGGAAAGCATTACTGCGTCGTAAATACACGACGGAATCGTTCTCTACAAGCCTGTCTAGGGCAGCGTCGACGTCGAATACGTCGTAACCGCAATCCGTGTAAATGTCGACGATGTTTTGCCGTGTCGGCGCTATTCTGTCGTATTGACCTACGATGTCTATCGCCGCAATTGTCTTGATAATCCGTGCTTCAAGGCTGTCTTCTTCCACCCGCCGCAAAGACGACCGTGCCAGTTCATAGGTTCTGTGGAGGGGGCTCGTATAAAACTCTTTCCGAAGCAACGGCTCGAAGTATCCGTAAACACAGTCGGGAGTTACGAATAGTTCTGTCTGTCCGAGCGCATTGCTCAACGAATACTCTTCGTGCGAGCACACGAAAGTGAACAGGGTCCTCTCGTTTTGCGCTACTTTCTCCGACATGCGAACGAGCAGGTACGTGGTTAGAGGATGGAGGGGATAGCATCCGTGCGTGATCGTCTCCATGTCCGATTGTTCGAACAGGCCGGTGCCCGCATATCGCCTACCGACCTTGTGCAGCATCAAATCGTTTTCGCCACCACGCTTTTCCAGCCAATCCGTCCATAGGCTCTTGTTCTTGGTGATAGCGTTGCCGAGTAGCTCGTAATACTGGCTAGCGTCGTAGACCATTTCTATTTCCGTGAAGCGCCCAGAAATGCCACGCCAGCCATCGACTTTATCCTTTTGAAGATTCGCGTCAATGTAGTTGCTGAGGCTTTTGTGGCTTATGAGCAGGAGATGCAGCTGCCTTTCCCCTCCGCTTCGGTTGCAGGTCTCGGCGAAGTCTTGAAGCAGCTTCGTATCCTCGAACGATGCCCTATCGATGCTTGTTTCGAGGTATTTACTGAATTCATCGTATACGACATAAATCCCTGAAACCCCGTGTTCTGCTAGGCCGTTTAAGACGTGTTCGTAAACGTTGATTACTTCCGCTCCGTCAAGCGCATCGAAAGAGCTCCCCGATGTCAAGCTGCGATAAGCCTCGACAAAGAGCTCGTAAGCAGCAGTGTCCATGTTCTGCAGGCGCATAATAACTGATGCTGCGCTATTGCCGGTCAGCTCCTCGAATCTCCCAAGCGTTTCGGGATACTCCTCCGCCCACCGGCGAAGCACCCCGATAGCCCCATCGTAATTTGTTTGAGGCATGAGGAATTCAAGGTCGGCGAGCTTTAGCGCATTGCGGAGCGCATGCAGTAACGAATGGCGGAGATCAGAAGTACTTCCCGAAATGACGACCGGCAAAAGCCGTTTTCCCTCCGTTACAAACTTCTCGAGTGTATCGCCGAAACCAAGACCGCGAGCACGGTAAGCCTCAATGATTCGCTTGAAGGACGATGCGTCTTTTATCCACATGGCCGTCAGGGCCGCGAGCACTACATGTGACTTTCCTTTGCCGTAAGCCCCAACGAGGAGCTTCGCACGCTGGTTCGATGCGATGATGACATCACGTACGATCATCTCTAGATACCTGCATACGGAATCTGTCGGTATCAATGCTTCGATCTTTGATTGCGCGCCGAAATCGAAGTCGATATTGATGGAGGTTTGGAAGTCTTCGTTCGGGACGATCATGTCTTGCAAATTCATAGCTTCAACCCCAAATCAATATATCTGTAATAGTCTTCGAGGCAATCCTCCTTGCGCATGCTCGGGTCAGCCAGCCGTATGACGTCTAGCCCTGCCGTCCGGTTGATGCGGAGCAGTCCGCTGTCTTCGAGCTCGTAAAGCTTTGTTAGAAGCCCGACCGAATCTAGGTTGTACATTCGCCCTGGCATGCAAGGACCGTCAAGCAGCTCCTCGAGCTTTATCTCTGTTTCGGTTTCTTCTTCAACCTCACGTCCGCGGCATATCGCATATAGTACGAGTAGCCCGGGAAGAACTCCGAGATTGGCTGGCTTCTTGCGATACGTTCTCGAGGATTTGTTGTCAATCGCCATGAGACCGAGCTCTCCGAGCGGGCAGTCTATCACGCTCTCGGGCGATACCGCCTTTCCACTTGTTCTGTCATGGGGGATGTAGGTGCTCAATATGCAGCTGAAATCAGAATCTAGCGAGGTCAGAGCAACGTCCTGTTTTTCGTTGTTGTTGAAAATGTAGTGCTCGATTGCATGTGTAAAATCGTTCTTGTCAAACACGGTCATGTTGAACTCGTTGAAGAAGAAGTACCACGATGCCGCTTCCTCTTTGGATGACGCCAGATTGCAATGCAGCGCCCAAAGCGTTCCAATCTCCTCGATATACGGATCGTTCTTGAGCACGAGTTTTCCGAATTTGGTGATCTCGTGCTCTTGATTCCTAAAGCCCATCTTGATGAGTTCTGTCGCCTGCAGCCAGTAACGCAATGCTACGACTTGATTTGCGCCTAAGCCTAGTTCGTCCATGGCCTCTTTTCTGCCGCTTGGCATAAACAAGGTTTTATTATCCCTGACGCCTCTAAGCCCCTTGCTCAACCACCCTTTTCGAATGAAAAAGGACTGGTGCGCTTTGAATTTCATCTTCAAAAGCTTGTTCATAAACTATTCATCCTTCGTCTTCAAGTACTTGCGCATCAGACATCCGCCCTCAAGGTATTTGTCAGTTACGCATTGCTTGCAGTGGACGCATTTATCAGGATCGATCCTGTAGCCGTCTGAACTAATTGCAATAGCTCCGAACCTGCATAGGGATTCGCACTTGAGGCACTGTCGGCATGCGTTGTATTTGACGATCTGGTACTTCGATTGCCTAAGAAGAACTTCTGCATCGCGTTCTCGCAAAATGCGCACCTTTGCCGCGTGCTCGTATCCCGGTTGCGTAAATGGCATAAGGGCTACGATTGGTTCGCCGCTTCTTTGGTCTACGAATACGTGCTCGTCTAACAATCGCCGCCCGAGCCCAGGCGCATAACTCCCAATCGGGGTGAAAAGACCGACTAACTCATCGGTGAAAGGGCGTTCGAGCGAGAAGATCATTGCGTTGTCTTCGGTGGCGCAATGGCTTGCCTCGACTTGGACCGAGCTTGCCGCCGCGACCCCGTTGCCCCCCTGGCGGGCTTTCCATTTGCCGGTATCGATATAGGTTTCAGGATCTGGCTTTCCAATTCGTCTCGCAAAATCGATGAGAAATGTTCTCCATTTCTCCGACTCTTCGGGCATGTATATCTGCGATAGGAACTGCGCTCTCGGATTGTTGTTCGGGCAACACCAGCAGCCGACGCGTTCGTATCCGAGCCGATACGCCGCGTTAAAATCGATTCCTTCGGACAGGATGTAGAGCCAGACGTCTATGTCCGTCCAATAGAATATCGGCGCAGCTACCTTCTGGCGCTGAATCTTTACCGATTCTGCGCTGTCTTCGATCCGATTGTATTTGCTGCGGGAAACAGATTCACCCCTGCGTATCCCGTAGAAAGTCAATATGGGCTGATCACCGAAAAGCCCTTTGAAGGCCCTCGAAATCGGCCCCGTCTTGAACATTGAACAGCACCACCGCATCATGCGCGCAGGCGGGCCGATTTCATCAGCAACTTCATAGAATGATTGCTCGTTGTTTCTCGCCGTCTTAAATATTGCAAGTGGGTGATCCGTTCTAAAACGTTCTGCATACTCGATAGTGCTCGGAAACTCCAAGGTCGTATCGCCGAATATATGGACAAGGTAAGGATTACTCAAGGCACGAACGGCTAACTCAGCCGTGACGGTAGAGTCCTTCCCGCCCGAGAAAGACACTACAAGGTTCTCTTCGGGATAACCTTTTGCAGCGTCGACTATGAAGCCGCATGCCTCGCGCACAATGTCATCTTTGTGAGCTTTGTTCGCGGCAATGAAAGCGTTAATGAAATGCTTGAACGACCCATCGTCATTGCTTGAGGAGTATTTTGATAGCTTCTCTCTGATTTCGGTAGGATCGAACGACAGTATCTCGGCAATCGAAATGCCTCTCGGTTGACCATTGACGTAATATTTGCTCCCAGTTGCCCATACCGATTTATCTGCAAAGTCAAACGGCTCCGCTATAAGAATCTCAAACAGAAGCCGTTCTTCGGGGAAAACTGGCCTAAGGTCAGCGCATAAGTATTTCGCATCATTTCCGCAGGTAGGACAGGTAATATTATTGACCTCGGGAGTATGGATGAGAGGAATGTTGCACGTATCACACCAATAGACAACATGGGGAGCCTCTTCAAGAGTCTCCCTTCCGCATTCAGGACATGTTTTGCTATCCGTGAACCGGTTACACTTCGTGCAATACACTACCCTCTCCGCTCAAATCTCGAACCGTTGGATGTTGACTTCCAACGGTGCTCATTCTATCAGAGAGGCGTAATACAATCGAGAAGCAATCAAGCCTAGCTGCTAGTCAGCGTAGAAAACAGTTTACCGCAATTCTACCCAAAGCAGCGTGTTCGATATTCCCCGCACTTACTTCGCCTTCTCCCTTCTGCAATGCGACTATAATTCACAGAAATCATCTTGCGTGTCCCGCAAATAACCCTCCTATGCGCCTTATTGTCGAATACAGTAATCGTGTTCAGGAAACGAACTAAGTAGGCGTTTAGAGCAACGATTGCCCTGGTAAAGATCTTTCATGCAAGGAAAGGCGTCTCACGATGAGCAACGATTTCTTCAATAACCATCCTCTGATTGGTTCGGTATTGTACTTCAATCATGATGGCGACATGAGTCTCGACGAAGCGGGGGCTATGGGGGCTTTTGGAGCGATGTATGCTTCGGAGGCGATGCGCACATCGAGGGAGGCAGGGCGCGATGCGGGTGGATCACGCTGGGAAGATGACGACGATGATGAATATGCCCTATATGGTAGCAGCAAACATGGAAAGAGCGGCTCGCGAAAGCGCCTACCATTACGAAGACGTTGACATAACGAGCAGGAAAGCCGTTATATAACTATTACAGTGTGATTGGCCCACCTTCGGGGTAGCGGAATCGACGTAATAAGCAGCGGGTACGCTCTGGATCGTCACCGCGCTGCCCACCACACACAAAAGCAGCCGTCTCTGCACCCTTTCGTGCCAAAACGCCGAGACGCTCGTTTTCTTCAAGGGCGACGCGTCGAATCCCGAGCCATTCGGGTTCGTTAACGTTAAAAGGCCCGAAGGCGGCAGATTGCCGCTATGGTGGAACAAAAAGCGCAACGAATACGGATCGCTACCCAAGTGCATGACACTCTACTTTGAAAACCTAACGGAGGCGGATCGTCTCCTTAGGGACAAACGAGCCCTCGACAGCTGCTACCGCGCCAATGCGGAGCTCATGCGCCGAGGCGCATCAATGTACAGGCGATATACCAACCCATACCTGGTCAAGGACATCCTGCGAGGGCTTTAGGGTAATCCATATCGATTACTTTACGTTAAAAGCGGCACACCTGTTTCACCAATGTTTACGGTGGGCCCCTGTGACAAAGGGGTCTGACCCCTTCGTTACATTCCAGAGGCTGATGCGCGCTACATGCGCGCGTCCACGAGTCGCGAAACGGGCGAAAATGCTAGGAAAGGCGCTTAGTAGGTCAATTTTCTTGCAGTCGGGGCACCACGCGTGCTCCGGCCGAACAGGCGCCCATGTGTTTCCGCAGCTCAGAGGACCGCGGGGTGCCGATCGGCGAACGCAGGCATTTCGAATTGCAAAGAAACTAACCTACTAAGCGCCTTTCCTAGCAAGAATCGTTTTTTGGCCGAGCAAGCGCGCGTTCGAGCATAGTCGACGGGGTCACGACAGGTAGCGCACGCTCGAATGTAACAAAGGGATCAGGCCGCTTTGTCGAATTCCATCTGCTAGACTTGCACCACCCAGCAAAGCCAACTGGAAGAAGCCGAAATGAACTATCGGACAACATTGCACGAAGCCCTGAAGCGGAAGCTGCTTGAGGTCGAAGGCCCGCTCGAATTCGGCAACGGCGAGGGACGCACTCGTCAGCTCTACTACCTGAAGCGTCTGGAAGACAACCTCGCCGTGCCGATGTCGGGAAGGGTCCGCGCCATGTACGAGGGCGGAAGCGGTGGCGAGCTCGACTGGAAGATGTGCTCCATCCGCTCGAGCTCGGCCATGACGTTCAACCTACTCGGAAACGGCCCGGTGAAGATCGCCTCGGGAAAGCATGCGGGCACCTACGATCTCGCTTACGAATACCAGCTGCCCACGCTGCGGAACAGCCCGCATCCTGCGAACCTCGACGCGTATCTGAAAGGCGGAGCGGAAGACGTCTACTGCGAGATGAAGATGTTCGAATGGCTCGGCACAGCGCGCCACGTCCTGCGGCCCGACTACCTCGAAACGGCGCACTATCTCATCCCACGTGATGATGCCGCCCGGTTCGTGGCGCTGTTCGAAGAGCTCGCGGGCGTTCGAGCCACAGGAAAAGGCCAGAAAGCCGAGCGCCTCTCCGACGGAAGGTACGACGGCCTGCAGATGGCGAAGCATTTGCTCGCGATCTACGGCAAGGTGGCGAACGACCCGGCCTACAGGCCGCAGAAGCTGACGCTCCTGAACTGCGTCTGGGAATTCACGGACCCCCACATCCTCGGCCGCTACGAGGCGAAATACCTGCAGATGGTGGCGGAAGAGCACGAAGGCTTCGAGATGTTCGCAAAGCTGGCCGCAGACCACGTCGCGACGCTCTTCGATGCGAGGGGCATCCCGCTCTCGATCGAGTACGTGAAAGCCACCGAACTCATGGAAGCCATCGAATACGAAGAGCCCCACCGGAGGAAGCTGGAACGCTACGTGGTCTAGCGCAGCGGCAGTTGGCGTATGCCTTCTCTCCCCCATCATGCCTGAGCTGCGATATCGGCTATTGGTATCGAGCCTGCATAAGCGCGTCTATCGCATCGTCAGACATCATGGAGAACCAGGTACCGTCGTCCATCTACATGGCAACTTGCGATCCGTTATGCCCCAACTTACTTTATCCGCTTGAAATGGAAGTTGCGCTTGCACTTCTTGCACCACGACGTCTGATAGAAGGTATGCCCGGATTCATAGTCGTCGATATATGACCAGTCCGTGCCGTATTCGTCGTAGCTGAACTTGTTTCCGCACCCCACGCCTACGCACAGATTCTTGTAATCGGCGGGGAACGTTACAGCGACCTTCATCGTCCATGATTTGCCCAGATAAAAGTACAAGTCGTCGCTACCGTGATACTTCTTGGTCTTCTTGTAGTTCGTTTCCTTTTTCTTGACGATGCTGAACCCGTTGCTGTACGCGGGATCTTCCAGGTTTCTGCCAGTTACGTAATCAACGAAGAACATGTAGTAGCCGGTCTCCATGTAGTCCCAAGAGCATCCCTGCCGCGCGAGGGCCTTGAGGATCTTCTTGGCCTTTTTGCTGGTGATCTTGTCTTTCAGTTTCCAGGTGATGTTGAACGACGCCTTCTTGTAGCCGTTGCCGAGGTTCTTCACCTTGTACTTGCTCATTTTGACGGAATACTTGATCTTGCCAGCGCCGCGTACCTTTGCGTAAACAGTTCGCTTCTTGCCGTTTTTCAAGTCGAACTTCATGCCAGCTTTCTTCAAATTGGTGCTCGCCATGGGCGATAGCAAGCTTCCGCCCTGCATGAACGCGGAATTCGCCTGCGCTTCCTCGGCGTTAGCGGCAAATGCTTGGCTGCCGGGTCCAAAGTCCATTGCAAAAGCGAGCACTAACGCGAAAAGGGCGAAGCATGCGATTTTGCTTAATGAAATACCGTGATCATGGACCATCATATTTCATCCTTCCGAATCACTGGACAGGCTCGCGCAATCTATTCGGGGCCCGCACTTCACGCCAACGAAAGCCATCCTTGGCATTAATGCTTAATACGGGAGCCGGTGCCACGTCAAGCACAATTCTGCACAAGTTTTCAGGGCGCGCATAGGGTAAGTGAACTTGCCCGATGAACCCAATCAGCCTCTGAATGTGACAAAGGGGTCTGACCCCTTTGTCACATTCCATTTGAATGCAACCATTGGTTCCGGGAATCGAAGCCGAGGAAAAAGCCATGCAGAACAGGTACACGGGCGACATAGGCGATTTCAGCAAGCTGGGACTGCTTCGGGCGCTGCGCCGCGCCGGGTTCTCGATCGGGCTCAACTGGTACCTGACGCCCGACGAGACCCACAACGGCGACGGCAGGCACGTTGACTACCTTTTCCAGGACGAATACCGGAAGTGTGATCCGGGTCTTTGGCTTGGGCTCAGGGCGATCGTCGACGGAAAGAAGCGGCAGGTCCGCTACATGGAGAACGACGACATCCTCCAGGCCGCGTTCTTCTCGGAGTGCCTCGATTTTTCCCATGATGTGGGTCAAGGAAAGCGCAAGTGCATGCCGAAGGCGCGGAGAATCGAACTCCGTGCCGAGTGGTTCGCCAAGTCGCTCGACGCCATGGCGGGCAACGACATCGTGTGCGTCGATCCCGACAACGGCATGGTCGTCCCCTCCGCCATGGGGAGGCCGAAGGAGAACAAGTACGTCCTGCCGGAAGAGCTCGCCGGCTACTACGCCCAGGGCTCAACGGTCATCTACTACCAGCACAAGGCGAGGCGCAAGGACCCGTTCTACGCGGATCAGCTTGAAAGGCTACTGGCAAGCCGGGCCTTCCCCAGCGCGACCGGCCTCGCGCTGAAGTTCGAAAAGGTCTCGCAGCGCTACTACATGTTCGTCATCCAACCGCGGCACAGGCGAGCAATCGAGAAGGCCGTGGAGGACATGCTCTCGACCGCCTGGGGCGATCACTTCCGCCTCATGTGACAAAGGCTTCAGACCCCTTTGTCACATGAACGCCGTCATCGAAGAAGGCGACCCCGCGCTACTGCAAGCGGCGCTCGGCGGCATTGCCAAAGCTCGCGGTACAGTTCAAACGACGGACCGAAAGGGAGACTCCCTTTCGGTCCGTGACCGGCAACGTCGGATGTAACGAGCACGCCAATGACCGCCTTGGCTCACTCAGTGCCCGAAACTCCGCGTAGCGGCCAGCGATGTGTCCTATCATGACTACCGTCCACAAGGATTCGATGCCGCGCAGCCCAAACGCGGGCAACGCGGCTTCTGCTGCGTCTAGCATCGGGGCGACCCGGGTGCGGGAGGGATGGAACGGAGAAATGGCAACCGTAACGAAATGCCCCTGCTGCGGGGCCGCAACCGACCCCGAATCCGGCTCGCGCTTCTGTCTTGAGTGCGGGGCGGACCTCTCCGCCGCGGGCCCTGCGCCTGCACCCGGGCCATCCTCCGGATCCCGGCCGGAGCCCGAGCCGGAGCCGAAGCCAGAGCCAGAGCCAGAGCCCGAGCCCAATCCGGAGCCGGCGCGCAAACCAGAGCCGGAGCCCAAACCGGAGGCCGATCTGCGCAAACGCCGCGTGCCGGCCGCGGCCGCAATCGCCCTCGCGGCCGTGATCGTCCTCGCTGCGGTTTTCGGGGCTGCCGGGTCGCTTTCCGTGGGCTGCGACCCTTCAGGCCCTGCGCTTTCCAGCTCGGCTCAATCAAACGATGCCACGGAGCCCGCCTCGAGCCAAGAAGCCATGACCGAAGAAGAGGCGCCGGCGTCCTCCCCTGCCGCAGACGGGACATCCGAAGGCGCTTCGTCCAGCTCTGAGGAACCAGGCGGCGAGTCCGCCTCCCAGGGCATCTCCCTCGTGGGCGACGTCGATGGCATGAGCCGTGACGACGTCGCCAAGCTCTTCGCGATGGTGCTCACGTCCTCCAAGGTGGCCGATGGCTCCGGAGGGTACGTCGACTACGAAAGCAGGGACGACGACCTCGCCAAGCTGACGTCCGAGGGCTCTGACCTGCACAAGAAGCTCGTCGGCGAGGCAATCGACATCGATTTCAAGGACGGGAAGGTACTCTATGCCAACAGCGACCCGATTGCCTCGGAGCGCGCTTTCGTGATGGCGAAAGACGGGGACAAGTACGCTGTCACAGCCGACGAAAAGCTGGTCGAATCCCCAGGCGATTCCGGCCCTGAAGACGACGACACATACTGGGGTCCCCGCGAGCTCGTCGTGATCCTCGGAGACGACGGCCTTGTGGAGCACGCCTACAGCCTCGACGACTACCGCCATGACGTTTTGGGGAGCGAGAACCAGGACTACCTCGTGAACTATCCTGTTCCACGAGAAAGCGAGGAACTCACGCCGGCTAGCGGGAAAGACTATGTAACCTTCAAGACCGACGACTTCGAGCTGCAGCTCCCGGGATCCTGGAGGGTCAAAAGAAACGTTCCGAGCGGAAAGGACACCACGTTCGGACTCACGAACGACGGCTATTATTTCTGGAGCGACAAGTACAAAAAGCAATTCCACGTCGGAGTCGAGACCTTCGACCTGGAATCCTACGGCGGCATGGAGTTGGAATTCGAAAAGATCGTGGGCCTAACGTCGCGCGGCAAGCAAGTAACGTTCTGGGAGATGAACGATTTGCCCGAAAGCGTCCAGGACTACCTGGTTGACCACATGACGCTCCTCTAATTACTTCCGCCCGCTCTAGCACCTGAATGCGGAATGTAACAAGCGCATCAAAATACCGCTTTGGCACAACGGGACCCGGAGCAGGAGCGTGCCTTTCTTTGCTACGACCGTTATTTAAGATATCTTTACTTTCTTCCGACACGAAGGCGACCCGAATGGGGCAGCTCGCCCGGACGACAAATGACCTGTCCCTTTGTCGTCTTGACGAAGACAACGACGCACATGATGAACCGAAAGGGAGACTCCCCTCCGGTCCGTGACCTGCGGCGTCGGGAGGCAGCGGGCCACGTCCCGTTGCCTTCTTGCACGCTTCAAGTGAGCTGCCCGCCGGAGCCCGTCGACGATGCGCCAGCCGGGCGCCCGCGCTGCCAAAAGGCGGTTTTTGCCAGGAAAGCCGCTTATTAGGTTGGTTTTCTTGCAGCTCGAAGCGCTGATGTCTGATAGCCGGATCCCCACGGGACCCTGAGCTGCGAGAACGCATGGACGCCGGCTCGGCTGGGCGCGCATGCCTCCCCGGCTGCAAGAAAATCGACCTAATAGGCCCGTTTCCTAGCATTTTCGGCCGTTTCGCAACGCGGGCATGCGCGCGGACGCGAGCGGCGCACGTCGCTGGCCATAGAGACCGAAAGGGAGACTCCCTTTCGGTCCGTGGCAGTGCGGGGCGACAGCCGCTCATCGCCGTTGCATCTTTTCATCCGTGCTTCCCCTATAATAGTTATCCTTAGCATACTCTTTGAGGAGGAAACCCATGGAAAAGCGCGCGAACGACCTCGAGCATCTGCCCCTGTACGGGCCGGGACCAGCGTACGTTTTGACAATCGTGACGCTCACGACGGCTGGCATCGCGCTGAGCATCGCCGGCGTGCTGCCTGTGGCCGACGCCGGAGGCGCGCGCCTGCCGCTCGCGGTTCTGGGGACGGCCCTTATCGTGTGCGGAATTGCGTTGTGGGTCACCGCCGTGAAAGGCGCCGGCATCGATGACGGTATACTGGAGAACCGCCTGGTCACGCAAGGTGTATACGCACTCGTGCGCAACCCCATCTACTCGGCGTTCACGCTGGCATGCGCGGGAGCGATCGCCATCTGCGGGAACCTCTGGCTCCTCGTGCTGCTCCCCATTTTCTGGGCGTTCCTGACCGTGCTCATGAAAGCCACCGAGGAGAAGTGGCTGCGCGACCGGTACGGCCGCGAATACGACGACTACTGCGCCCGCGTCAACCGCTGCATCCCCTGGTTCCCGAGGTGAAACAATTCCTCTGGAGACCCGTTTCATGCTGAAACGCGTCCAGAACCGTGGATTCCGCGCAGCGCGCGCATGGGATTCGCGGTTCCGGACGCGTTTTTCGGGGTGGCCCGATCGGCGCGGCGGCGTCCTCCCAGCTCAGGAGGCCGCGTGTTTCCGCAGCTCGTCCAGAACCGTCAATTCGGCGCGCGGCCAGCACCGAAACGCCGCTTCTGGACGCGGTTAGTGACCGTTGGGGAGACTCCCTTTCGGTCACCTATGTCAAGGGTGGGCTAACGTCACACAATCGTGGAACGCGAGGATGCGACCACTTCTCGCCCCGCCCTTATCGTCATCGAGAGAGGAGATCCGACCACAATCCTAACGACTGGCCCCAAAAATGTCGGAGGCAAACAGCAACCGCCGCCTTCCGTCATGCATCCGTCGCCGTCACTCCAGAGGCTGGCGCTTTTCCTCCAGAAAGGACAGATGAGCTCTTGGCCTTCTTTCTCACCTGCTTCATCTTGGCGAAACGCACTTTCACGGACTTCTTGCCTACGGCTTTCGCCAACCCTTTCGTGCTGGTCAGTCTGCCGATCTTGGTGTAATGGTACGAGGACTTGTGCGTCTTGTAGAAGATAACCAGACAGTCGTCTCCGTACAACATGACATCGCATGCCCGCACCTTTTTGTATCGCTTTGAGCTCTCGGGAAACGACTTCGACAGGTAGCGATATTTCTCGTTGTCGTTGAGCTCGCTCATCCTAAACGTGCGCTTTTTCGAGAGGTACGCGCAGAACGCAGCTGCCGCGTCAGTGCGCGCAAGCTTCATCGTGAATTTGGCGTTTCCTATCTTCACGGCGGTTTTCGTGGTGCTCGCCGCAGCTTCGGCGCACTGTGGAGCGACCACGGCAAGCCCAAATGCCAGGAGAAGAACGATGACGGCCTGCGCCAACACGCCTATGCCGAAAGCCCTCACGCAAGACGCGCTGACCCCGCCCCTCCGCATTGAGCTAACACGACTTTCACGTGCTGACACGTTGGCATTCGCAAGCAGCATAATCGCAACAACCTTTCCAACGAAGCGAACCGTACTCGAATGAAACATTACCCCAGAGGTAATGTTTCATTGTAGCCTTATCGTAGTGCAAATGGCAGGAAGGCAACGGGGCGAAGGACATCGTCTCCTTTCATTGCAGCAACGAACCGACCGAAAGGGAGTCTCCCCAACGGTCACAGACCGAAAGGGAGTCTCCCTTTCGGTCTGTGGAAGGGCACTTTTTTCTACGCCCCGACGCGACCGTCGGCGCTGACGCTCACCTTGGAGTCGCAGTAGGGGCAGAAGCGCGACATGCCGAGCGGCACGGTGATGTTGGCGCCGCAGTTGGGGCAGGACACCCCGATCGACGATTGCATGCCACTGGGGTCGAAGTCGGGGTTCATCAGGTCGTCTTCCTGCTCGATGCGCGTGTCCGAAAGGGAGTTTGGCACGAGCGCGGCCTGCCCGGCCAGCAGCTTGATGCCGATGGTCGCACCCCGCGGATAGCGCGTCACATCCACATCGCCGGTGTTCACGCGCGCTTCGCTGATCTCGCCGTTCATCAGATAGCGCACGACGAGCGTGATGCAAGGCTGCCCGTTCATGAGGATGCGGTAGTCGGATTCGTAGTCGTAGATCTTCCCGAGGTAGAAAGCGCCCTCGGCGAGCACGTCGTCGCTCGCATGCATCTGGTCGTATCCGATCTTCGCGAAAAACCCGCCGATACCGCAGAACATCGCGACGAAGAACAGCCCGAACAGCGCTGCGACGAATTCGCCCGTGCCCAGCGCGGCAACAAGCCCTCCACCGCCGATGAGCGCCCCGAGGACGACGAACAACATGCCCAGATAGAACATGATCTTGCCGGGATTGGCTCCGGGCCCCGTTACGCTTACGTCCATTCGTGCCATACTGCGCTCCTACCATCGGGCAACTGCTCGCTTCGATTGTAGCGCGTCGCGGGCTGACGCGACAGCGTCCCGCCTCCCGCACCTGGCGATGGCAGGAGAAGATAGGCGGCTCGAAGGAGATACGGGCCCACATGCTACATCGCCCGAACCCGTCCGAACGCCCGTGTTTTGCAGTTCGCCAGCACCGTCGCGGGACAAAGCACGCATGCCCATGTTTCGCAATTCGTCAGCGCAATCGCGCAGCAAAACGCGCATAATATACAGTGTGGAAACACGTCCACAGGCGCGGCCAAAAGGAGCGAATATGAGATTCGGTGATTTGCCCTCAAGCTGCGCGAGAAATCGAAGGCCTGCAAAACCGTTGGCCCGCGCGCTGCAATTCGGCTGAAAAGGCGGGCATCCGCTGCGCGCCCGCTCCTTTTAACATCGCCCTGCTTGCGCGCATCCCCGCGCGAAACCGCGCGCCCGATCATAGGCACATTGCAACTGAAGCAGCACCGTCGCAAGTCTCGAGGATTGGAGGACCATGAAAGCTTCAAGTTCAAAGACGCTACACGCGCTCACCTTGTCACTGCTGCTCGCGGCATCGCTCGTCGTGCTCGCGGGCTGCGGAGCGCAACAATCGGCTTCGTCATCGGCCGCTTCCGGCTCATCGCAGCAGGCATCGTCGTCTGCTAGCGAAGCGTCATCGCAGGCGTCGGCCGAGGCGCCGACGGCCGAGCAGTACCAAACGGTGTTCGATCCCACGAACATCGTCTCGACCTTCATCGGCGAGAAGTTCTACGACCAGCAGGTGACCAACGAAGACGAGGCGCTCGCCGCCGTGAAGAGCGCCTATGACCGAATCGGCGCCGACGATACCGTCGACCTCGAGGTTTCGGCAGTACGTCCCACCGAAACCGGCACCACCTATTACATCTTCAACCAGAAGGCTGGCGACGTCCTCGTGCACGGCGCTTCCGTGAAGCTGATCGCCGACAAGGACAACAACGTAATAAGCATGGTCAGCGCCATCTTGCCCAAGGTCGAGCTCGCCAAAGCCGAGGACTGGGAGATCACGGCCGAACAGGCCGAGCAGGCCGTCGTGAAGCAGTGCGAGGAAAACGGCTACAAGAACGTGAAACCCGAAGAGGGCGCCACCGAACAGACGCTCATCCAGGTCCCCAATCTCGCAATGCAGATGCAATACGCATGGGTCGTCTACACGACCAACTACCTCGGCGATTCCGAGATGGCCTACCTCGCCCACTATGTTGACGGCAACGGCGCGTACCTGTACGCCATCCCCATCCATGAGCCGCATAACGCCGATGCCGCGGCGGGCGACTTGGCGAACTTCGATTTCGCGAAGTACAAAGAGGACACCTGGACCGGCACGGTAACGCTGCATGACGGCACGACCAGGGACATCGAGCTGCCCGTGCTCGTCGACCCGAACGACGGCACGGTCTTCCTTGCCGACGCCAAGCGCAAGATCCTGTGCGCCGACTACGCCGCCTGGGACTACAACGATAATCTGGCTCCGCGCACGAGCACGGATAATTCCTTCAGCAATGTCGAGCTTCTGGCCTACGACTCCTTCATCAACGTATGGGACTTCTACGCCAGCATCGGCTGGAGCGGTCCCGACGGCGAGGGCACGCCCACGTTGCTCCTGATGGACTACGTGAATCAAAACGGAGAGCCCGTTGATAACGCGTTCTACAGCGGCCGCCAGGACGGTTTCCAGGTGTTCACGTTCAACCGGCTGAACCCTGACGGCGAGAACATCGACGTCATTGCGCACGAGTTCACGCACTGCGTCACCGGCACGACCATGACCACCAACCTGTACCTCAACGACATGGGCGCCATAAACGAGGGCATGAGCGACGTGTTGGGCAACCTGGCCGAGATGATCATCACGCAGAGGCCCGAGACAGCCTGGCTCATCGGCGACAGCTCGGGCGGGGGAACGCTGCGCTCGATGAAGGATCCGCACGAATACGCCCAACCCGAATTCAGATGGGATATCTACTACGCTCCTTCCGTGACAACCGGCACGGTAACGAACGACAACGGTGGCGTGCATGAGAACTCGTCGCTGCTCAACATAGTCTCGTACAAGCTCGACCAGGCGGGCATGGCGCCAAACGACCAGTTCTACTTCTGGATGAACGTCGCGCTCGCCATGACGCCATCCACCGACTATGCGCAGATGGCCGACCTCCTGCCATGGTGCATGAACCAATCGGGTTACCCCCAGTACGTCGATGCGCTGAAATCCGCGATCGACGAGGCCGGCTATACCAAATTGGAGAAGCCGAGCGACATAGCGGCAGGCACCGGCATAGTGTCGATCGAATACGACGCACCCGAATTGAACGACAGCGGCTTCGTGCGCTTCTCGTTCGTGTCGCAGGGAAGCGATTCCGAAAAAATGGCATGGCCGGCCGCGGGCACGAGCGTAGCCACGTGCACCCTGCCTGCGGGCGAATACGCCTGTGTAGCCTTCATCGGAGGCGCCCATCCCAACGATTGCACCAGGTACGCCTATACGGGCGAGGGCTGGAAGGAGCGGACCGACACGGAAGAGCCGCTGTATTATTTCAACGCCGAAGAGGGCAAGAAGCTGGAGTTGACCGCCGATGGCCTACCCAAGACGCTAGAGGAGGCGGGCGTCACGAACTCTGCAGCTGCCCCCGATGCGACGAGTTCGACGGACGCAGCCGATTCGAGCGGCGCAGCTGACTCGGGCGATGCGGCCGATTCCGACGGCGCGGCAAGCTCGGGCGCTTCCGAATAACGAAGTTCGGCGCGTCCCGCACGACCGCTTGAGCGAAGGGGCTTGCGCGACCGCATGAGCGAAAGGCTGTAGCAAAGCCCCCTGAACAAATAGGGCGAGGGCCATATGGCTCTCGCCCTTCTAATTACGCAACTCCGGAAACCATCATCCCCCCCCTCGATTTCGTGCATTGAAGCCATGATGCGCACGTAAACGGCACCCATGACGGTTTGAGCGAAACGCTCACCAGAACGGCTGGAGTCGACTATCGCGCCTTTTCGCTTGTCGACGGCGATATTGATTCCCCGGGAATCGGCGGTTCACCGAATGGTGCGCGCCAGGACTTCGGCGGCGCAAATCGCGCCGGTGGTGCTTGGGTGCACCCCGTCGGCGGCGTACAGCCCGCCATCTTCGCCAGATTCGAAGAACGCCGTTCCGGCATCGGCCAACACGGCCGCGCCCATCGACGCGGCCTCGGCAAAGGCAGACTGGAGCTCGGCGTGCATCCCGGCATGGTCCAACCCCAGCCCTTGCAGCTTCGGGCATGCGGGCGCATAGGCCCACGTAGCATACACGACCGGAACGGCGCCCACTTCCCTCGCCTGCTCGCAGAGCGCCGCAACGGCGCGGAGGTACGCAGCCCGATAGCGCACCGGACCGTCGCTGCGCTCCTGCAGCACGACATGCGTCCAACCGCCCGACGCGAACGCCGCCTGCGTCATCGCCCCCAGGCGCGTTTTGGGGTTCAAGTGCTCCGAAAGCCGTGCGCCCCCGCGGGCATGCACGGCCACCTCGCCATCGATCGCCGCCGCCAACAGGTCAGGCAACCCATGCGAAGTCGTGAGACTGTTGCCCAGCATGAGCACGCGCGGCGACGTCGCACATGCGAGCGATTCCGCCACCATGCCGCGCGCGGCAGAGGGGTCGGCCACCAGCATTTCTTTCTGCGCATGCGTCATGCGCTTCAGCCGGTACTCGAGCGCGCTGGCAGAAGCCTTGTCCGGCATCTCCCACGACGCCTCCATGCGAACGGGCTTGTGCGTGCGCGTGTACTTGGCCGCCTTGGGCCCTCCCGATGCATGTTCTGCGAACCGCCGCTCCAGGTCGGTCGTGATGCCCGCGTAGAGCTGCCCACCCTCGCAGCGCAGAAGGTATGCGAAAAAGCTCATCGCTCTCCCCTCGATGAAACACCAGCGCCCGGCCCCGCTTCTCGCATCTCGCATCTCGGGATGCCGCGAATAACACGCCACCATTATGCCAGGACTCGATTGCAAGACGTAACGGAAGACACCGGAGACGGATGACGCTGTCTTCAGGATTCGAACAGGGGACGTGTTCTTGTTCAAATCCAGAAGATGCCGTCAGCAACATGCGCCTACAGCCCTGGATGAACGGGGGACGTACTCCTGTTCAAATCTTAGAGATGCCGTCAACGTCATGCATCTGCAACCCCGATTTGAACAGGAACACGTCCCCCGTTCATGTATTCATCTCAGATGCCGAAATACCTCGCTATTTCGTCCATGCGCTCGGATTGAGCACAGCCGAAGGGGCAACGCGCGTCGCAGTGCCCGCACCGAACGCATTCCGAAGCGCGGTGCTCGAGGTTGCGGTAATGGTCGGCCGCGAGCTCGTCGCCCAAGCGCGCCAAGTCGTAGTACTTGTTGGCCAGGCCGATGGGAATTCCCACAGGGCACGGCTGGCAGTGGTTGCAGTAGACGCACGAGCCCTTGTCGGCCGGCGGGGCGAACTCGCCGATGACCGAGTAGTCGCGTCGCTCGGGCGAGGCATCCAGATACGACAGCGCGTCGCGCAGGTCATCTATCCCCCGCACGCCGGGCAGCACGCATATCACGCCCGGCTTGTCGAGCGCGTAGGCGATGCACTGCTCGCGCGTGAGCGCGCGACCGAACGGGGATTGCGCGGCGTCGAGCAGCTGGCCGCCCGCGAACGCCTTCATGACCGACACGCCCACGCCTGCCGCCTCGAACTCGCGGTAGAGCTGCGCTCGATCCGCCGCCTCGCCCTTGCCGTACGCGGACTCATCGGTGTAGTCGTACATGGGGTTGATGGAAAACATCGCCCAATCGAATGCGTCCGTCGCCAGGAACTTGCGTGCGATCGATGTCGTGTGCGTGGAGAACGCGAGATGGCGAATCGTGCCATCCTGCTTGCGGCGCTGCGCGTAGTCCCAGATGCCGCCGTTCATGACCTTGTCGAAGTCGGCTTCCTCGTCGATGCAGTGGACGAAGCCGAAATCGGCGTAATCGGTGCCCAGGTCTGCAAGACGCTTCTCGAACTCGGCGGCGGCGAGCTTGGCGTCGGTTGTCCACCCGTACTTTCCCGTGGTGTATTCGGCGCCGATATGCACCTGCAGCATGGCGCGCTGGCGGTTGGCGCCGGAAAGCGCGCGTACGTACCCCTCGAAGGCCGACGCCTCGCTCGGGATGAAATCGAGCACGTTCACGCCTGCGTCGAGCGCCTCGCGCACCATGGCCTCGGCCTCACGCGCACTTGCGTGGTGAATACCCGCCATCCCCAAGCCGATGACGCCGATCTTCTCGCCGCCATGTGGCAATGTCCTATATTCCATCAAGATCTCCTTTTAGTTTCGTGCGAGATTCGGTGGCAGACGTCTTCGTGACGCCGACACCTGGCATCTTTTTTTCGCGCGCTACTCGAGCGTGAGCGTGACCTCGACATCGCCGTCGCCGAGCGCTTCGGCAAGCGACTCGGAAGTCGCGCCCTCTATATGGCCGAGCGGGGTGTAAGCCCAGCTGTTCGAGCCGGTGAATATCGTTATCTGATTGCCTTGGTACAGCATGACGTCACCGGGCTCGGTCGTTATCCGCTCGTCGCTTTGCGGCAGCGCCCACGGCAACGGCCCCACCTTCTCGAAGCCGCCGTACGCGCTAAGGCTCAGCGACGCTGGGCCTTCTTGCAGCCGTTCGGCGAGCACGCGAGCCGCATCCGTGTCGGCAAACGTCGCCACGAGCTGCGCGTCACCAATGCCGATGACGAACGAATCTGCTGCCGCCTCGTCGACGGCGCCGGATTCCGGCGAACCCTCGTTTTCAGCAGAGGCGGCAGAGTCCGCAGCGGACGCTCCGCCCGATTGCGCCTTCGATTGCTCGACAGGTGCAGACGCGTCTGCTAGCTGGCTTGATGCCGCGGCAGATGCATCTGGCGATTGGCTCGACGCCGTAGAAGGCGCAGCGCTCGCAAGCGAGGCTCCGGCAGATTGCGAACCCGCCCCCTGAGCGCACCCGGCGAGCGTCAATAGCGATGCGAGCGCGGCTGCCGCGAGAAGCTTCTTCATGGTAGCGCCGTCCTTTCAACGCGATACAAGATGATTGGCGAGCCGCTCCCGAAAACGAATCGCCGGATTGCCCTGCGATTCATTGTCGCTATACGGCCACTTCATCATAGAGTCCTTCCGAATAGATAGCAAATACTTCTAATACATGATGAATCATGCCTGGTATGTATGGATGATTGGACAAGTTCAAATGAACGGGGGACGTGTTCCTGTTCAAATCTATGAGATGCCGTCAACGTCATGCATCTTCAGCCCAGATTTGAACAGGAACACGTCCCCTGTTCATTCAGAACAAACTACGTGGCAGGGCCGAAGCCCTGCCACACTGCTTACTGCTTGCTATCGCGCTCGCTATTCCAGCGGCTTTGCTACTTGTCTTGCGAAGCTGCCTGCTCTTCGCCTGCGATGGCATCGACTACCTTCTGGATTTCGGCGTCCATGTCTGCGTAGGTCTTGTCGGTCTCGGGGGCCTGGTCCACGACCGTGGCGTCGTAATCGGTGAAAGTAAGGGTTGCCTGGGTCGTATCGATGGGCGTGGTCGTGTTGACGCTAACGGAGAGCAGCTTGCCATCGGCGCCGAACTCGTAGCTAATGGTGAAGACTTCCTTCTTGAGCCCAGCTTCGGCAAGTGCCTTCTCGACCTCGCTGGATTGGGCGTATTTGTCACCATCGATGACCAGAGCGTAGACGGTGTTATCTCCCTGCGTAGCGACGTCGGCGGCGGACACGCAGCTCGTTATGGCCTCGAAGTCACCGACCTTGGTCTCGAGGAGCTCGTCGATGCTGGTCATCTCGTCTGCGCTCATCTCTTCGACAGTGCCGGCGTACGCGACGCCGTCAACGTCGACGACCGCCTTGTCGCCATCGAGGAACGATTTGAACGTGCTGCCGGCGAACTCGCATGAAGAGCTGGCCTTTACCGCATCGCCGCTCAGATCGAACTTGTAGACGGCCGTGGTGTTGAGCGACGAGCCCCCAGCAGCTGCGGCGTCCGAGGCGGCGGCGCTTTCGGCGCTTTCTGCCGCATCGGCGCTGGCCGATTGCGCGCTCGCCGACTCCGCAGGCTGAGATGCGTGCGTCTCTACAGCAACATTGTGGGTTACCGTCACCGATTTGAAGTCTTTGGCATTCTCCATTGCCGCTTTGAGCTGGGCCACGGTCTCCTCAGCTGTAGCCTGCGTCTCCGCACTCGGCGAGGCTGGAGCCGTCGCGCTCGCAGATGCGGCCGAGGCAGAAGCGCTCGACGATGCCGCCTGACCACCGCAGCCCACAAGCGCGCCCGCGATGAGTGCCGCCGCAACCATCGGAGTGGCAATTTTAACGATTCTGTTCATGGATTCCTCCCTCTCCGTCTCCCTTACGAAGAACTGCAACAAGTGTACCAATGCGCGCGCCAACCGCAAAATCCTTGCGCGGCCTCGTTCCCCAAGTGCCACCAAACTGTAACGTGAGGCGCCGGGTTTACTTAACCTGCGGAAGAGCCAGTTCAGATAGCCCTTGCGCCCTTCGGTAACCGTACCGTGCCACGACGCGCTTTGCGAGCAGCAACCAAGGATATGGAAGCGAATCCGTTTGAACGTCCGTTTTACGAGACCCGACCCCCGCTAGGATATGCGCGCGTGCCTTGCCATGAGCAGATAAATGAGGCCAACCCCGGGAACAACTATCCCCTATGCCCATGAACGAAAGAGACCGCCTACCATTTGGGGACTGTCCCCAAATGGTTAGCGCTTCCGCCATTGTCGACGTCGCGTCCGTTTTGGAAATGCCGCTTGATGATTTACGCTGCATCTATCGAACAGCGGCCAAGCGCCCATGCGTCACAACCATTTTGGGACAGTCCCTTTTTGGTTATTCTAGTTAAGGCGCAGGACCGTCTTGCCTTTCGATCCGCCGGCGGCGACCTTCGCAAGCGCGGCGTTGACGTCGCCGAGCCCGAAGACGCCGTCAACCGAGGCCTCGATATTTCGCTCGCCGAGCAGATCGGGCAGCGCCGCGAGCCCCAGCCCGTCCTCGTGGACGAACACGAAGCGATAGCGCTGGTCGCGCTTCTGAGCCATTTTGTCGAACTCGCGCCCCACCATGCCGAACAAGAACCGCTTAAAGCCCGGCAGGCCCATGCGCTGCGCAAACTCGCCGTTGGGCATGGCGCGCAGTGATACGAGCGTGCCCCCGCGCTTCAGGATGGAAAGCTGGCGTTCAAGCTCGCGCTCGCCGAGCGAGTCCAAGACACCATCCACGTCGTGCAGCACGTCGACGTAATCCTGGATCTTGTAATCGATGAACACGTCCGCGCGCCCCATTGTATCTTATTGTTAAACGGTGCGAGCACTGATCATTCAGGAAGACGGACCCTGCAACTCGTCCGCCCAAACGGAATCGCGACGCCATCCGCAAGGTGAAGGTGATCGAAGGCGGTGCCGAGAACAACTGGCAAAGTGGTGAGTGTTTGCAAATTTGCTTGCAAAAACCGTTTGCAATGTCATCACTGAAAAGAAGCAGCCCAGTACAGTGCATCGGGCTGATTCATATTACGGGGCTGTATTCTTCGGTCAGGGCTAGTTCTTCGCGTAGGGCGCGCCCCAAACTTCAATCCAACGACGCTGCATGTCGTCGAGACGCGGCTCCCCCGAGCCGGGTTTCTCGTACCTGCTGCACGAGTTGATGAACGAAACGGATGCTTTTTTAAAACTCTTAGCAAAAGACATGTGCTTAACGATCCTTTCAAAACTACCGCTCGCCGGCGATATTAGCACAAATCTTTGCACTTTTTCCGTTTACCGACAATTACTACACGCATACCGATGCGCAAACTGCAACACATGCTAAATGGAAGACCTCTTTCTGTCATCTGGAAAAGGTGGCTTCACCGAAGAGCATCCCAGCATCATGGTCGGTACATACAGCTGGCTTTAGCCGACCGCGCGCATGAGGATGCTCTAGCTCGCTGCACCTCATGCCGCGCACGCCTAGCAGCGGATGAGCAGCGGCCGGATTCGCGGACCGCAGGGTTGCAAGATCCTCCTGGTCCTCGATTCTCTCGAATACGGCATCGCGAATGAAATCGGATAGGACTGTCCCCAAATTACAAAAGCGGCGGGAAGAAGTCATTTCACGCTGGAGCGAGCATCATCGACGGATCCTGCGTGAGCGGAAAGGTTTCCGCGAGCTCGAAAAACAGGGGCAGCTACGTGGGCGGCATCCTCGGGGCGACGCATGAGTATCCAATCATCGTGAACTGCTTCTCCGACGCAGAAGTGTTTGCAAAGGTGGAGAACGACGACTACATCGCCCGGGCGGGCGGAATCGCCGGCTACACGATAGAAAGCGAAATCGCCAACTGCGCATTCGCCGGCATAACGACGGCCAGCACTACGGCGAGCAGCGGCAAAGACGGCAGCGCCGTATGCGGCGGAATCGTGGCTTACATCGCCTCTGAAACGGAGCTCTACAACGTGTATTCCACAGGCGAAGCCATACTGCTGTCCAGGGCAGACCAGGTTGCAAGCGCCGGCATCATCGGAGGTTCGGAAAACGCTGGGGAAGGCAGCATGATCTATTACGCAACAGACGCCATCGTGAAGGTTAAAACCGAAGATGCGGATACTGTTGCGTTCGGGTACATCAACCCGAATATCTACAGAGATTTTAAGGGTCAAAGTGAAGGCAGCAGGCAATGCCAACTTCGAGCCGTCTGCCCAGAAAACGGCGACATTCAAAGTCAAAGTCAAGTAGGGAAAACTCAATTCGAATCTACGCTTAAGGCATTTCCGCAAACACCCCCTGCCAAGCATACCTTTCGAAGCGAAACCCCGTTTTTACGCGGTTTGAACTAGGTTTGCCCTCTAAACCATCAACACGTTTTGACCGACTGCAAAGTTGGAAGCCATGAGCTTTCGGGCGCATTTTGTCGGTCAGGGCAATGCTGACCGACAAAAACCGACAAAAAAGAGCAGGCAGACAAGAATCTGACCTGCGGTTTTCGTGGTGGAGCATAGAGGGATCGAACCCCTGGCTTCATGGCTGCCAGCGGGTTAAGTCGCCCATTATAGTCAGAAGCGAT
>CAMOLA010000011.1 GCA_946618265.1 uncultured Eggerthellaceae bacterium
ACCCGAAACCAGACATGTCGTCATGGGTCACCCAACCAGGTTGCCTGACCCAAAAAGGGCGCGCCTTTCCAACCAGACACGTCGTCTGACGTGTTCCTGTCAAGTAAAAAGTCGGCCACTTGTTCAGTCGAAAAACCTGCCACCCATCCATTCCTAGTCCAATAATCTAATTCTTGACGGAGGTCGCTTCTGTCACCCCCTTCATCCACTCCTCCGTCTCGAGTACGCGATAGCTCTCTCCGGTCATGTCGACGATGTGGGCCTTATGAGCCACCCGGTCAAATGCTAAGTCGTACGTTATGCGAAGTTCGATCAGTCGCGCCCTCCTGAGCTGGGCGTGCGCTCCTGCCAACTTCGCATAACGTGACGATGGGCTCTATGCTTGTCGGCATCACTGTCCCAGCGAGGAAAGGATGCTGACATGTACGACTTGGAACAGCTGATAGAAGGTGCCAGGGATTACCTTTGCGCGAACATGCATTCCCGCTCGAGCATCGCCCACCACGAGGCGGCCTGGAAGCGGCTCCGGGCATGGTGCGAGGGAAGGGGCCTCGACGGCTTCGACCACGAGGTCGAGAGGCGTTACCTGGAGGAATCGGGCTTGATGCGCGACGACTTGCCGAGGCACGTGCACACTGAGCGGGGATACGTCAGGCTCCTGCTCAGCATAGCGGAGACCGGGGCGCCGCCCGAGCGGACGTTCAAGAGCCGATACGTCGTGCCGCCGGCTTTCGAGGCCGCGTACGAAGCATACGCCGCGGAGCTCGCAGCGCGCGGGAACAGGCCCAGAACGCAGGCGGGCTACCTCTGCACGGTCCGGAACTTCTGCGCCAACTGCGGGGCGTCTGGCCCGGAGGGGCTTGACGCGCTCTCGATCGGGGGGTTCGTGATAAAGCCGCTGCGCTGGCCCCCGATGGTGCTGAAGATACTGTGGTGCACCGGGATGAGGATCGGCGAAGTGGCCGCGCTGACCGTGGGCGACTTCCACCGCGACGCCCGGTCGCTGTTCGTAGCCCACGCGAAGAACGACCGCTCGCGGATCATACCCGTCAGCGAGAGCCTCGCCGGCGACCTCGGCGATTACATCGACGCGTACGTTCCGGGCGGCGACTCGTGCAGATGGCTGTTCCTCGGCAAGGATCCCGGGACCCACCGCAGCAAGAAGGCGATCGGCAACCGCCTCCGGGGCATCTACCGCGAAGCCAGCGTCCTCACCGATGCGGGCAGGCCGATCCGCACCCACGACATCCGCCATTCGTTCGCCATCGCGGCGCTCGAGAAGATGGCAGAGCAGGGCCGCGTGCGCTTCGAGGGGGTTGAAGGCCACCCCCTCGTCGATAAAGGCGATTTCTATATCGCATTCATCCGGTTTCGCCGAGATTCGAATCGTGACATCTCCTCCCGATTCGCCGTAGGCGAACTTGGCGATGTTGCTCGCAATCTCGTCGACGATCACGACCAGGCTTGTCTGGGCGCTCGGAGGGCACCCGAGCTCCTTCAGGCTGCGCTTGGTGAACTCTATCGCCCGCGCAATGCTCCAGAGCGCGGCTGGAAGCGACGTCTCAAGCGTTCCGCCATGAGGCTGGTCCGGGTTCGGCGCAGGTTCCGTCAAGAGCGCTTTCCCTCCTTTTTATGGGCTTCATGGGAGCTTCGTCGCCACTCGAAGGTCATGGCCATCCAGTCCCATTTGCCAAGACGCTTCCGAGCCTTTTGCCAGTATACAACGATGCAAATGCCGGTTATTGCCACGGTTGGAATTTGAACGGCAGCGAGAAACGGGCTTCGAGGATTTGCGCGCTTCACGGGGTCTTTTCTGCGGTGTGTCCAGCTTGGGAGGCGTGTCCCCCTAGCACCTCGTATAGGTATCGGGGACGCCGAGGCGGGATCCGGCGATTTCGCGGGCGGTGAGCCATGTGCGTTCCTTATCGCTCAGCCAATCGGCGTGGCCGCGCACCTCGTTGTCCGGCAAGACGCCAAACGGGTTCGTCTTCGCGCCGAACGCGACGCGCTCGAGCGAGGCGCATCCCTTGAACATGTAGCTCACGTTCTCGGCCTTGGCTATCTTGGACGTGTCGAAGCTCGATGCGTCGAGCTCTTTCAGGGACATGCACCACTTGAACATGTTGCGCATGCTCGTGACGTTCGACGTATCGAAGCCGGACAAGTCGACAAACGCCAGCGACGAGCAGCCGTAGAACAGGGCCTCCATGTTCTTGACCGAGGAGGTATCAAGCCCCGAGAGGTTCACGTCCGTAAGCGACCTGCAGTCGTAGAACATCGCGCTCATGTCTTCGAGCTTGGGGGCCTTGATGCCGCTCAGGTTTACGGACTCGAGCGAGTCGCAGGAGCGGAACATGGCGCTCATCGTTTTCACGGAGGGCGCAATCAGGCCCGACAAATCCGCCCTGAGGAGCGAAGACGGGTTCAGGTACGTGTCGGCGCAGTTGAACATCGCGCTCAGGTCCACCACGGAAGATATGTCAAGGTTCGACATGTCCACGGACTCGAGCGAGGTGCAGCCGTTGAACATGGCCGACACGTCCGTGACCTTCGAGGCGTCAGCGCCCGACAGGTTCACGGTTTTTAGCGAAGTGCAGCCATTGAACAGGGCCCTCATGTTTGTGACCTTCGAAACGTCCACACCAGACAGGTCCACGGATTTTAGCGCGGTGCAGGAGTGCAGCAGGGCGCTCATGTCCGATACCTTGGAGAAGTCGCCCTCTGACACGTCGAGGACCTCCAGGTTCGCCATGCCGCCGAACAGACCCGTGCAATTCTGCGGGGCGACCACCCTGTTGCCATCCTCAACAGCGAATACGACCTTGCGCACGTTGTCACGCCATCTGAACCAGTAGCCGGCCACGCCAAAGCTGTTCGAAGCTTCCCCGCCTTTGCCGGGATGCACGGTGAGCACTCCATCTGCATCGATTTCCCACGTGCATGTGCCCCATGTGCCCTTGGCTTCGGAACTGCTCGACTGTTGCGATCCGCTTGCACCCTGCACGACGTTAATCGCTGAGAGCAGGGCCCCGATGGGATCTATGTTCTCGAGAAACGGCATCGCGCCATCGTCGTTCGGTCTATCTGCCATCATCACACCTCCGGAATCGTCGATGCATTCAACCACGCAAGTCTCTGACCAGGCCCATGTCGACGGCGGCTTGGCAGAGCTACGTAAAGAAAGCGGGCCGAGGAGAAGGCTCCCTCAACCCGCTTTGCAGCTGCACTTGTCTTGCAAAAACGACTCGCGCCTTATGCCTCTTCTGCGGACGCGGCTTCGGCTTCGCCTGCTGCCTCCTGGGGCGTCAAGGCGCCGACCATTTCCTTCGCAGTGCCCGACACCTTGTCGATCGTGGCCCCGATGGCTTGAGCGGCCTGCTTGAGGTCGGCGCTGATCTCGTCCATGTTTCCCTCGCCGACTTCCGCCACGCTCTTCAGGGTTTCGTTGGCTTTGCCAATCATGTCGATGAACGACTTCGCAGCCGCCTCCACGGCAGCAACGGCCTCCTCGGGCGTCATCTGTGCTTCAGCCTCCACGGCCTCTTCTTTGATCTCTTCGCTCATTGCGATTCCTTTCCCATCATCCTGTGGTTTCACGGAACTTCCATATCATGGAATCATACGGTAATACCTGGCACGCTATCAATCATCAAATGAATACGTAATGATGTGTTTCCAACACTATATTGACATCTGTTGTGATAACATCATTGTAGTACCCGCCAACGGGGAGGAGCGAGAAATGCCAGAACAACGCGAGAGCCGACGCGTGCGGATGACCAAGCGCTTGATGAAAGACGCCCTGATGGAGCTGTTGGAGCAGAGGGGGCTGGTCGACATCACCGTGACCGCCATCTGCGAGTCCGCGGACGTGAACCGCTCGACCTTCTACAAGTACTACAGGGACCCGGTCGACCTGCTGAAGGACCTCGAGCAGGATTACCTCGACCGGATCCCCGTCCCCTCCCGTGATCCGGAATCATGGGACGTGGAGCAACTCCTCGCCGAGACGACGTCCTTTTTCGACTTCGTGAGGCAAAACGAGAGGGCGTTCCGCGTCCTGCTCGACAACTCGGCGCCGAACGGCTTCTCAGCCCGGCTGATCGACCTCCTCTGCTCCAAGTACGCCAGTCCCGATAAAAGCGACACGACCTCCCTCTACGCGAGCTTCTACATGGCCAACGGGACGGTCGGCATGCTTCGCGAGTGGGTAAGCTCGGGGTTTCCCGTCAGCAGCCGCGAGATCGCGGAGATGATGTACTTCTTCTCTGTGAGAGTCAGCCGATAACGGCAATTCCTTCCCGGCACGCAGGACGCGGGCTCAGTTGCGGCGTCCGGCGCAACGGCAAGTCCATAGCAACGCTCGCCAGATAATGCGCGCTGCAAGCGTATAATACTCGTTGTTACGATTTAGACAATCTGTTGTTTTGGATACAGCGATGCGGAAAACCCATCGGCTGCCGTTGCGAATGGGAGGTTCGATATCAATGTCAGGGTTCTTCACGGCACTGATCAAGCAGCGTAGGGACGCGAAGAAGGCCGACCCCGACGTCAGGGGAAGGTTCAACGAGATTCTCGCCATCCTGCAGAAGTACGACTACGACGACGGCATCACGCCCGAGATCGTGGTGGGCATCATCCAGGACCTCGGGCCGACCTTCGTGAAGATCGGCCAGATTGCCTCGCAGCAGTCCGACCAGATCCCGCCCGACTACGCCGATGCCCTCTCGAAGCTGCGCTCGAGCGTGGCGCCGATGGACCTCGACACCGTCCACGCCCAAATCGAGAAGCACCTCGGCAAACCCGTGGGCGAGCTGTTCGCAATCTTCGACGACAAGCCGCTGGGTTCGGCCTCCATCGGCCAGGTGCACCGCGCCGAGCTCTTCGACGGCACGGTCGTGGCCGTCAAGGTCCGCCGCCCCGGCGTCGTCGACACGGTGGCGCGCGACTTCGCCCTCATCGAGAAGGTGCTCGACACGTTCGCCAAGGGCGGCGTCGGGGGCATCGACGTCAAGGCCCTCATAGTGGAGCTCGAGAAGACCTCCAAGATCGAGCTCGACTTCACCAACGAGGCGGCCAACCTCGAGAGGTTCTGGGAGAACAACGCCGGGCGCCCCGTCGAGAGCCCCAGGTGCTACCGCGAGTACACCAACGAGGCGATCCTGACCGAGGACTTCGTCACGGGTCGCGAAGTCGGCGACGCCGAATACCTCGACACGCTCTCCGACGAAGAGCGCGACCGCATCGCGGCGCTCGTGGCCGACAACTTCGCCAGCCAGGTCCTCGTCGACGGCTTCTACCACGCCGACCCCCACTCGGGCAACGTGCTGATCAAGGAGCCGGCGCCCAAGGAGCCGGGCGAGGGGGACGTACCTGCCGCAGAGGCAGATGCCGATGCCGCGATCGGGGAGGAGCCGGAAGGCGCCGCCGACGCGGCCGCCGAAACTGCCGACGCGCCCGCCGAAGCCGCGGAAGCGCCCGCCGACGATCCCGCCGAGGACAAGCTGCCGTTGCCCGAGCACGGCGTGGAGTGGATCGATTTCGGCATGATGGGCGTCCTCACCGTCCAACAGCGCCAGATCCTGCTCGACCTGGTCACCGCGATCGTGATGCAGGACGCCTACAGCCTGAAGAGCACGGTGCTCAAGGCGGCCACGCCCCAGGGGGACATCGACCACGGCGCCATGCTGCAGATGTGCGAGGAGATGTGCGGCCAGTACACCGGCTCCGACTTCGGCGACTTCGACCTGGGCGATTTGCTCGGCAGCGTCATCGGCGGCCTGCAGGACGAGAGCTACAGGATCGACCCGTTCCTCACCAACCTCGCGCGCGGCATCACCGCCGCCGAGGGCACCGTGAAGACGCTCTCCCCCCGCGTCAACATACTGAACCACTTCATCGACAAGGTCGATATCGGGCTCGGCGTCGACCTGAACAACCTCGGCCCCGACACCCTCTCCGAGGCGGCCCCCACGATCGTCATGGAGCTGTCGAAGTTCTTCGACAGCGCCAAGAAGTCCACGGCCAAGACCGCCGAGGCGCTCGACATGCTCGAGAAGGGCCAGATCCAGGTCCGCACCAACATCGGCATCGAGGACAAGGCGCTTGACTCGATCGAACGCCTTGTCAGGTACGCGATCCGGGGGCTTCTGATCGTGGTGCTCTTCGTCGGCTCCTGCCTGCTGTGCCTGGCGTCCCCGTACACGTTGACGACGATAGGTGCCAGCATAGAGTTCCCCGTGATGGGCTTCGTCGGCTATCTCCTCAGCGTGATCCTGGCGTGCTTCCTGTACCGGGACGTGAAGAAGCGCAAGTGACCTGCACGGCGTCTGCGTATTCTCCGACGAAGGCGGCGTGCCGCCTACATGCTCAAGGTCAGTTGCATGGCAGCCGGTAACGCCAATTACCTCGCGGCGACGAAGACCCTCGTGCTCAAGGTGACAATCAGCTAAGATAGCGCATGGAGAAGACTGGAGGCGACGAGGAACAGGCGAAGGCTCTGCGCGATCCCGCCCGCCGTGGGCAAAGAAGGAATCGGAGACATGAAGCATTGCGCAATATCACCCGCGCAAGATGTGTCGAGCATAGAGCTCTTCTACGACGTGATGCTCGTATACTGCCTCAGCGTCCTCACGTCCACGATGCATCATACGGAAGGAGGGTCGTTCGGCTTAGACCAGTGGATCTCCTTCACATTCGCGTATATGGTCATATTGCAGACCTGGGTCTTCTCGATCTTCCTCATGAACCGCTTCGGGAACCGATCTGTCGGCGACAGCTTGTGCCTGCTGGTGAACATGTTCCTGCTGTATTTCATCGCGAACAGCTTCCAGTCAGGCTGGGAGAGCTCCCCCGTCTCGTTCGCCGTCCCTTGGGTGCTCATGACCGCCAACCTCATCGTCCATTGCCTCACGAAGAGGTTGGGGAAAGGCGGCCTCGACGCGCAAGACAAGCGCATCCTGAACGCCACGATAACCGTGCTCGCGATCCAGCTCGCTTTCGCCCTGGCAGCCGCGCTGCTCCCAGCCGGGGCGGGCGTCGCCGCATCGTGGGCGGGATGCATGACGGGCGCCGGCATGTTCTCGCAATCGAGGGCGCTTCGCAGCAAGCCCGCGAGCTTCGAGCACCTCTGCGAGCGGTGCCGCCTCATCACGATAATCGCCTTCGGCGAGATGGTTGCCGTAATCGCCGTATTCGTGACGATCAGGGGCGGAAGCGAGTGGTGGGTCACCATGCTCGCGTTCTCTCTCGTAGTGGGGATGTTCTTCATCTACATGTACGAGCACGACCACATGATAGACCGCCATGCGGAAAGCGACGGCATGGCATTCCTGCTCGTGTCAGCCTGGGTTATCTACGTCATCGGCAACGTGGCGGTCGCGCTCGAATACATGGCGCTCGACGAGGTTCTCCCCCGGCCGAAGGTGATGTACCTGACGGCGGGAATCGTGCTGTACCTCGTGACGTCGTTTCTGCTCGGGCGCTTCAACAAGAAGGAGTTCACGTACTCGGTGCCCTACGCCATCGGACGCGTCATCGCATGCATCTTCGTCATCGTCCCCGCCGTGATGGGCCTCGATCCGATCCTGGTCCTTGTATGCGATACGGTTGCCGTCTATCTGGCCTTCTTGCATGAACGGTTGCTGTACCATGGCCGTATGAAGCTCCTCGAATTCGCCGAAGCGAACGAAGACCCCGGTGCGGTGCGCTCCGCCTTCGAAAGCGGAAAGACGCGACGTACGGTCATTCGAGCGTACCGCGCATCCTCGAAAGGGGATAACAAGGATCCTGAGCGCTGAAACGCAACGACGGCAAGAGCTTGGGGAATCATCCCCGTGCTTCAGGGAGGGAAAGAGATGAAAACAGGGTTTCGTAGAACAATGATTGCGGTACTTGCCGCGACGCTCGCAATGACCGCGTTCTCGCTTCCGGCTTTTGCAGCAGGCGGGATCGCCCCGGATTCCGCGGCGATCTCGCAGGCCGTGCAGGAAGATCAGGGTGGGCTGATAGTAAGCACGCCGCTTTCGACAAGCGCGAATGCTCAGGCGAAGCGGACGATCCTGCTCTACGACTGCGGCTCCGACCTGGAGACGGACGCGGGGCTGGCGTCCTACAACCTGCTGCAGATACTGGAATCCAGCTACAGTTCCGACGGCGACATCACCTTCCTCGTCATGACCGGCGGATCCCACAAATGGCAAATCGATGGCAGCAAGCTGGTGTTTCCCGACGGAGTCGCGCTGCCGGATGACGCGGTCGTCGAGTACGACTCAAATAGCAGGGAATACGTCGACACGCCATCCGACCCCAAAAGCCAGGTCAGCAATGTCTACAACCAGATCTGGGAAGCAAAGGGCAAAGACGCAGCCGACAACGCCGGCAAGCTGGTGCTGCTGGACGGAGACGGCATCACCGACGGCAACGCGCCCGTCCAGGCGAAGGACGAGCTCATGTCGAACCCCGACACCCTGAAGGCCTTCATCGACTACGGCGTGGCGAATTACCCGGCCGACAAGTACGACCTCATTCTTTGGGATCACGGCGGCGGCCCGAAAGGCGGGTTCGGCGTCGACGAGCATCGCGACGATTCGGACGACTGGCTCACCCCCAGCACCATGTCTTTCGACGCCATCGTCGAGGCGCTGTCGGACAACGCGGTCTCCAACAACGATGCCGACGGCGACGGCGAGATGGACAAGTTCGACTTCATCGACTTCGATGCCTGCCTGATGAACAGCGTTGAGCTCGCCCTCGTCATGGCGGACTACGCCGACTACTACATCGCGTCCGCCGAGACAGAGCCGGGCTACGGGCAGTACTACGGCCCGTGCGCAGAGCGCGACGGCAAGCAGTATGCGGGATGGCTGGACGAGCTGGGGAATCCCGAAAACGACGCGAAGTACGACGCGCCGGGCGGCACCTACGAGCTCGGCAAGGTCATCGTGGACGACTTCTACAACTTCTACGAGAAAGAAACCGGCGACGGGCACTCCCAGGAAGGCACGCTGGCCGTCATCGACACGCAGGCGATGATGGATTCCCAGTTCGTCAACACGCTCACGGAGCTGGCCCACGTCATCCTAGGCGAAGCAGGCAATCTGGAAGAGGGCGGCCTGAATTTCTATGACGAGCTGAAATCCTATTACAATTCAATCGAGTACGGCGGCAGCGAACTGTTCGACCTGGGGAACCTCTCGGCATTGCTCAGCGTCGTCAACTCCGAAGTTTCCGAAGATCACATGGACGAGGCCGATAACTACTACATCAACGCCAACGACTACCACGACATCTCCCGGACGCTGAATCGCCTACTGACGGACGAGACGTTCATGTACGCGAAAGGCACCAGCGGGATCGCGACCGCAGACCTGTATTACAGGACGCTGGACGACCAGCTGGGATACGGTAAGCTCGGGTCTTCCGGCATGTCGATCTATTTCCCAGGGCCCGAAATGCTCACGTCTGCCGAACTCTATTTCAAGGCTCTCGACCCCGTGATCGACCGCCTCCCCGACAACGACAAGCGGAAAGCGTTCCTGAAGGACTACGAAGCGGTGGTGGCCTACTACGAGATGATCTTCTATTCCGGTCTACTCGTAAACAACCTGATCAATGACGAAGATAGCATACTCGAGACCACGAGGAAGGGCGACGTGGATTACGATCTGGTCACGAGCCGGATGAAGGATCCGTTCTTCGGCAACTGGGATTCGCTGGTGATTCCGTGCATGAACAAGATCGGCCTCGATGAAGAGGGCCTAGAGGATTGGCTCCGCGTGCTGATCCCCCAGCAGGCACAGGACGCCGTGGACGGGAAAGAGGTCAAGCTCGAGAAGCTCGAACAGGAGGAAACCGGGGCCTGCGCCGTCACGATCAACGGTGCGATGAAGCGCATCGTGAACAGCGTGGAAAGAAACATCTATGTCGAGCTGCCGGCACTGGAGGAATACGTCAGCGGACTTACCATGAAGGAGCAGAAGGACGTGACCAGCGCTGGACAGCTCTCGGTAGGATCCATAGAAGGCACGATTGCCGGCCAGCCGGCGGGCGACTCCATCAGGGATATGATCAGATGGTACAACGAGAGCGGCGGAACATGGAACATAGACCGCTTCGAGGGGAAGTGGTATGCCGTCCGTGACGCAGACGGAGCGGAGCACGTCGCCTCCATCTACCTTTCCGACGAAGACGGCATTTACGTTCCCGCCCTCGTCGGGGCCGGCGCGGACGGGGCGGACGAGCCCCGTCATCTCATGTTGGAGTTCTCCCCCGGGGACGGCCATAAGCTCACATCTGTTTACTACATGAGCACGAATTCGGCTCCGGTTCAGGTCGAGCCGAAGAACCTCACGAGGGAGATCACCGTCACGCCGGCACTCGTGATCAGTTCGATGTTCGATCCCGACATTTACGCTCCGATCAGCCGTGCGCCCTTCGCCATCTCCGCAGACAACGCGGATTCCATCGGCCTGGACTTCATGGACATCGCCGAAATCGCCGATATCGGCGACACGGACGGCGACGGCGAGGTCTTCGATACCGCGATCACCATCACGGACATGTACCGCCATCACATCCTTGTTTCGGACCGCATCCAAATCAAGAAGGCGAGAATCAGGCCTGCAGTCAGCACGGGAGAAGAGCTGGAGCCGGAGCTTGTGTACCGCGGGCAGACGCTACGTCCGGGCGTCGACTACATATGGGAGAAGGAACTGGTTTGGAATGCAGAGACGCAAACGCTCGAACAGCCCGCTTTCGTCGAGTCGGGCGACTACCAGGTGATACTGTACGGAAAGGGTCCCTTCACGGGAAGGAAATACGGCGTCATCTTCAGCATCGTGAGCAGCGAAGAGGTTGCTCAGGCCCTGATAGACGAGGCCCAGGAGAAACTGAAAGCTGCACAAGAAGCTTTTGCGAACCTCGACCCCGACGATCCGACCGCGATGAAGCAGCTCTTCGCAGAGCTGTTCGCCGCCCAGAACGCGCTGACAGAGGCGCAAGACGAGCTTGCCAGGACAAAAAGCGTTCTGGCCAAAGAGCAAATGGCTGAGAAGGAGGACCGGATAGCGCAGCTGGAGCAGCAAATCGAGGACCTCGGCGAGCAGCTATCGGAGGTTTCCGTCGTTGACATCAGCAACTACGCGGTCACGATGCAGACGTCTTTGCCCTACACGGGAGCGGCCATCGAGCCGGCTGTCAAGGTATCGGGCCTCAACGAGTCCTACTACACCGTGACCTATTCCGACAACAAGGAGATCGGCACGGCCAAGGTGACCATCGAGGCAAAGGGAGACGGGTACAAGGGCACGATCACGAAGACCTTCGAGATCGTGAAGGCGGCCAACCCCCTGAAACTCAAGGGAAAGACGGCCGCCGTCAAGTACAAGAAGCTGAAGAAAAAGGCGCAGACCCTGGCTGTCGCAAAGGTAATCGAATTCACCGGGCAAATCGGAGACCAGAAAACCTATAAGCTCTCATCTGCAAAGAAGGGCAAGAAGAGCTTCAAGAAGTACTTCAAGATCAACAAGGCCACCGGCAAGGTTACCGTGAAGAAGGGGCTGAAGAAGGGCACCTACAAGGTCACGGTCAAAGTCAAGGCGTCAGGGAACCGCAATTACGAGGCATCCGGCTGGAAAACTGCGACCTTCAAAGTGAAAGCGAAATAGCGACGAGACAACGATGAAACGCGACGCTCCTCACTGCCAAAACGCCAGTGAGGAGCTGTCGGCTTGCCGGTAAACGGAAACTGGCCGACGCCTCCGCATGCGTCTCCGGTGCCTGATGAAGCATCTGGAGTTCAGCGAGATTCGTGGATGCCTTTTCGAAAGCCGAAAAGAGGTCTTGAAGCCACTCCTGAAAGTGGATTTGCACCAACCCAATCCCAAGAATTGAAACAGGTCAGCTTAAAATAGCAACTGACCTGCGTGTTTGTGGTGGACGAGGAGGGATTTGGGCGTATGCGCTGCGCGCATCCGCTGCCCTGCGCCCCGCTTCCGCGGTGCTCGGGCTCCGACAGCCCGCGGGCTGCCGGACCCTCGCAGGGTTCAAATCAGGTGATGGTCTGAGAAACGGAAAGGCCCCCGGGTAGGGGGCCTCGACTGTCATGGTGGTCGAGGAGGGATTTGAACCCCCGACCTTGTGCATCTATCCCGTGCTCGCTCGCGTTCCCGTGCTGCTGCCCGCATGCTGGGTTTGGCGCCTCGCGTCCGCCGTCGTCACCAAGCCGAAAAGGTCGCCTACCAGCTTGACGGCGGCCTTCCAGAAATGACGCCGGTGGACTGGGAGAACCGTTCTGGGTCAGGCAACCTGGTTGGGTGTCCCACTTTCTTGAGGCTTAGCTTACTTTCACTTTGATTTTCTTGAAGGCGCCGTCTTGGGCGAAGGCGTAGACGTAGCAGGTGCCTTTGCGCTTCGCCTTCACCACGCCCTTCTTCGATACCGTGGCGATGTTCTTGTCCGTCGACTCGTATCTCACGGCTACGTGCTTCTTGACCTTGAGCTTCTTCGATTGCGGCACTGCCTTCGCTTTGATGCGCAGGCTCTTGCCCTTCTTCAGCTTCTTCGCTTTGGTGATGACGGCCTTCTTCACGGTCACTTTCTTGTGGTTTCCGACCTTTCCGCCCTTTGTCGCCACGTGAAGCAGCTTCGACGTCGACACCACGTTGTTGTTCTCGTCGAGCGCCACGATTATGAACTTGTAGTACGTGCCTTTCTTGAGTTTCATGCCCGCGATCGTCTTGAACACCGTCGCGTTGCCGGTCACGGTCGCAAGTTTCTTCGGCGCGTTCTTATTGCCGCACTTGTTTCCGTAGATGACATACTTCTTCGCCTTGTCGACCTTGCTCCATTTCAGGTTGATGGACGCCTTCTTCTGCTTCAGGGATTTCGGGGCAAGCTTCGAGAAAACAGAGCCTGCCAGGTCTTTGTCGGCGGTCATGCTCGTGATGGCCCTGTCCGCTGCTGCGGCGCTCGCGCCGAGGCCGACCGGGGTCCCGTCAATGCCCATCTGGTTCGGGTCGCTTCCCGGTTCGGGTGCGGGGTTCTCCTTCCACTTTGCCTTCACGGTAAGGTCGGACGTGACATTGCTGAAGTCCGTGTCCCAGCCGTCGAAGGTATAGCCTTCCCTTGTCGGATCGTCGGGCGGCGTCGCTGCACCGCCTTTCTCGATAGTCTCGGTCTTGAGCAAATTGCCTTGCCCGTCCACGAAGGTCACGGTGAAAGCCTCGACCGGCACTTCGGGATCGTCCTGGGTGTCCGTGCCCGGGTTTACCATCGGGATGATCTCGGTTTTGACCTGCTGCTCGAACGCCGTATTCTCGAAGTTGGCCTTGTAGGCGGTCTTCCCCGTCGCTGTTTCCGTGGCCTCCTCGACGGTCTCTTTCGTGATCTTCCCGTTTTCCTGGCTCGCCGTTTCCGTTTCGGTCTCGCTGCAGTTCCTGCACTTGCGTGTTGCCGTCACCTTGCTGTAATCGTCGGCCCAGTCGTAGGTCGGCGAGGTCCAATCGTGAGACACCATGGGGATGTCTTCAACCGTCTTGGTATCCTTGCTCTTCTCGAAATCCTGATTGCTGAAGGTCGGCGTGTACAGGTGAGTTCCAAGCGCCGTGCAGCTGGCGGGCGTGTCCACCTCGGCAGCGATCGTGCCCTGCTCGACGGAGGCGGTTTCCTCTTCGTGCGCCGGGGCGCCGTCCGTGCCTGTGCACTCTTCGCGCACGCAATCGCGGCTCGCCGTCACGGACTGGCCGTCATCCGACCAGGCGTATGTGATTTCGCCCCACTGGTGGCCGAGCGCCGGTATCACGATGTCTTCCTTGTCGACCTCTTTCAGCCTCGTGCCATCGTCGAGCGTGATGTCGGGAGTAGCCGTATCTCCTTCTTCCATCTGCACGAAATAGCGATCCGCAAAGCCACCTTGCGTTTCATCTCCAGCTTGCGCTTCGCCGCCGCCAACCTTATATTCCCAGTGCTTCATCGTTCCCGCCTGAGTGCAGGTTGCTGGTGCCTCTGCAACTTCAGTCAGATCCGCTCCGGCCGGCGGCTCTGCATCCTTGCATTCGAAATGGGTTGAATCGTTGTTGCAGACGCGCTTATAGTGGGCAGGCGTATCTCCCTGAGCCTCTACCAGTTTCCATTCACCCCAGTCATGACCAAGTGCAGCGATTACAAATCCTACCTCTGTAAGCGGAGTCTTGCATCTCTTGCACTTATACACTTCTGTATATCCGCCTTCGCTTTCGCACGTCGGCTCCACGCTGTTCTTGACTTCCACGAAGTCCGGGTCATGATCATCTGGCCATTCGTGGTCAAGAGCAGGAAGAGTTTTTTCTATTGTCTCGCCACAGCCCCGTTTGCATCTGTAGACCGTTTTCCCTTCGGTCTCACACGACGGCTCCACTGAGGCGTCTCCATCTTTCTCCCAGTCATGGCCGAGGGCCGGGCTGTCTTCAAGCTCAACGGAGGCACTTTGGAAGACGCTGCTGTTTTCAAATTCGGCGGTATACGTAGCTTTTCCAGCCTCTTCGCAGGTCGCTTGTTTTGTCACTTCTTTCGTGACCTTGCCCGGGCCTCCGGTACCGCTTTCGTCCAGGACGGCAGTCTCGGACTCCATGAGTCCGCATACCGTGCAGCTGCGAGAGGCCTTGACCTTGCTTCCGTCCTTTTCCCACGCATATTCGACCTCGCTCCATTCATGCTCTGCATGCGTTGGGGAAATAGCCACAGTTTTCGTTGCCCCGCAGCCGTCACGCTTGCAGGTGTAGGTGATCACGCCCGCATCGAACTGGGTGGCTGGCTTTGTCAGCTTACCGTCGTCCCAGTCGTGACCGAGAGGTTTGACAGTGACATGATTTCTTGAGACTTCGACTTCTTCATCGTGCGAAGTGCATTTTGTAACAAGGTCATAGCTGCCTTCTGCCGTACATGTTGGCAGCGTTTCGTTTTCTTTCACCGGCTCTCCCAGGACGCACCTCTGCAGTTGCTCGTAACCGCTGTTCCTCATGAAGTTGAGGCGGTAGGTGCTCCAGCACAGGTTCTTGTCGGCGAAGTTGAATCTGCATTCGCCTGCATATCCGTCATGGGCTGTCATGAACTCTCCGGAGTGGAGCAGTTCCAGCAGCACCGGATGAAGCTCATGCGCAGACCAGGTCGGATAGGCGAACGGGCACTTTGTGCAGTAGTTGGTAAGTTTTATCCAGGCTTTTTTACCCCGGCTTTCCACGTTCTGTTTGAGATGGTATGCGCTGTATTGTGATATAAGATCATTCTTCATATCACGCCACTTGTTTCCCCATTTATGGCTCCACCACTGGCCATCAAAAAAATTCGGGCTTTCGACCGGGTCGCCAAAAGGTGTTTGACTCGTATTATTCTCGTGCCATAACTCAATGGTTTTCCGCGAAATAGTCCTCCCGCAGAATTCGCCGTCCCCTTTCGGATCCCAGCCCGGATCGTCATTTTGCGTTTCTATGAAATCGTAGACCCAATATTCTGTTTCGGGATCGTCGTCCGCATTGACCCTCCACCAGTTACGCTCGTTTTTCAGCTGGTCTATGTTTTCGATCGTGCTGAACTTGTCTGATGCCTTTGCATATTCGTCCACATCGTCCTTAAGATCATCGATGTCGGAAGCATCCAATTCATCCATCTCATCCATACAGTCGTAGTGGAGAAGGAGCTTGCCCCTGAGATCACCGATGGTCGGAACGTCGTCGAGGCTATTGAAGAAGTAAATCCTATTTTTGTATTGATCGCTCGTCACCAGATTCTTCAGGTACTGGTAAATAAACGGGGCATTATTGTCCTCGTGAATATCCGGTTGGAATTTGAACAGGAAGAATTCCGTCGGATTCTCATCGAGGAAATCGAAGGTCATCTGCAGGATATCCTCAAGATAAAGCTTGCTGCCGTCTGCTTTGTAGATGTCGCTGTAACTGTGGACGATCTTGAATGAGCCGTAATTCCCATCCCAATCGCCGATACGAATGTCCAGTCCGCGCAGGCCCTGGTTAAGCAACTCGTCAAGATAATACTGCTGGCAGCGCTTTATCGTGGAGTCATCCACGCTGAACGCGCTTGTATCATGGCTGCTCGGGATATTGATATCGGTGAAATACAGATCATCCGGCAGATGGCTCATCCAGTTATGGCTTCTTACTTTTTTACCCTTCGAATCGAGCGTTACCTGATTGTAGGTATCGTACGTATCTGCTATTTCGTTATAGACGGCGTTCGATGAATTGACCCATTTACCGTTGCTTTGAACCTTTTTGTTCACGACCTCCATCCACCAGGTAAGAGGCGCCTCCCTGAGTCTGACCTCGGTTTTATCTCTGTCTGCCGCGTTCAGTTCATCCAGTTCGTTTGCAGACCAGTATTTGTTTTCTCCAACATTCTTGATGATGTATGTGCTATCTGGCAGTTTATAGATCTCCCATTTCTGGTCAGCGCTGTTATCATTCTTTTTGCTGACATATACCAGATCGCCTTTAAGCCCCAGAACGTAATCCTGAGATGGCATGGCATCTCTAGTTCTTACGTAGTACAGGAAACGGTAGCAGTTATCTCCGGCCTTTTGCAGATACCATCTGTCACCGTTCCTGTCGGCATGCTTGTTATCACCGTCTTGGCGTTTATCTTTAACCGGATTGTAGTCGATCCTGAGCTCGTCGATAACATCGTCGGCATCGGGCACCTTCGATGTGTCGAGCTGCACCTTTTCTTTCGAGTATTTTACGCATGCTGCCAAATCCGATCCGCTTGGACGCAGCTTGACGGTGACGCCGTCAAGAGCATCGCCGGGCACGAGTTCAGCATTTGAAAAGTCCTGTGCGCCGTCTTTAATGTATATCTCGCCATTATCGCCGTCGCTCACGTAGTTCAGGGCATACTTGTTTGACGCCGGCTCGAAGAACTTGAGCTCGGTCTTTCCTGTATTTGATTTGTAATTCTCGGTAATCTTCCTTTCGACCACTTCAGCGGCGACCTTTATAACAGCAGAATCATTCAGCGAACCGTCGACTTTGACTGTTTTATCTTGGGCCAGGAAGATCTCATCGCTGATATTCGGCTTATCCTTTACCCACAGTCCGCCGATTTGATATATGCCCGTGCCATTGCCGTCAGAGACCTTGTTTTCTGATATTTTGACGCTGTTCGCCATTTTGAGGTTGCCGTCGTTGTAGATCGCCCCGCCGTCAGCCTTGGCGAAGTTTTTGCTGAACTCGAAGCCCGATGATCCTTCCAGGAATGCATCTGCATCGTCATGCACAAAAATGGCACCGCCGCTGCCCGCTCCATTGCCCGTGAATGTCAGCGTCTCGCCTTCAGCGTCGCTCTTCAGCTTCATGTCGCCATCTTTAACGTAGATGGCACCGCCTTCACCTGATACGTTGTTGGTGAAGCTCGTGTTTTCAATCACGACGTCGTTATCCACATTGCCAGTATCCGCATTGGAATAGACGCCGCCGCCGTGCATGACGGAACTGTTGCTGTCGATAGTGCAGTTTCTGAGCGTAATGGCGCCTTTGTTCATAACGGCGCCGCCGTCTTCGTTCGTGCTCGCATTGTGGCTAAACGTCGTCCCGTCAGCAGCGAAATCGCCATCGGAATCTTTATCTGCCGAATGTTTTAACACGAACACACCCGCGCCGTCCGGTGCTTTGTTGCCCGAAACGGTACCGCCCGTCATCTCGATCTGGCCATCTTGTATGTAAACGCCGCCGCCACCGTTCTCCGATACCTCATTGCCATCGATTTGAGTGTTCGTGATGGTTGCTTTTGACGACGCGTTATACCAGATGCCGCCGCCGGATACCTTGGCCTTGTTTTCACTCACCTCGCAGTCCGTCAAAGTGAACACGCTCTTACACACGAGGCCGCCGCCATCCAGTTCCGTGCTCTCGTTCTTGTTGATCTGCGTTCCTTCTGCGCTGAAGGTCGTATTCGATGTGATGAATAAACCGCCTCCGTCTTCCGACTTGTTGCCTGATACAGAGCCGTTGGTCATCTGTATTGTTCCTGCTTCCAGATAGATACCGCCGCCGGAATCTTCCTCTGCCGTATTGCCATCGATATGGGTGTTTATGATCGTTGTGGTTGTTCCGCTCGCGTTATTCCAGATTCCTCCTGCGTGGCGCTTTGCCGTGTTCCCGGATACCTCGCACCCGGTCAGCGTCATTTCGCCTTTATTAAGTATGCCCGCACCGTCATGTACTGGGGTCTTGTTTTCGTTGATTCTGACATTATTCGCGGTGAACTTTGTATTCGGCGTGACGTATACGCCGCCGCCATCGTCGGCGGAACTGCCCGTCACGGAACCGCCGGTCATATCCACCGTGCCCCTCATGATGTAGATTCCGCCGCCGTCGTCAGCCGCGAAGTTGCCCGCGAAATCCGTGTCGTTCTTGATGGTCACCGTCTTGCTGGCTGCGTCCACGTACAGTCCGCCGCCGTTGTCGCCGGATTTGTTGTCCCGTATGCTGCAGCCGTCGATGGTCATCGGGACATGCGTGTCGATGCCGCCGCCGTTGGTGCCGTCTTTGGCCTCGTTCTTGTCTATCACCACGTTCGTGAGCGTTACGTCGGTGGCGTCCGTATCGCAGAAGATTCCGCCGCCTGCGCCCTTGGCGCTGTTTTCGGAGATGAAGCCGCCGTTCATGGTCAGTTTTCCGTCGGCGCAAATGCCGCCGCCGGAATTGCTGCAGCTGTTCTGCGCGATGTGCGTGTCGGTCGCGTCGAAGACGGCCTCATTTGTAATGTAGACTCCGCCGCCGTCGCGTCCCGCCGAGCATCCTACGATGGAGCCTCCCGTCATCTTGACCGTGCCGCGATGCGCCCGTATGCCGCCGCCGTCGTTTTTGGCCTTGTTGTTCGAGAGCCTCGAATTCTTGATCTCTATCGTCTTTCCGGACGCGTCGGCGTAGATTCCGCCGCCCGAATCGGTGGAGGTTATTTCGTTGTTGTCGATGACGCATTCCTCTATGGTCATGGCGGCGTGGGTGTCGATTGCCGCGCCGTTGCCGCTCGACTTGTTGCCGCTCATGGTGACGTTCTTGAGGCTGACCTCCGTGGCCTTGTCCGTGCAGAAGAGGCCGCCTCCCGTTTTGGCTTTGTTGTCCGAGATGGTGCCGCCGGTCATGATCAGCTTGCCCCTCACGAGGACGCCGCCGCCGGAATCTTCCGCCTTGTTTTCCGTGATGGTGCCACCTGCGATGGTGCAGACGGAGCCTTCCTGGATGTTGATGCCGCCGCCGTTATTTGCCCAGCCGCCGGTGATCTTGCCGCCGCCGACGCTGTCGACGATGGTCAGATTGCCGTTGTTGCGCACCCAGAACACGTGGCCGTCCGAATCCGAAGATGTGCGCCCCCTGTTCAGCTCTTTGCCGTTCAGGTCGATCGTCACGGTCTTTCCGCTGACGTTGAGGTAGTTTTTGCCGTTTGCATTGATGTTGCCCGCCAGCTGTATCGTCTTCCCGCTGTTCGCGTTGTTGTTGATCGCGTCCTGAAGCGATTGCCAGCTCGAGACCGCTACGATCTCGGCGGCCTGGAGGGTCATCGGCGTGCCGGCCTTTTCGCCCGCCGCCCCCGCGTCGGCCTGAAGCGCCATCAGCGTGCCGGCTTCTTTTGGTAGTTGGTCTTGCCCTGCGTCAGGCGCAGCAAAAGCTGGCGCCGACATGCATGCAACTGCCATGCCGAGGGCAAGCAAGAATACGATGGCGCCTTTCCCGGTTCTTCTCGTCTTCACGGTCGTCGCCCCTTTCGTCCCGTTGCGTTGTTATGTCTTATGGTCATGCAAGTTGATAAGAATCCTTTGCCGTTCATAAGCATTTATACGCATTTATAGGCAAGTTTGTCCCATCCTCGGCGCGGCGCACTTGCGGAATATCCCGCCACCTTCCCGCCAAACGGGCACAATATGGCGCAAGTGAGGCGGAAATGGCAGGATAGGGCGCATGTGCGGCAACACTTGCGCGATATCCCGCCAAATACGGCGCACTTGGTTGATATCTCGCCAGTTCGGCGCCCCCTCGGCAGAATAAGCCGCAAGTGCGCCATGCCACGGCAGAATAACACGCAAGTGTACTGTGACGCAGCGCGAATGGGTCACGCAACCTGGTTGGGTGACCCATTCGCCGGGAACTGGAGAAGGCTTTATGGGTCGGTCGAGCGCTTCCCGCGGGCGATGCCGGAATCGCGCATCGCCTCGAGCAGCCTGCGCGCCTCCTCCTTGCCGCCGCCGTTCAGGACGTCGAGCACGTGCCAGGCGCCCTTCGCGCTCTCCCTGTCGAAGCGCGACGGCACGGCGCGGTTCACGTGTACGAGAACGTGAACGAGAGCCACTGCCCGAAGGTAAACGACCCGCCTTCCACATGATGCATCGTGGAGGTGAGGACCCCGAGGCAGTACACGAGCATCACGTCGTAGAACAGCTCTATGCTCGACACGCCCTTCGCAGGCGAGAATCTTCGATGGTCCATGTCGCCTTCCCAGTATCGGCCCAGAATGACACGATTGCCGATTACGCGCCAAATACGAATTCGAAATACAATTTGTTGTAACAAAAACAGTATATTGCGTTTTGCGATATTCATGGTCTGATTGACAAACGGAAGTACTGAATTACGGAATGTTGCCTTGATGGTATACTCTGCGCGTCATCTCACGGATTGGAGGAAACACCATGAAACGCACCACCATCTGCATCGCGGCGGCGCTCGTGACGGCGCTGGCAGCAGGCACTCTGGCCGGGTGCGGCGGGCAATCGTCGTCGGCGAGCGCATCCGCTTCGGCATCGTCGAGCGCGTCCGCCTCGGCGTCCGCGGCGTCGGCGCAGTCAACCGAGGAGCTCGTCGCCGAGTTCAAGGACGCCGCCGAGAAGGTGCCCGCCTACAAGTCGGTCACGATAACCGCTGAGGAGAGCTCGACCGCCAAGGACAGCGACACGGGCAAGGACGAGACCGTAACCGAGACGACCGTCTACAAGTTCGACGAGACCGGCGACGCGCTCAAGACCAGCATCGACGCCGAGGTCGCCGGCGTCAAGCTGAAGTACGTCACCGACGGCGATAAGGCCGTGTTCGTCTCCGACGGGCCCGTCTACTCGGGCACCGTCGAGCAGTTCGACCTCCCGTCGGCGGGCGGCCCGGGGGCCTACCTGGACGACGTCATCGGCGACCTCGACAAGCTGGCCGCATGCGCCGCGAGCGTCGAGAAGATGGAGTCGCACGGCCTGACCTTCTACACGCTCACGCTCGACCCCGAGAAGTACATCGCATTCGACGAGTCCCTGAAGCTGCTGGCCGATTACGGCTCGCCGGTCGTGGAGGCCGTCATCACCGTGGGCTTCGACGAGGACGGCAGCATCGGCTCGATCGACAAGAAGGTCGCCTACAGCGACGTCACCGCCGTGAAGAACCTGGTGTTCTCCGACTACGGCGCCACCACGGTCGAGGACCTGCCGGCTGCCGACAAGACCTACGAGGAGATGGAAGCCGACATGCAGGAGAAGCTCGACGCCCTGAGCGAAGAGTTCGATCTGGCCGACGACTCCGAGGGCGAGGAGAGCTCCTCCTCGGCCGCTGCCAAGTAACCACCGCTATCCGAGAAGGGCCACAGGAAAGGGCGCGAGGCACCGGGCTTCGCACGCTTTCCTGTCCCCATTGTCCAGCTATCTTATGTAGAATACGACCAGACCAGAAACTGTTCGATTGGCGACAGAACTCGGAGGTTCGCAGCATATGTCAGGATTCATATCGGCACTCATCAAGCAGCGCAGGGACGCGAAGAAGGCAGGCCCCGACACCAGCGGCCGCCTGAAGGAGATCATCGACATCATCCGCAAGTACGACTACGACGACGGCATCACGCCCGAGATCGTGGTGGGCATCATCCAGGACCTCGGCCCCACCGCCGTCAAGATCGGCCAGATCGCCTCGCAGCAGTCCGAGTACATCCCGCCCGACTACGCGGACGCGCTGGCCAAGCTGCGCTCGAGCGTGGCGCCCATGGGCATGGAGACCGTGCGCGCCCAGATCGAGAAGCACTTGGGCAAGCCCGTCGAGGAGCTCTTCGCCACCTTCGACGACCACCCGTTGGGCTCGGCGTCGATCGGCCAGGTGCACAGGGCCACGCTCTTCGACGGCACGGTCGTGGCGGTGAAGGTCCGCCGCCCCGGCGTCGTGGACACGGTGGCGCGCGACTTCGCGCTCATCGAGAAGGTGCTCGACTCGTTTTTGAAGGACGGCGTCGGCGGCATCGACATCAAGGCGCTCATCCTGGAGCTCGAGAAGACCTCCAAGATCGAGCTCGACTTCACCAACGAGGCCACCAACCTCGAGAGGTTCTGGGCGAACAACGCCGAGCGCCCCGTCCAGTCGCCGAAGTGCTACCGCGACTACACTAACGAGGCGATCCTGACCGAGGACTTCGTCACGGGGCACGAGGCCGGCGACATCGCCTACATCGACACGCTCGACGACGACGAGCGCGACCGCATCGCCGCGCTTGTGGCTGACAACTTCGCCAGCCAGGTGCTCATCGACGGCTACTACCACGCCGACCCCCACTCGGGCAACGTGCTGATCAAGGAGCCCGAGCCCAAGGAGGCTGCCGCGGAAGCACCCGCCGAAACGGCCGCAGAGGGCGAAGTTGACGCCGCGCCCGCCGAAGGCACGACCGAGGAAGGCGCGCTGCAGCTGCCCGACCACGGAGTGGAGTGGATCGACTTCGGCATGATGGGCGTGCTCACCGTCCAGCAGCGCCAGATCCTGCTCGACCTGGTCACCTCCATCGTCATGCAGGACGCCTACAGCCTGAAGCGCACGGTGATGAAGGCCGCCGTGCCCCAGGGCGAGATCGACCACGGCGCGATGCTCGAGATGTGCGAGGAGATGTGCGGCCAGTACACCGGCGGCGACTTCGGCGACTTCGATCTGGGAGACCTGCTAGGCTCGGTCATCGGCGGCCTGCAGGACGAGAGCTACAAGATCGACCCGTTCCTCACCAACCTCGCGCGCGGCATCACCGCCGCCGAGGGCACCGTGAAGACCTTGAGCCCCCGCGTGAACATCCTGAACTACTTCATCGACAAGGTGGACGTCGGCATAGGCCTCGACCTCGACTTCGCCAACATGAGCGACGAGCAGCTGGCGGAGCTGAACGGCCCCATCGCCATGGAGCTGGTGAAGTTCCTCGACAACACCTCGAAGTCGGCCGCCAAGACCGCCGAGACCCTCGACATGCTGGAGAAGGGCCAGGTGCGCGTGCGCACCGACTTCGGCTTCGAGCAGAAGGCCTTGGGCAACGTGGAGGACCTGGTCGCCTACGCCGTGAGAGCGCTTCTGGTCGTGGCGTTCTTCATCGGCTCGTGCCTGCTGTGCACGGTGCCGATAAACGCGATGGAGACCACGCCGTTCCTGGTCGCCTTCCCAATCGTGGGCTCCATAGGCTACGTGGTCAGCATCTTCTTCGCGTGGCGCCTCTACAAGGCCATGAAGAAGGACAAGTAGGCAGCACCGAGAGAGGAAACAACGTAAGCGGTAATTGACCGACGCCGCCGATGGCGCGGAACGTCCGCGGACAGTCCGCGCAGCCTCCTTGGGGCGTCCGCGGAGGCCCCCTTAGCCCTCGTCCAGCGCGCTCGGGTCGACGTCCGCTAACGGTTCGAGCATCGGATCGGGTTCGCCAGCCTCGGCGGGCGTCATCCTGCACGACCCGGGCACGTCCGGCGACCACGGCATGTAGCGCGCCAGGACGGACTGGTCGCCAGCCTCGGGCGTGTTCGGCAGCTCCTCCAGCAGCCACTCCAGGTAGCGCATCGGCATCATGCCATTGAACCAGGTTGGGTGCTCCATTGGCCTCTCCCGATTGTGGGTCACCCAACCTGGTTGCCTGACCCATGAAACGACTTGTGGTAATGTGTTCCGCATGCGAGGGGAAGCTATTTGATCGAGGAGGCCTGGGTGTCGGCTGACAGCTTCGACGGTTTCGAGTACAAGCACATCGACGACGTGGCCGATCGAGAGGCGCGCCGTCGCTATTGGGCATGCGCCATCGGATTGCAGGCCGTCGATGGGCTCGAGGTGTCGGACTACTTGCATGCTGTGGCGCAAAGCTACGTGGAAGGGGAGCGAAGCCTCGACGAGACTGGCGAGCTTGTGCGCGCTTATCACACGCCCGGAGCTGTCGGCTATGATGCGAGCGCGGAGGGCTCGCGCGAGGCCGACCTTGTGAGCCAGCGCATCGCCGAGGTCCTCGCGCGTGGGACGTTCGCGCTTGTGCCCGACATGCCACGCATTATCCACCGCCAGCTGTTCGGCGACCTTCCGCGTGATGTCTATCGGCCGGGGGATTACAAGCTCGAGCCGCTCGTGAAGCAGGAGGAGATCCTCAACGGCGACAGCGTGCTCTACGCCGATCCAACGCTCGTTGAGCAGTCGCTGCATTACCTGTTCGAACAGGAACGTGAGGCCGGCGACTACGGGTTGACGCTTGCGGGCGCCGAGCTCGCACGCTTCGCCCGTTTCGTCGGGCTTGTCTGGCAGGTGCATCCCTTTCAGGAGGGGAACACGCGCACGGTGGCGGTGCTTGCGGTCCTGTACCTGCGCCAGCTCGGCTTCGACGTCGGCAACGAACCCTTCGAGCATCATGCGCGTTACTTCCGGGATGCGCTCGTACGCGCGAACTACCGCAATGCGGCTGCGGGCGTGCTCCCCGAAACGGCCTATCTCGAAGGGTTCTTCGACAATCTTGTCAACGGCGCTGCGCATCCGATGGACCGCGCAGAACTCGTTTGCCCGACCCTGTTCGACAACCCTGGCCTGCTGCGCAATGTGAGCCCGTCGCTCGCTTTGCGCCAATGAGGTTGAGCGGGTCACCCAACCTGGTTGCCTGACCCATTGACGGCGAGAACGGAGATACTCATGGGTAAGCTTAGAATCGCGATGGTCTTCGCGACTGCGCTCGTGCTGGCAGTGTGCCTGGGCGGTTGTTCGAGTGAATCGGGCAGCAAGACGGGCGGTGCGGGCAAACCAACGGCGAATGTCACCTCGTCGCTTTGGGAAAACGCATCGAGCTCAAGCGCATCGGCATCCGCGGGCAACGCCCACGCCCTCACGACGCCCGAGAACTCGCGGGGCAAGTGGGACCTCATTCGCTTGGACTATTCGCACAAAGAGGGTGGCAAGAACGTCATGGACGGGCGCTACGAGGGCGACGGCGTCTTGACGATCACGGAAACGGGCTACGACCTGACGTTTTCGTTCCCCGATGGCAACGTCCTCCTCGAAGCGAGTGGGACTTTCACGACCGGCGCCCAAGCCACGTTCATCGGCAGCTCGACCGTTAAAGATTACCCGGTTGCCATGTTCGGCGGATTCGGCTCCGGCATCGTGATGAAGTTCACCGACGGCGGTCAGAACCGGACGATCACGGTGATGGGCTCCAAGCGCTAACGGGCCTTTCGGCAAGCATCAGGTTGTGACGATTCGGGAATGAGTCGCAGGACGTTCCTGCCACTCATTACATATCCGAGCATATTCCCGAGCGAGCTGGGTTTTCGGCGGGAACGCTCGCGCAGACGACCGCACTGGTGACGTTCATGGGCGGCTGCTCTCGTGGCGGGATTCCTCTCCTCCATTTGGGGGCAGTCCCCAAATGGCTATTACAACGAAAGCGCAGGCCGCGGGTTTGTGAACGGGAATGGCCAAAAGGGGACTGTCCCCAAATGGCTAAGCGGGCTTTTTTGGACGCGTCAACTTCTCCTTTCATCCCGCGATCCAGGGCGTATTACCGCCATTGACGGTATAATGGTGGCGGTAATCAAAGGAGGACGCATGCTCTACGAGCCGCCGTTTGCGCGCAGCGACGCCATAGACTCCCTCTGCATGGAAATCGCCGAGCTTGTCGGGATGATACCGCCCGATGCGCCCTTGGCGAACAGCCCGGTATTGCACAGGGAGCTCAGGATCAAAACCATCCATTCGTCGCTCCTCATCGAGGGCAACTCCTTGGACCGCGAGACGGTGACCGCCATACTCGGCGGGAAGCGTGTGCTTGGAAACCCCCGCGACATTAGGGAAGTCGAGAACGCTCGGCGCGCATACGATTTGATCCCCGAACTTGATCCGCTTTCGTTGGAGGACTTGTTGTATGCCCATCGCACGATGATGGAAGGCCTCGTTTCCGAGGCGGGTCGGTTCCGATCGGGCAACGTTGGGGTGTTCGACGGCGACGCGCTCATTCACGCGGGCACGCCTGCGGCGTATGTCCCCGAGGTCATGGCGGACATCATGGGCTGGCTGAAGGACACGACCATGCACCCGTTGCTCGCCTCGTGTGTGTTCCACTTCGAGTTCGAGTTCTGCCACCCCTTCGCAGACGGCAACGGCAGGGTCGGGCGTCTTTGGCAGACACTTCTGCTCTCGCGCTGGAGGCCCATTCTCGCGTGGCTTCCCGTCGAGAGCGTTATTCGCGAGAGGCAATCGGGGTACTATGCCGCGCTCGCCCAATCCGATTCCGATGGGTCGAGCGAGCGGTTCGTCGAGTTTATGCTCGAGGCCATACGGGATTCTCTCCTCCCGTTCGCTCGCCCCGAAAGCGAGAGCGACCTCGCGCGCAGGCGCACACTGGCCTTTTTCCGAGAGAACCCGGACGGCAACGTGTCGACGCTTGCGGAAAGGCTCGGGTGCTCGAAGAGAAGCGCCGAGCGAATCGTATCCAAGCTGAAACAGGACGGCATGCTGGAAAGGCGGGGAAGCACGCGATCAGGCGCGTGGGTCGTTCTCGGTTAAGGAACTGCCGCCTCGAAGGCCCTTGAGCGTGACAAAGGGGATACTCCCTTTTGTCCCCCGACCGCACCGCCAAGAACGCCGTGCAGCGTATGCCCGCTCCCAGCTTCCTCGTCGTGCTCGTCGGCCGGGCATTCTATGCTCATAGCACATCCGAGGGTGTGGGGGTGGTGCCTGTCAGCATGCTCGGGGTCTCGTAGCGGAGGATATCGTAGCTCCGGTGCTGTTCGGGTTCCTCCTGAGGCTTGGCAGCCTTGGCCTGCGAGTCCGGCCCGCGAAGGTAGCCTTGTCACCGTAATAGTGGAGGAGGTCGATGAGCTCGCGATAGTGCTCGGTCCGTTGCGGTTCATTGATAGCGTCGCGAAAAGTGGGACACGCAACCTGGTTGGGTGACCCACCCCTGCGGAGTTTCGGCCAGGGTGCCCACGAGCCGATTGCCTATCAGGACCCTAAGGCCGCTTGCGTGCTTTGCGGTTGTCTTGTCGTACCTGTGTCAGATTATGCCGGATGCCAAGCGCTTTGTGTTATAGATCTGGGGAGCACTGGCCTGTCACGCCAGGCGTCGGTTTTGGCGCAGTGGCATTCTGACTGGTAATCAAGCCGACGACAGCGCCGAAAGGCTCATAAGCTGTGAAGGCGGACATTGCATGGTTTACGGGTGAACGCTGGCGTCGAGGTTTGCGAAGGTAGTTTCGGCGGTTAGAATCGGGTGGTTGGCGGTGTTCGCCCATGCCGGGTTTGCCTTCTTCAACGGGAGGAGGTGGATTATGAATGTCCTTATTGGATGTGCTCAACGGCGTGGCCTCGGTGCTCACCATCGTGGGTTTCGTGCTTCATTGCGCGGGGCGATTTGCCACTCGGCGGCGTAAAAAGAACGACCGGACGTAAGCCCGGTCGTTTAGCAACTGCCAAACGGTAACCCGGCTAGTCCTCACAACGGCGGGCACCGCTGACATTGCGGATACTAGCATAGATGGCGCCTTCGCGGTAGGCCATGGCTGCAAACGTCATCGTTTTGGTACAGTGGCGCTCGGGCTAGCAACCAAACTGCGCAACTGCCCGGGTGCCCTAATTGGTGCGCGAATTGCCAAGTGCCCTCGTATGACAATTCGGCAAACTATTAGGGTGTGCAATTCGCCGAGAAGATTGGCGAAACCCTGGCCTGCCTCTATGGCGCCCGTGCGGCCAGGTGAGATTGCCCGCGTTTTCGAAGCGCGACCCCGCTCCGCCGTGGGTTTTGCGCACCCGCATTCTGACCGTTAATCAGCGTGGCTGCGTGCAGGGCGCCCTGCAGTATAATCGCGCCATGAGCAAGTGGACCGATGGCATAGAGGGGCTGAGCGCAAGCGAGGTCGAGGCGGCGCGCGAAGCCGGCGCCGTGAACGCCGATGCGGGAACGAAGACCCGATCGGTGCGCGATATTTTCCGAGACAACATCTGCACCCTCTTCAATTTGGTGAACGTGATTCTGTTCGCGTTCGTTCTCGTGACGGGCTCGCTGAAAAACGGCCTGTTCATGATCGTCATCGTCATCAACACCGCTATCGGCATCGTGCAGGAGATACGCTCGAAGCAGCTGACGGACAGGCTCTCCATAGTGGCGGGCTCGAAGGCGAAGGTCATTCGCGATGGCGAGCGGGTCGAGATTGCGCTTGACGAGATTGTTCGCGGCGAGTTCGTCGTGCTCGGCCGCGGAGACCAGATACCGTGCGATTCCACGGTGATCGCCGGCACTGCGAACGTCGACGAAAGCCTGCTGACCGGCGAAAGCGATCTCATCCCGAAGGCGGAGGGCGCGAGCCTGATGAGCGGCTCGTTCGTCAACTCGGGAAGCGTCGTCGCGCGCGTCGAGCATGTGGGCGCCGAAAACTACGCCGCCAAGATCTCGACCGAGGCGAAGGCGCAAAAGGAAATCAATTCCGAGATCATGAACAGCCTGAACGGCATCATCAAGTTCGTGAGCTTCGTCATATTCCCCGTGGGGTTGCTTCTGTTCGGCAGCATGCACCTGTTCGGCGGCGTCGAGTTCAACCAGGCGATCCTTTCCGCTGTCGCGGCGCTCGTCGGCATGGTGCCCGAAGGGCTGATTTTGCTGACGTCGACGGTGCTCGCCCTCGCCGTCATCCGGCTATCGCAGCACCAGGTTCTCGTGCAGCAGCTCTACTGCATCGAGACGCTCGCCCACGTCGACACGCTTTGCCTGGACAAGACCGGAACCATCACGTCGGGCGCTATGGAAGTCGAGGGCTTGCACCTGCTCGGCGATGCGGCGCAGCTGCCGGCGGGCGAGGCCGACGCCGCTTTGGCGCTCGTTTCCATAGCCGCAGCCGACCCCGACGCCAACGAGACGGGTCGCGCCCTTATCGCCTGGGGCGAATCGTTGGGCGTGGCGCCGCAGCAGGCCATAACCTACGTGCCGTTCTCGTCCGACCGCAAGTGGTCGGGTGCCACATTGCCCCTTTTGCGTGCGGGTCAAGCTGCCAACGGGGAAGGGGCCGAAAGTACGCCGGATGCTGGCGCGGTGGGCAGCTACGTGATGGGCGCTGGCCAGTTCGTGCTGGGTGAGGGCTACGCTGCCATCTCCGAGGAAGTCGAGAAACGCGCCGAAAACGCCCGCGTGCTCGTGCTCGCGCGCGTGGACGGATTCGACGGCGAGGCGCTGGTCGGAACTCCCGAGCCCGTTGCGCTCGTGATGATCCGCGACCAGATTCGCGCTTCCGCAGCCGAGACGATCGGCTATTTCTGCGACCAGGGCGTCGACGTGAAGGTCATATCGGGCGACGACCCGCGTACGGTTTCGGGAATCGCCGCCCAGGTGGGCGTGCCCCATGCGGATCGCTTCGTCGATGCCACGACGCTCGATACCGACGAGAAGATTACCGACGCGGTGGGCTTGTACAGCATTTTCGGCCGCGTGAAGCCCGAGCAGAAGAAGGCGTTCGTTGTCGCTTTGCAGCAGGCGGGCCATACGGTCGCCATGACGGGCGACGGGGTCAACGACACGCTCGCGCTCAAGCAGGCGGACTGCTCGGTCGCGATGGCAGCGGGCAGCGACGCGGCGCGCAACGTGGCCCAGCTCGTGTTGGTCGACAACGATTTTTCCAGCATGCCCAAGGTCGTTGCCGAAGGGCGCCGTTCCATCAACAACCTTCAGCGTTCGGCTTCCCTGTTCTTGGTGAAAACCCTGTTCTCGATGGCTCTCGCCGTGCTGTTCATCGTGCTTCCGTGGCAGTATCCCTATCAGCCCATTCAGATGACGCTCATCAGCGCGTTTACGATCGGTATTCCGTCGTTCGTGCTCGCTCTCGAGCCCAACCGCGATCGCATCAAGGGACACTTCCTCGAAAACGTGGTCGTCAAATCGATTCCCGGCTCGATTACCGTCGTGTTGGCCGTGCTGGCTGCAAACATCTGGGGGTACCTTGGCCTCGGTCTCGATTACGGCCAGGTGTCGACCCTTTGCGTGCTGCTCACCGCATGGATTGGCGTGAACCTGATCTTCCGCATCTCGATGCCGTTTACGCCGCTGCGCATCGCCCTGCTCGTCTTTGTGGTTGTCGGGTGCGTGGCGGGCGCCGTGCTGTTCCCCAGCTTGTTCTCGATCAGCTCGTTCGTCGCGCCCATGTGGATGGTGGTAATTGCGATCGGCGTTGCCGCCGTGGTCGTGTTCAACGTGTTGTACAGCGCTTTTGACCGCTGGCATGCGGCGCGCCAAGCGAGGCTCGTCTAGAAATGTGACAAAGGGGTCTGACCCCTTTGTCACATTGCGTTCAGCCGTCTTCTTCAGGCTATTGGCGTGCGCCACCCCACCAACTTTACGCCATCCTCAGGCGTGGGCGCGCAATGCAACCGCCGCGGTTATGCTATGATGAAACGGTCGAATGCGCGTCACCCGAAACAGAGTGGAGGCCCACCATGGCTGCAGCACGGGGTTCGAGGTTCTTGGCGTTTCTCATCGTTTCACTGATTGCGTCGCTTGTATTGACGGCGTCTGCCGCGCCGGCTGCGTATGCGAAGATAATGGCAGCGCAGGCAGATGGCGGGGCGACGATAACATCGCCGAGCAACAACAAGGAATACGACCTTGGCAACGAGGTGACGGTGGAAGCCAGGGCCACATACCAAAGAATAGATGGCACGAAGCCGAATTACATCTACCTAAAGGTCACCAAGAATGGTGAACAGGTGAGCTATCTGAGCGAGGGCTTTACATCCCCATTGGGAATGGGCCTTTTTCCGACCACGGTCACGATTAAATTCAAACCGGAAGCCGTAGGTGCGTACTTGCTCGAAGTGCACCACGATTGGACCTACGTCAACGGCGAGCATGTCGAACTTGCCTACGAGGACTTTACGCCCGACAAAAACGATGGCAGGACCATCATCGTGCGGAAGAGCATCAAGAACGCTGAGGTCAGCGGGCTTGACGGCATGGTGTACACCGGCCAGGCGCTGATGCCGGTGCCAGTCGTCACCATCGACGGCAAGACGCTCGACCCCGCCACGGATTTCGACGTGACGTATACCAAGAACACGGACGCCGGCGAAGCGACCGCGACCATAAAGGGCAAGGGCTTCTACAAGGACAGCGTCACGGCGAAGTTCAACATTGCGCAGGCCGATATCGCGCAGGCCATCATGAACGGCGTCGTGGACAAGACCTATACGGGGTCGGCGATAACGCAAACGCCCGCCATCATTTGGAACGGTCGGCAGCTCGTCGCAGGAACTGATTACGACCTCGCGCACGAGGGCAATACGAACGCCGGTACCGCCACAATTACAGCCACCGGCAAGAAGAACTTCACGGGCACGCTTTCCAAGACCTTCGCGATTGGCAAGGCGTCCATCTACGATGTCAGCGAGCCCTCCATCGCGAACAAGACGTATACGGGATCGGCGATAACCCAGAACCTGAACCTCACGTTCGGCGGTAAAGCTCTTGTCGAAGGCGAGGCCAACGACTATACGGCCTCGTACGCGAACAACGTGAACCCCGGCACCGCAACCGTTACGATCACGGGCAAGGGCAACTTCAAGGACTCGATGACCAGGACGTTTTCGATTAGCGAGCCATCAACTCCATCGGTCGAGGGAGATACCACCATTCTCGAACCCGCGGATGGCGCTCAATTCGCAACCGGCAGCGAGATAACGTTTAGAGTTCGAGCGAACAAATTCGAAGATGCGATAGCCCCTGATGGACATACGGTTCTTACAGACATGCCGAATTACGTCTACGTCAAAATAACGAGAGACGGCAGTAGAGTTGATTATGGAGCCGGCCAGATAAGTGCAAGCGGTAACGTGATTCGGGGATCGGTTACCGCAAGCACAGCGGGTGTCTATAGAATCGAATCCTGCTGGACTACCTGGCTCTACACAGCGCAAGGTTCGAATTTGTCTCCCACCGCTTTGCCGTACAAGGACTTCGTGGCCACCGACAGCGTTACGGTTTATGTCGGCGTGAACCCGCCTGGCGCCGACAAAAACATCGCCAACGCAACGGTAACCGGTCTCTCGGACATAATCGAATACACTGGCAATGCCATCACGCAGAACCCGACGGTCAAGCTCGGTGGGAAGACGCTCAAGAACGGCACGGACTACTACATCACCTACGAGAGCAAAACCTATTCGAATGACCTTGCCAACAACGTGGATATCGGTATCGTCGAGATGACCATCCACGGCAAGGGGAACTACACGGGGAGTCGCGCTTCCACGTTCATCATCTCGCCGAAGAAGATTACCGCCAACATGATAACCCTGACCCCGGCCTCGCTCACATATACGGGCGCGTTGCAGAAGCCCGAGGTCACCGTGATGCACGGGGCTATCCGGTTGAAAGATTCTGTCGACTACACGCTCACGAACGAGGGCGGCATCGAACCGGGCAACTACGAGGTTTCGGTCAAGGGCAAGGGCAACTACGGCCTCGAAACTGCCACGAAGAGCTACACGATTGACAAGTGGTCGATCAAGAATGCGGTCGTGACGTGCAATCCGGCAACGTTCACTTACGACGGCCGGGCCAAGGAGCCGCCAGTATCGGCCATGCTCGATGGCGCGGTCTTGCCGCCCGAGGTCTACGACGTGTCGTACTCCGGCAACGTCAATGCCGGCACTGCTACGGCGACGATCACCGCGAAGGCCGATAGTTACTACACGGGCAGCGCAAGCGGCACCTTCACCATCAGCCCGCTCAGCATCGCATCGAGCGCAATCGGCGTATCCCTGCCGAACGACCTTGTCTACAACCGGCAGGCTCAAACGCCGATGCCGCAGGTCATGATGGGTGAAATGGCGCTCGCGAGCCCCCGCGACTTCACGGTCGTCTACGACAACAACGTGAATGCGGGCACGGGCGCCAAGGTGACCATTACCGGTGCGGGCAACTTCACGAGCTCGCGCACCGAGACGTTCGCGATCGCCAGGAAGCCCATCGGCGACGAAACCGTCACGGTCGACGCGATTCCCGACCAATGCTATATCGAGGGCCAGGCGGCGACGCCGCAGGTCACGGTCAAAGACGGCAACTTCCTGCTGATCAAAGACGCCGATTACGGCATCGAATATGCGGATAATGTCGGCGAAAGCGAGTCGGCGACCACCACAGCCACCGTAACCTTGACGGGAAAAGGCAACTACCAGGGCGCAAGGAGCGATATCACATTCAGAATCGTCGGCACGAAGGAGTTCAAGGAGTCCCTCGGCGGCGCCATCGAGAAGGTTAGAGCCGACGGTTTCGACCAATACCTCGACGTGGACAAGGCGGCCATCCAATCTGCCCTCGATACGGCCGGCGCCCTTTTAAATGACGACGCTGCAACGCCCGAAGCCTTGCAGAACGCGCTGAACGCCCTCAACGACGCGGTAAGCGCGGCTAAGCTGAATCTGGCCAAGAAGGAGCTTGGCGACGCCGTCGACGCAGTCGAGGCCGAAGGTATGGCCCAGTACCTCGACGCCGATAAGATCAACGTCCAATCCGCCCTCGACGAAGCGACGGCTCTGCTTAATAATCCAGCTGCGACTCCCGAAGCACTGCAGCAAGAACTCGAATCGCTCAACGGGGTGGTGAGCACAGCCAAGGCCGCGGCCGCAAAGGCCGCAAAGGAGAAGGCGGAGGCCGAGGCGTACGGGCGCGCAAAGGCCGAGGCGCTCACCATGCCGAGCGCCGAAGTGGTTGCCAAGACGATTCTGGCGCAAAAAATCGACAAGGACCCGGCGGGTTCCGCCTACTTGCCCCTGCAGCTGAAGAGCACGAAGCAGGCCAAAACGTACAACGTGTTGAAGTGGGGCAAGGTTGCCGGCGCATCGCGCTACGAAATCTACGGCAACAAGTGCGGCAATGCGAATCGGATTGCCAAGATTGCAACCGTCAAGACCAATTCGTTCAAGCACGCGAAACTGAAAAAGGGCACCTACTACAAATACGTGGTGGTCGCGGTCAAGGATACCGTGATTGGACCGCGGGCGGCCGCCGTATCGAAGATGGTCCACGTCGCCACCAAGGGCGGCAAAGCCAAGAACACCAAGAAGCTCACGATAAAGGCCAAGGTGGGCAAGAAGACGAAGAAGGTCAAATCGACGAAGGTCAAGAAGGGCAAGACCATAAAGCTCAAGGTAACACCCAGCCCCAAGTCAGGTGTGAAGAAGCATGTTGCGGTGCGCTTTGAGACCTCCAACGCCAAAGTGGCCACGGTCAGTGCAAAGGGCGTGGTGAAGGGTATGTCACCGGGAACCTGCTACGTTTACGCCTACGCCCAGAACGGCGTTTCCGCCAAGGTGAAGGTGCAAACCGCATAGTACGGCCATAGATAAAAGAACGCGCGAGCCCGATCCGCGCAAGCGTAAGGCAGGTCCTCGTTCATGTCCGAGAATGAAGGGGGACGTGTTGCTGCTCATTTTTGAACAGTGACACGTCTCCCGTTCAACTTGCGTGCGATGTCGTCGACAGGGTTCTTCGTGCTCGGGCATATGTCCGTATAGCCTAGCAGGGTCGAGGCAGGCTCAGCCCGCTGTCGCGCATCCCGCCGGTCCCTGTTGAGCAGCCGTGCACTTCCTCCTATTTCTGCCACGAATGCGCGTGGTGCCGATTTCCGGGCGAAGTGCGCGAACCGGCCTGCCCGTCCCAGGTCTGACACCTTGACGGTGTCCCTGTCAGACAGCATTCCCGTCCTCGCTGGTTTCAGCGCGTCGCCGCCTGGCTGCGGCCCATCCGACAATCGCTGCAGCGGCGGATGCGGCAATAGCTCCAATGCCCAACGTCATGGAAAATGGTTCGGCAGAAGCTTTGACGGCCGATGCCGAAGCGACTGAGTTCCCCTGCGTTGCGATGTCGCCTTCGCTCGATGCCATTGCGTGAGATGCTGCAATTCGCGGTGCCTTTATGGAAACTGGCCGGATGATTTCCGCGACTGGCGTTTCGACTCTGTCGGCGGGGACGACCCTGTTCGGCTGGTTCGCGATGCCTTCCGTTTCGTCGAGAATCGCATTGCGATTGGCGCGTGTGCCTGCGGGGGTTTTGACCACATTGAGTGACGGGGCATCGCTGCGGGGGTTGGGCATGCCATCGTCCTGGTCGTCTTGGTCGCCGTTGCTGTTTTCTTCGTCGAGGAGCTCTTTCAGCCAGTCGTTCGCGACCGCGTAGTTGGCTTCCGCTTCGAGATAGTCCCAGTAAGCGTCGTCGCGTGCCCTCTGGAGGGAGTCCAGCGCGTCGCGGGCCCCGTCGAGCCTCTCGTTGGCCGAGACGAGCTCGCCGTAGGCCTTCCTGACGGCCTCGACCTTCTCGTCGAGGTAGGAGAACCTGCCGGACCCGCCGACGGCGGGGGTGTCGACGCCGCCGTAGGCGAGCAGTGCGGCTTCCACGACGTCGAGGTTGGCCTGGTCGAGCCGGTCCTTCGCCGCCGAGACGCGCTGGCGGGCCTGCTCGAGCTCGCCGCGCGCCTCGTCGAGGACGCGCTGGGCCTCGTCGGCGGCGGCGCGTGCCTCCTCGTAGGCGTCGCTGGCGGCCTTCGTCTCGCCGTAGCGCCTGTCGAGGTCCTCGAGCAGCGCCGAGGCGGCCGCCGCGGCATCGGATGCGGCCCGCTCGGCCTCGCGGGCCTTCTCGAACTCGGCGTGGGCGGAGTCGTATTCCTCCTGCGCCCCGTCCATCCGCTCCCGGGCCGCCGAGAGCGCGGCCGCAGCCTCGGCGTCGGTCGCCTCGGCCGCGGATGCCTTGTCGGAGGCCGCCGCCTGCGCCGCGCGGGCCTCGTCCAGCGCGCCGGCGTAGGCGTCCGCCGTCGGGACGAGCGCATCTCGGGCGGCGCCAGCCGCGTCCTTCTCGGCGGCGGCCGCCTCGAGGTCGGCTACCGCATCCGAGAAGGCGTCGCGGGCCTCGGAGAGGGCCGTCTCCGCCTCGGCTGCGGCCGCTTCGGCCGTATCGCATGCGGCGCCGGCCTCGGATGTGTTAATTGAACGGGGGACGTGTTCCTGTTCAACTGTCAAATGGCCGTGTTGAAAAACTGGTCGTATCAATGGCTTTCATGATGTGCGTTGCGATATGCGCGCTTGCATGCGCGGGGTGCTCGAACGCAACGTCAGCTGGAAGCGTCGCAAGTTCGGCTGCAGCACATTCTGACGCAGTGGGCGCTTCTGAGATGCCTGCTCAAGCAGTTCAGCCGTCGGCGAAGAAACAGAACGCTTCGCACTACGATGCGACAAGCGGCGCCATCGAGCTAACTGGCACGATAGTGCGCGAAAACAAGACGACCAAGGATACGCAGGCTGCCTGGTCGGCTGTCGTTTATTGGCTTGTGCTCGACAATTCGGTGACGATTACTTACAAGGACTTTGTCGGTGGCGAGACGACGAACACGTTCAGCCTGATCACGGTGTTGCAGCTCGAGCAGTACGAATCGAAGGCGGACGTCGGGCTCGAATCCATATCTGATCCCGGCTGGCAAGCGCACATTGGAGAAACGGTGACGGTTTCGGGAGAAGTCATCGATACGGGCAATTCCCATACGTTCGGGTACGCGAAGCTCAAAGACCCCCGCTTGGTCGCGTGATCTCGCCGTTTAGGAAAGACCCGCTTGCTTCATATCGCAGATTTTGCCGTTGTCGTCCACAGTAAGGATGAGCGTGTAGACGTGGAGGCTTGAGGGGTCGCTTCGCATCTTGTCGTACATCTCCTGAGTTACGTCGTTTTGGGTACCGTAGACAGACGTTTCAACGCGATAGACTCCGCTGCTCTCTTCAACAACCGAAGTATCGACCACGGTGAACGCGGCACCGCGAAAGAACATGCCATTGGGGCCGACGAAGTTCGATTCATTATTCACCTGCTGGTACAGATTGGATTCGGGCGCAACGTACTGCAAGCATCGTTCCGGGACCGATTTCTGATTTCTATTCATCGCCCCGTTGGTGAACGTCCAGTCGTTGAGCCATGCTGTCGCAAATGCGCGCGCCACCGCTTCTTTTGCTTCGCGGGTTGCGGGCGCTGCTCCGCCGCCTGTGGGTTTCCGGTCGTTCATCGGCCCGCCTGCTACAGCGCTCGTATCAGCAGTACTTTGGGTCGCGTAGACGTTAGTCAGGTTCCCCTTTTCGTAATCTCTTTTCGAATAGGCGTGCTCGATGAGGTTGACATCGTTGAAAATCACAACGATGTCTTCGCTCCACGTTGACGTTTCCAGGGGGTTGACGCTTTTGATCATGTCGCATGTAACCGTGAGATAGTACACATCGCCCTGTACGTCAGTTACCTCGGCATCCTTTGCGATGATGGGGGACCCGCCCTTCATGAGTATAGAAACGTTGTCGTGGGAATCTACGCTCCATTCATATAGCTCGGCGTTCGGATCGATGTTGCGTTTGATGTCTGCTTGACGCGTTTTCACGCCCTGCAACGACCCGTCTACGATTTGCGTGTTCGTGTAGAGCGCAAGGGTGAATTCGATCGCGCGATTGGAGCGAATGGTTTGCGTATCGGATGCCGACTGCTTCTGTGCTCCGCAGCCAACAATTGAGAATGCGGCAATAATCGAAAGCGTCATTACCAGTAATTTAGTAGCGAAGCCCATCGAGTAATTCTTCGTATTCAATTGATTCCTCCTGAGGCTATGCGAAAGTATTATTGGACATGCCTTCAAGTGGCATTGTAGATAATCGGCGCTAGTTTCGAACGGCGCGATTCATAGGTAGTTCACGAGTGCGCATTTTTGGTTGATTTCCGATAGGGCGGTAAAGCATACTAGGCTAATCAACGGTTGCGCTACGGTTCCCGGCTTGCGCGTTCGATTCCGCCCAAAGCAGTTTGGATTATGCTAGAATACGCGAGCCGGAAAAGGCGGGACTGTCTTCCGGCGTCTTGTTTTGTACGTCATCGATACTTCGTTTGTAATCAAGTTGGGATTTGGGGCCATGGTGCCTCTGGGCTTCGCGCTGTTGTAGTTGCGTCGTGATAGGTGTGGTGAAAGACGCATGCGCAGCTCGGTTGCGGTGCGCTACTTAGTGGCTTCTTGAATAACGTTCCTTTGCCTGAACGCTGGTGAAAGGTTTCACGCGTTGCGGTTTACCCAGATCACCGCTTCTCGGGGATTCTTAAGCGCTTGCGCCGTTGACGCTCAGAATGACAGGTCGGGCATTTTGGACAGTAATTGTTCATTTGGGGACTGTCCCCAAATGTATAGAGCGGGGAAATGGGTCGTGCATTTGGGGTGTGTTGCCAGATGCACAGGAAGGTTGTCGGCTAGACGAAGAGAGGGGAACGCGTATGGCGGATGGCATGTGGACGTTGCACGATGATGGGAGCTTCGAACTCGTCGAGCCGTATCAGACGATGCTTTTGGAAGCGAAAGTCGAGGCGACCAGGGGCTGGACTGCGGCGTTGGTGGCCTACTTGGAGCCGCGGTGCCCGTACGACTCGCAGACGCTCGTCGACAAGCTCGTCGAGCGGAACGAGAGGCCGGACAGCAGGATGGCCGTATTCGAGGAGTTCGTGCTCGAGGCGCTTTCGGGGGATCTGTAACATGCGCCGGGACCTTGCGCGGTTGGAGGGCACCATCATCAAGGGAATCGTCGTCGTGTTGGCGGTTTTCCTTGGTCTGTTCGGCGGCGGTGCCGTGCTGGCGATGCGCGATCCGAGCTCCGTTTGGCGGTTGCTCTTCCTGGTTCCTGCCTGCGTCGTGGATCTTTGGCTTGCCATCGGCGCGCTCAAGGTGCTGTACAAAAAATATTCCTGAGTTGACCGAGGCGGCTGCTCGTTTCTGCTATGACGTTGAAGGGGCATGCGGCTTGGCGTTAGGCGCTTGCCGCAACCGTGCATCTCGTACACGGCGCTCCCGCGGACCTCGCGTTTCGCATCCATAACCGCATGTCTCGCGCATGCCGCTCCACGGGCCCCGCAATCCGCGTCCAGAACCGCAAATCCCGTGCAGCGCGTGCGTGGGATCGACGGTTCTGGACGCGTTTTCGTGGGTGGGCCGATTGGGGGGTTCGCGTCTTCCCAGCTCAGGAGCTCGCATGGATTCGGTGCTCGTCCAGAACCGCATATCTCGTGCGGGGCGTACATGGGATCGGCGGTTCCGGACGCGTTTTCGGGGATGGGGCCTTTCCTCTTGCGTGGGATTTCCGCTTGTGGGCGCGTTTTGCGGTCGAGCTGCTCGGTCTGTGTTTGGGATTGCCGCTTGTGGACGCGTTTCCCGGGAGTGCTGGCCGTTCTTTGATATCATTCGATGAGCGGGTTTGTTGGAATTATCTCAATCGGCGGGCATCATGTCGACAACATCGGGCAAAGGACGACGTGCTGAGGAGACTCGGGAGGCACATCCGGTCAAGAGGTGGGCGATTCTGGCGCTCGTCGTGGCATGCGTCGTCTTGGGGCTTGGCGTCACTGTTTTTCACACGCGGATAGACCGTGCGTTTGACGGGCAATCCTCGACGCGCCAAATGGCGGTCGAGCTCGGCGCGTCGGGCGAGGTGAACCTGCAATCTTCTGGCGATAGCGTTGAAAGCCGAGCGGTTGGGGTTGTTGCATCCGACGCATTTGACGTGTCCGACGCATCTAACGAATCCGACGCACCTAACGAATCTGACGCTAGCGTTGTTGGCGCCATGGGCGGCGCGGCCGAGACTGCTGGCGCGAAACGCTCTTCCGAAACGGGTGAGATGACGATTTCGCAGCTCAGCAAGGAACAAAGACGCGCCAATGCCATCCAGCCCGACGCAACGTTGCCGGGAGGGCGGGAGCTCGAAGAAGCCGCGCGAGCCGCCAAGCGCGATCTCAGCGCGAAGGGGACGGGCAAGTCTTTGCGCAAGGTTCCTGAGTCGCGCAAGCTTGCGACGTTCGTGGCGTACGGCTCGCACGACGAGCCACGGCTCAAAGCGTCGCATGCGCGCTCAATCAAGAAAGCGATCCGCGCCATCGAAAAGACTGGCGCAGATTGCGGGGCGGTGCTGATTGACTTGCATTCGGGTTGCGGAATCGCCTACAACGCCGGCAAGCCGGTGTATTCGGCAAGCGCCTTCAAGGCTCCGTTCGTCTTTTACCTGCTGGAGGATGCGGGAAAGAGGGGAATCAGCGAGGGCGACCGCGCGAGCGCGGAATCGGCCATTCGGCATTCGAGCAACGACGCCTACGATTCTTTGACGTTCCCGAGGATGGGCAAAGACTATACCGAATGGCTCGAAAGCTATGGCATCGAGTATCGTGCCGACACGCCGTTTTACCCGTACGCTTCCGCAAAGTCAATGGCGCGCATCTGGGCCGACATATATCAATATCTGAAGTCTGGCACCAAAGACGCCAAGGACGCCGAGGGTGGCAAAGATGGCGAAGTCGCCAACGATGCAAAGGACGCCAACGACACCAAAGGCGCCAAGGATAGCGGGGGTAACAAGGGCAAGGAGGATGCCAAGGGTGGCGAGGGTGCCAAAAGCGTTAGAGGCATGAAGAGCACCAACGACGCAAAAGACGCTAAAGAGGCCAAAGATGCCAAGGGCACAAAAGACGATAAGGACGACAAAGGCAGCAAAGACGTCGAGGATTCCAAGGACGCCAAGGATGTCGGCGACGCCAAGGGTGCTAGCAACGTTAACAACGCCGAATGGTTCTCGGAGTTGCTCACGGAAACGAATCGGAGCTACATTCGCGATGGCGTTGCAGGTAAAGGCGTGACCGTGCGCAACAAGGCGGGCTGGATTTCTGGCGATTACGACGCTTCGACCGATTGCGCCTACATCGATGTCAAGGGGCGCCCGTACCTGATGGCCATCATGACGAGCCAGCCGGCATCGCAGGCGGCATTCGACCGTGTGTCCGACCTGGCGCGCCGTCTGTTCGCCGCCCGATCCATTCTCAAGTAGACGGCCGATGCGTTATATGTGGCGACAGCCCGTATGAAATTAGTGCACATAAATCGAGCGTTCAATCGCAAAGCCCCAGGTCGCATTTTTCGTATTACGGGTTTGTGTGCACTATTTTGTGACCGTTGGGGAGACTCCCCTTCGGTCACATCTCTGGCGGTATGCGCTATGATGCGGCGTAGAGAACCAAAGCGGGAAAGCGGTGATTCTATGACGCACCTGACAGAGCGGGCGATTCGCGAATCGTTCATGAAGCTGCTCAACGAGCGGCCGCTCGACAAGATCACCGTGCGCGAGATCGCCGCCGATTGCGGCATTAGCCGCAACACGTTCTACTACCATTATCGTGACATCTACGATTTGCTCGACGCGACGTTTGCGCTCGAGGAAGAGCGGATGCTCGCCGACATGCGCGACGTTTCGACCATGCGCCAGGGTTTCGTCGAGGCGACGCGGTTCGCCCTGGAGAATCGCCGTGCGGTCTACCACGTGTACAACTCGGTGAGCCGCGATACGCTGACGCGCTACCTGTACAACGCGGCGGCCATCCACATGCGCAAGTACATCGTCAGCCAGTGCGAGGGCGAATTGCCCTGCGAACAGGACCTCAACGACCTCGTGTTCCTGTTTGCCAGCATGATCGAGGGCGTCATCATCAACGTGATGCGCGAGGGTCTGACGCGCGATGTCGAAACCCTCATCGACAACGCAACGCGCCTGCTCGACGGCGTAGTCAAGCTCGCGCTCGAGAACTGCGGGAAATGACGAGTCGCATAGCCGTGTTTGTTTGCCCATTTCGCGCTTTGGGATCGCGTCGTAAATCGTGGTGTATGAGATGAGCGGAGAAGAAGACCATCGC
>CAMOLA010000012.1 GCA_946618265.1 uncultured Eggerthellaceae bacterium
TATCGCCGCCCCCGATCCACTGGGCGACAAGCTCCCTGTCAGCCAGGCTGCCGTCAGAACGGGGCTCGCCGCACAGGTTGACGAAGCTGGCGCCGTCGCCGTAGAAGGACCCGAATCCGGCGCCGGCCCACCCGTGCAGCGTCCTGCCGCCCGCGCTCCATCCGAACGCCTCATCGGAATACGCGTCGAGCTTTCCCGGCTGGTCGAAGTAGGCCGTCTGGAAGTGCGGGTCGCCGCCGGTCTCGTCCGATTCGAACACAATCGTATAAGGCTTGGCGCTCCAATGCGCATAGAGCGTGACCGTGCCGCCGTTCTCCGACAAGCCCTCGACCTCTTCCTCGTCGGCGTAGGGCGTTCCTGTGCCATCCGCCTTCGTGTTCCAGCCAGCAAAGTCGTAGCCCGGCAGGGAGTACCCGTTCGCGGTAAGCGCCTTCTTTTCGTCGTAAGCGAGGCTCTGGTCCTCCATGCTCCCCGTGCACGTCGTGGATGCGCCTGCCGGCACGTTCGCGTCGAACTTCACGGAATAGCTGGGCTTCACCCACTGCGCGGTGAAGGTGATGTCCTCGGTGACGCTGAGCGTCGCGCCCGGATTGTAAACCGTCTCCGAAGCTTGACTTGTTGCCTTTGCCGTCCAGTTATCGAGGTCCTTACCCTGTGGCAATTGCTTGTAGACGTTGCCGGGCACCGTGATCTGCGTTCCCTTGAGCAGTTGGTAGGTCTGATCGGGGTAATTCGGGTCATCGAGGTTCGACTTGACGGTGATGGTGCAGTATTCCAACTCGTCGAAGAAGTTGGTCCTCCAAATAGGCTCCGCGTACTTTGATTCGAAGCCGTCCATCCTCACCCAGCCGATGTATTTCCCCAAATAGCTGCCGAACACGTTTTGCGCGCCGACCAATGCCGGGTTGACCACTTTTGCGTTCTCGACAGGATTGGGGCCACTGAGTACATATTGTTCTACAACGCCCTGGTCTTCCCCTGTGCAATTCAGCTCCCAATACCACAGGTAGTTTTGGACTTGCCCGCCCGCTGCGGTGGGAAGCGCCACGGTGCCGCCTCTCAGGGCCGCGTATGCACTGGGGACCTCTCTTATCTTCTCGGAGGAGGTCAACTTGTAATCTGTCGGAGCCTCGTAGTGCTCGACAAACTTGTCTACCAGATAGCCCCCGACCTGTTCTACGTACTTGCCCCGACTCGGGAGGAGCACGATCTTGCCGCGGCAATCCTTGAGCTGCGGGATATGCGTGTACGCGGCGAAATAGTCGTCGGATCCGGGCTCTTTGTAGAGGAAGGGCTCGCCCGTGGAAGGGTTGATGTCGAGCACCTTCCTCTCCAAGATCTTTCGCGTACGCTTCATGATGGGGTCTTCGTGGCCGTCCCGGAACGTTTCCGGCCGCAGGTTCAAGATGACGGTTTCCGTGGGATGTTCTTCGAGGAATTCCTTCGTCCAGTCGAGGACCGTATCGAGGCTCAGTGCGTAGCCTAACTTGTCCGCGGCGAGGTACGTCCCCCCGAAACTGCTCTGCCCGTGGCAAAGCCAGAGGTTCTCGTCGTCATCGGCCCAGTCGTATCCGTACCAGTACTCCTTTTTATAACAATCGTTCAAACGAATGTCGAGCTGGCGCGCGCCCATTGCAAGGATCCGGTCTATGTAGGACGTCTGAGTCGTCGCATACGTGGCGCCCGTGCCATAAGAGAAAAACGGAATCGGCGAAGTCCAGTCGTCGTCGCTATAGTACTCGATCTTGTGCATTCCCGCATCATGGGCGCCGGGCATGTTGATCTCGTTGAGGTAGCGCTCGCCGGAAATGCCGGACATCCAGTTCTGAGAGCAGAGCGCATCCGAGTCGGTCTTTATCTGGTCGTTCCAATCAATGAACGGCTTCTCGTAATCCGTCTCGCCGAAGGTGTCTTTTTTCAGCCAGACTTCGCCGTCGTCCATGCCAGCTACATACCCTTCGGTGGAAACAAAAAACTGAGCCGGGTCTTTGCCTGCATTGTATTTGGAGTAATCGAACGTGAACATGCCGGTGCCACACTCCAGGGCAATACCCACTTTCGCCCCGTCGTCAAAAGCGCCCGTCACTCTGAGGTCAATGGGCAAGAACACGTCATTGCCGGCCCCCCTCGCGCTGTTATTTCTCACGACGGGAGAGCCCTTGGCGTAAACTATGGTATCCTCGCGCGCCACAGCAACGCCTCCGCCGTTGTCGGCGGCCGCGTTCTCGGCGATCTTGCCACCCTCGAGGCTCAGCACGCCCTTCTCTTCCAGGTAGACACCGCCACCGGAAGCCTCTGCCTCGTTGCCTTCGATGGCGCCTCCCCGCACGTCGAAGGAGCCTTTCACGAAGACGCCGCCTCCGTCGCCGCTGGCCCTGTTGCGGGTGATCGTGCCGCCCTCCAAGACCAGCTTGCCCTTCTCGCCTACGGTGATGCCGCCTCCGCGATCCGCCCAACCGCCCGTTACGGCACCTCGTTGCGTGGCGCTCCCGTCCTTGAGGACGAGTGTTCCGTGCACCTCGAAAACCTGTCCATGCTCTTTCTTTTTCGACAGGTTGCGGTTAAGGGTGTACCCGTTCAGATCGACGGTGACGCTCTTGCCTTCCGGAATGATGATCCTGTCATCGGAAGAGCCCGCTGCATAGTCTTTGCTCAGCGGGACGACGGCACCGTCTGCGGCATTCTCGATTTCGGACTTGATGGACGACCAATCGCTCTTGATCTCGACCTCGCCGTCCTTGAGCTCCAGATCCAAACCCCAGGATGCCGAAAAGAGCGACTTGGGGTCGGCCGACCCGTTGTTCTTCCCGTAATCCTTGGTGAGGATTCCCGTACCCTCCTCCAAATACACGCCGATGGACGCCCTGTCCGTTAGTTTTCCCGTAGACAGCTTGTGCCCCGAGCGCACCATCAGGTCATTTCCAAAGACTCCCGCCGTGTTGCCCCGAACCACAAGGTCGCCTTCGACGTATGTGGTTTCGGCGTTCTGGCCGATATGGATGCCGCCGCCCATGTTCTCGGTGCTGTTCTTAGACACCGCTCCGCCAATGACCCTGAGATTCTTGCCGTTATAGACGCCGCCGCCATCCTCGACCGCTCTGTTGCCGGTGATGGTGCAGCCTTTCAACGTCAGGTCGCCTGTGCCCCCGCCGTCCGTATCGCCGAGGACGCCGCCGCCGCTCCCTACGGCGCTGTTGTCGGTGATCACGCATCCTTCGAGCTCCGTTGTGCCGAAATTCGCTACGCCGCCGCCTCCTTTTATAGTTGCCGCATTTCCGTCGATAGCGGTGCCATTCGCGATGAAGGTGGTCTTGCTCGTGATGTCGGCTCCACCGCCATAGCCTGCGGTAGCATTCTTCGAAAGCGTGCCTCCGCTCATCAAGATGGCCCCCTGAAAGAGGTAGATGCCCCCGCCGCCCTCACTTGCGAAGTTCTCTTCGATCTTCGTTGCGGTTATCTGCAGCTCCTTGCCCTCGGCATCCATGTACAGGCCGCCGCCGCGCCCGAGCGATGTGTTGCCCGTGATCTTGCAATTGCCGATAGCCGCGCTCTCGGCTTTGCCCAGGAAAATGCCGCCGCCGTCCTTGCCCGCATCGTTGTTGGCAACGATCGCATTCGACAAGTTGATTTTGCCGCCTGATTTCACGATAATGCCGCCGCCCTCGCCATAATCTACGCCTCCAGAAGGCGCACCCATAGTGAGGTGCCAGCTTGCGGAATTGCCGGAAATGGCTCCGCCCGTCATGTTCAGGGTGCCTTCCACCCATACGCCGCCGCCTTCTTGAAGCGATTGGTTGCCCCTGATGGTTCCGCTTTCTATGTTGAGTGTGCCGCCTTTCTCTATGGCGACACCCCCGCCGCTAAACATCGCAAAACCGCCTGTGATTGCCCCTTGCCCCCCGTCACCATGATCAGTGTTGTCCTTTATGGTTAGCTCCCCGCCATTCAAGATATGTATGACGTGGCCGTCCCCTTCGCACTTGTTGGGCGCCAGGTGACGATCGAGCTTGTGCCCGTTGAGGTCAATCGTGACTTTCTTATTGATCTTGATGCTGCCTTTGTTCTCGGCATCTACCACGTCGCCGCCCAGGGCAATGACCTCCCCTTCGCTGGCGCCGTCGATGGCGTCTTGCAAGCCTTCCCAGGTGTTTACCTGGACCACGTCTTCCGTCGATTGAGCACCAATGGTGAGGGGCGTCTCTTCGGTCGCGATCGTTCCGACCGTGAGCGGCGTCGCCGTGTTGCGGCTGTCCGCATCGGAGCTACCGTCATCCGCGAATGCGGCCGTGGGCAGGGGCATGAGTCCTACCACGAGCGCAGCGCTCGCGACTACCGATACCAGCTTGGCGAAAGCGTCGTTTACCCTTGTCATTGCTCTCCGCCTTCCATATTGTCATCCGCCATAGGCTTCTCGCCGTTGTCGGCATGCTCGCTTGTCGACTTGCGCCGCATCATCAGAAACACGGTCACCGCCACGGCTATTACGGCCGTCAACACGGCTACGAGCACGTATCCACCCGCACTCGAACCGAACAGTGATGAAGCGCCGAACAATCCGACGCCGGAATCTGCGGGAGCAGGCAGGCTTCCCATCGCCAGGCCCCCCGCAAGTCCGAACAAGGGAAGAAGCATCAGGCAGGCAAAGGCGCCCAGCAGCATGTCGCTACGTTTTCGACGCAATCTCGCCGACCGGTTTCGCACGGCGGCAACCCGCTCGTTTACGGTTCGCATGACTATCCCTTCCCGCATTTCAAGCATCTGGATATTTCTTAGATGCGCAAGCGGGCGGAAGTCCTCACCTATTTCGGGAAAAGCTTGGAAAAACGCAACGGCAACTAAACGAAAGGCTCTCTGCCGTCGCTCGGCCGTGAGCGCGATCGCAGCCGGTCCAGGAACGGTGCAAGCGTCCTGGACGATCCTTTTCCAACCCTAAGGTCGCGGTGCCTTAGATGATCCTGGTGCTATGCGACGGGTCGATCCTGCTGAAATCATCGGGCGAATCGGACGGGATGGGGTCGCCGCAATAGGGGCAGTTGCTCATGCCGGCATCGACGGGCATGCCGCACGTCGGGCAGCAGACATGGTTACCGTCGTTGCAATCATGCGTTGGCGTACTGGGTCTGAAGCACATGGCTGTTTCCCTTCTTTCTTGCTGGCAATTCGAGGGGTAACCCCATCTTGCCAATTCCCACGCTTCCTCCTTCGGCGCGCGACGGCCCTCCCGTCATGCTCGCGCCTTCAGACCTTAAGACGCACGTGCCTGCGATAGTCCTCACCCATTTCTCGAAAAGACCGAAAAACCACAAACGGGCCACAGGGGAAACGGCTAGCTATCGCCACCCCTCTCGCGGTTGCGTCTGACAACAAGCAATGGTATGAGCGTAGCAAGCGGCAATACGACGGCAGAGGCGGTTGCGGCGCCGCCCGCTGCAACGAGTAGGTTGAAGATGCCGTGGTAGGTCGACGCCAGGCAGAGCAACCCGAACGTGCCGGCAGCCCGCAGCCACGGGTGCTTCCATGCGCGCGTCAGGCCGAAGCCCACGATCACGCCGCACGTCACGTGCATCATCGCGGTGCCCAGGCCTCGCAACAGGAGCGTGATCGGGTCGGAAAGGCCGCTCTCGCCCAGGTAGAAGGCGCTTTCCATCGTGGCGAAGCCGACGGCGACCATGATGAACGCCAGGTCGGCGTCCTCGGCGTCGGGCTCGAGTACCACTAGGTAGAACAGAAGCGGCAAGAACTTGGCAACCTCTTCCACCGTCGGAGCGATTTCCACGGCCGTCCGCACCCCGTCGAGCCCTGCAGTTTGGGAGGCGAACGAGCTGACGTATGCCGAGGCGAGACAGGCTGCCATGCCGACGAGCAGACAGCCGACTACAGCCCTGGGCTTGCCGCGCACGCAAAGCAAGCAGGCAATGAGCGGCGCCGCGACGAGCACGAATATGTTCTCGATGTACATCACGCTTGGCCCGATCTCCACGCGCACGCGAGAATCGCCGCATACGATAGCGTCAGGACGTAGTTGAGCACGATGTAGAGATCCACGCCGTCCAGCAATTCGGGTTCCGGGAAGCAAGAAGCAAGCCAGAGCGCTTGCTCCACAACGACGAACGCGAGAAGAGCCGCGTGAAGGAACCGATTGCCAGCAAGGCTGCGGACCTGCCGGCCTTCTGCGGATCGGGCGACTGGCGCGGCGATGCCCCTCACGGCGAAGAACCCGATTGTCGCCAGGAACCCATTGTCGGCAATGTTGAGCAAGGGACTACCGCTATCCACAATGTAGAAGACGCAACAGGCTGCGCATGCAGCCACGGGAATCCATGCCGCGGGGACTGGTGCGGCAACACCGCGCCCGCGGTCCAGCTCAGCTGAGAGCATGACCAGGAACACGTAGCCGGCAATCCAGCTCAGCTCGGCGATCCGGGAGTAATGCGGAATGTCGCCGAACACGAGCTGGTAGCCGAGCCAGTAGGCGTTTCCGAGCAGCATGCAGGCGTAGAAGCATGCTACCGCGGTCCACGCGGTAGCATGCTTCCGCAGCGCACGCAACAGCGAGAGCGCGAGGCAGGCGGCCAGTACGACCAGCTGCACGGCATCCGATACGCTCTCCATCACGGCTTGACGCTTTCGGCATCAGAAGCGGGTTCTGTCTTGGCGGAGCGATCCGAATCGGGGCGATCGGGTGTAATAGTGTCCATGCTTTCCAACGGAATTATCGTGTGCGGGTCTTTTGAACGATTACTCGCGCGCTCTGACGGAATAGGGACACTATTCCCGTCCTCGGCGCGGAGCATACGCCCGTCTCGGAGGCGGCCGAGATGGTATGCGAGCACCGTCACCGCAGCGCCGAGCGCAAAGCCCAAAAGCCCGATGACAACGTATCCGAGGGCGGAACCGCCTGCGAAGACACTGCCCATGAGCCCGAGCGTCGCGCCTGCAGGTGAGGCCTCCGCGCCAGGCAGCGAGGACATGCCCACGCCGAGGGCCGCGACGACGATGGACAGGGCCCCGCCCCCGAGGGCAGCGATGCGCTGTCGCCTACGGCGGTTGGCAACCTCCCGCGCCCAGGCTCGTCCGAGCACTTCGTTCACGCGCTCGTCAGTCGACCTCATGTGTAACACCCTCCTCTGCGAGCAGCGGCCTCATCGCATGCTTTCCGCGCTGCACCAGGTTGTCCACTTGCTTGCGCGTCTTGTGCATGACCGCCCCCGCTTCGTCGTAGCTCATGCTCTCGATATAGACGAGGTACAAAGCCTCGCGGTAGTCGGGGGCGATCTTCGCCAGGCAGCGGTAGAGCGTGCGGGTGCGCTCATCGTGCAGAATGCCGTCTTCGACCCGCTCTGTGCCTTCCGGCTCGATACCCAGGTCCTCCATGCTCATGAACCTGCCGCGCAGGCGGATGTGGCGTAGCGCCAGGTTGCGTGCCGTTTTGTACAAGTAGGGCTTGAACCCTTGATGGCGCAGGTGCGGCCTCTTCGCCAGCATGCGCGAGAACGCCTCGATCATAAGGTCCTCGGCGGCGTCAATGTCGCGAACGTAGCCGTTGACGTACAGGGTGAGCGCATCGCCGTAGCGTTCCATCAGCGGGCGCAGGCATTCCTGGTCGCCCGCGACCAGTCGCTCGAACAACGCTTCGTCGTCTCCGCGCCTCATTCGCCCACGTCCGCCCATCGCCCCCAACCCTGTGTGTCGCTCGTCGACGCACGGTCTCCCAGCAAGGCCGTTGTCGCGTGGATTATAACCAGAGCATGCTACGTTGCTTGCGGTCGAATCAGCCTAAATGTCGTTTTCGGTCGTTATAGTCGGGGAAGACGGCGCAGGCGTAGACTAGTATCCTCTCAACCAACCGCGGTTGGTTGAGAGGCAGAGTCCTACGCTCCCGTTGTCTGCTAGTTCGCGTGTGGCAGCGTGACGTACGATCCGCAGTAGGGGCACTGCGCCGTCTCGCCGGGGCGGCCCTTGACGGATGCGTTGCATGACGGGCAGCGCGTGCTCACGTCAGCTGCTTTCGTGTCGCGCCGTTTCTGGAAGGCGCCTTCGAACGCCCCCTCGAATGTTCCGATCATGCGGCCGAACGTGTCGGCGACGTTCTCCTCGTCGAACTCGTCGAACATCGACTCGAAGCGCCCTTTCCCCATTGCTTCTTCAGGTGCATCGTGTCCGACCAGCAGCTGGTAGTTCGCGTTAATCCAAGCGCGGACTTCCTTTTTGTTGTCCAGGCTCCCGAACTTGAATGACACGAGCCCCTGGTTCATCGAGAGCTCCAGCTTGACGTCCATGAAATCGGATTTGTCGAGCCGGCATTGCGGGCGTCCGTCGACGGTGCGGATGTCGCGGAGTGGGTACACCTCGTAGCCCTTCACCTTGCCGGTCAGGCCCTTTACGGGAAGCACGATGTTGCGATTCGTCAGGATGAGCTCGGACGCCCGCATCGACGAAAGGCCCTTCTTGCCGTCCGGGGTGACCTCCTGCGCCTTCATCACCACGTATTCGTCTGCCCCGAATGCATACTCGGCCATCGTCCGACCTCCTCTTCCTCCTCGTAACCTTTGCTATGCGTTATACCATGCCGGCAAGCCGGCATGCGCAACTTCTTGCAGTCCGCCGTCGGCTATCCCGCGATTCCCGTCGTGCAGTCTTTATTCGTTTGCCCTCCGTTCGCGATTTGCGAAGGCTTTTCCCGTTGCTATTCCTGTTATTTTATGGTTGCCGGGTCAAGCGATGCGGTCGATGTGCCTTGGAAATCGACTTCGACTACTTTGGCGTTCTTGATGGATGCGCCATCTTCTTCGGTGTTGTTTTCCGGCACGCTCGCATCGAACGTCACGCCATAGGAGAAGTAGTCTTTGGCGAGGGTTGCGCCCGTGTTGTCGCCGCCGTACATGAAATAGCCTTCGAACACGAAGCCTTCGTCGAACAGCTCTTGGCCGGTCTTGCCAACGAGGGCATCCATCGCCGTTCGGTCCAGCTTGTAGCTCGAGATGTCCTCGGCGCTTATCAACTCGAGGCCTCCGACTGCCTGTCTGAGTTTCGTGTTGTAGTCCTTGTCGTCAAAGTCGAGTTCCGCGATCTTCTCGCCGACGCCGGGCGCCATCTTCGCGACTGCGTGGATGGTCGACTCGCCGATTTCGAAATCGCAGAGGTAGTACTCATCGTCCCAGCCTGCGTTCGGGTTCGACGTTGCGTTGGCGAGCGCATCGCCGAGGGTTTTCCAGCTAGAGGTGTCGATTGTGGCTGCAGAAGCGTTTGGTTCGACGGATTCTGAGGTTTGCGATGATGCGCCTGCGCTTGGCGAGCTCGCCGCTTGCTGCCCCGAGCAGGCGGCAAGTGGAAGGATGCCGAGCGCCAACGCAAGTGCGATCGATGCTGCGATTTTGCTTGTTCGGGTTTTGCTGCTACTGCGGGTGAAATGAGAATCGTTCATTGCTGCCTTCTTTCCTCGATCATGGGCAACTACGTGTAAAGACCATGGGCGATTGCGGCTGCGCGCCCTTTCTGCCAAGGGCCGCTCATGCTGCAGGCTGCCCCCCCTTTGCCTGCATGCCTTTACAGGGTAGATTATGGCACAGCATGCTCGATTCGCATGGTTGAATGGCGGTGCGGGTGCAAAGACGCGAACTGCTGGATTTCGATGACGCTTACGATAACCGCCGCGGCAACGTCTGACATGGCTCGCCAAGAAGCGGTATACTTCCGAAAGTCCGAAACGACGATGGGAGCGCCCATGAAAGCCAAGTTCATCCACCATTGCCTTCACGCCATGGACAAGGAGGCCTCCATCGCCTTCTACGAGAAGGCGCTCGGCATGCGCGTCGTGCGCGAGATGGGGCCAGAGGACGGATCGTGGTCGAACACCTATCTGGCAAACGACGAGTCGCCTTTCGAGGTGGAGCTCACCTGGAACCGCGGGCGCACCGAGCCCTACGCCAACGCTGGTAAAGACGTGCACATGGCTTTCGAGGTCGACGACATCGATGCTTTTCGCGCGCTTCACGAGGAGATGGGCTGCATCGTGTTCGACAATCCGCGCATGGGGCTGTACTTCATCGCCGACCCCGACGACCAGTGGATCGAGATCTTGCCGGCGAAGCGATAAGCCATGCCCAAGCCGTTCGAAAACGCAGAGGAGGTCTTCTTCGAGCAGTCGGATCCCCGCTGGGGCCACTTGCCTTACGCTGGCTTCACCGTATCCTGGGCAGGTTGCGGACTTGTCGCCTACACGATGTGCGTCGATGTGGTTACCGGCGCTCGCTTCACCCCGAAAGACGTTTACAACATGCGCAAGAAGTGGGGAGTGCGTCAAGCGCGTCCTGGCGGCATATTCGCGAAAGACGCTTACGTGGAGTACGCCGAGATGCACCGCGAGCTGTTCGGCGTGCAAACCGAGTTCCTTGCCGACAAGTCGGTCGGCAGCGTTGCGCACGTGCTCGAGAATGGCGCCGTCATCTGGGCGAGCTCGCGCGATATCGGGCAACCCTGGCTCAACCGCGACGGATCCAAGCAGTCGTGGCAACACTCGGGTGGCCATTTTGCCTGCATCTGGAAGCACGAGAACGGTCTGTTCTACATGAAGGACCCGTCAGGTCCAGCGCGTCGGCACAACGACGTGCCGTACACGCGCGAGCAGATGGACGCCTGGCTTGTGGGGACTTTCGAGAATCGATACCTCATTCGCGCAGTGTGAACTGGCGAAACGAATGGGCGGAGTGGTCCGTGCGTGCACAAATCGGCGCTCGCTCGCTAACGTCTGCAACGACTTACACTTGCACATCGCCTGCGAGGACCGCCTTGTAGTCTGCCCAGTTCTCTTTCAGCAAATCAGGGATCGGAAGCTCGTAGGGACAGCGCGTAGCGCATCGGCCGCACTCGATGCAGTTGTCGATCTTGGCCATCTCCGCCTGCCAACGTTCGGTCAGCCAGTTCGCGCTCGGCGCGCGGCGCAACATGAGCGACATGCGTGCGCAATCCTTGATCGAAATGTCGACGGGGCATGGCATGCAGTATCCGCAATTGCGACAGAAGCCGCCCTTCAGCTCGGCGCGCTCCTTCTCGATGAATGCACGCAGCTTGTCGTCCATGGTTGGCGTATCATCCATGTACATAAGCCATTCCTCGAGCTCGGCCTCGCGTTGCACGCCCCATATGGGAAGCACGCTCGGATGCTCGTTCATGAAAGCCATGCATGCCCGCCCGTTCGAAATGAGGCCCCCGGCCAGGCCCTTCATCACCACGAAGCCGACGTTGCGCTCGCGGCACAACTCGACGAGCGCGAATTCGCGCTCAGAGGACAGGTAGCTGAACGGGAACTGCATCGTCTCATAGAGGCCTGACTCGACGGCCTCTTCCGCAACGTGGATCTTGTGCGCGGTCACGCCGATGTGCCTGATCATCCCCTGTTCCTTGGCTTCGAGCAGGCTTTCGTACAGGCCGGTGCCGTCGCCGGGGCGGTAGCACTGCTGTATGTTGTGCAGCTGGTACACGTCGATGTAGTCCGTGCGCAGGTTCGCAAGCGACGTTTCGAGGTCGCGTTGCAGGTCATCGGGGGTCGTCGCCATGGTCTTGGTTGCAATGAAGACCTTGTCGCGCATGCCGTCGAACGCCTCGCCGAGCTTTTCCTCGCTGTCGCTGTAAGCGCGCGCGGTGTCGAAGTAGCGCATGCCTCCGTCGTAGGCGCGCTGCAGCAGACGGACCGCTTCTTGCATGGAGACGCGCTGGATTGGCAATGCGCCGAATGCGTTCTGGACAGTCGAGATTCCGGTCGATCCGAGCGTGACGGTGTTCATGATGCGTCCTCCCTTGCGCTCGACGGTGGGCGGTTCAGTCGTTTTTTTGCGGTGTTGTGGGGAAAGTATACTTGGTTCCAGCGCCAAGTGGAAAGAGAAGGGGTTTTGCCTAGATGGCTTGATGTGGCCTGCTCGAAGGTTGGGAAGCTGGCGTGCGCAGGAGCTCGACGCCGGGCGCCCACAGCATTTTCTTGTTTTGGCGAGGTCAAAGATGGCCGAGATCATGGCTCGCGTTTACAATAAAGGGGAGAAGCATCGGCGAGTCAGCTTGATCCTTGCTGGAGGGGAAACATGGCGAGCGCATTTACGTATCAGTGTCCCAGCTGCAACGGCGTCTTAGCATTCGACGCGGCCAGTGGGCGCTTGACGTGCGGGTTCTGCGGCAGCTCGTTTGACGAGGGGGAAGTGGAGCGTGCGATTCCCATCAATGAGTCCGTCGAGGTCAGCGAAGCCGACCATGTGAGGACGGTCGGCGAGTTTCTCGAGCGGGCGACCTGGAACGAGCTTGACGCGGCAGAGGCGAACGCGCTTGCCTACTCGTGTCCGTCATGCGGCTCCTCCATCATCGCGGATCAAGCAACCGTGTCGACGTCATGCCCCTATTGCGGCAACAACATGATCGTCTCGGGCATAGCGTCAGCCGAGAACATGCCGCAGAAGATGATTCCGTTTTCCATTACGAAAGACGAAGCTACGTCTGCCATGCGCAGGCACTTCGAGCACAAGTGGTATCTCTCGCGCACATTCGACGCGTCGCTCGAGCACATCCAGGGCGTCTACGTGCCTTATCACCTCTACGACATGAAGGCCTCGGGACGGGCGGAGTACATCGTTTACCACGAGGGAGACAGCAACGCCAAAACTCACTACTATTACGGCGTGAAGCGCGCGGGTGACGCGCGGTTCGAGAAGATCCCCGTTGACGGCTCTTCGAAAATGCCCGATGCCCATATGGACGCCATCGCTCCATTCGATTTCGGCAACATGCGCGACTTCGCGACGAGCTACGTTGCCGGTTATCTCGCGGAGGTTGCGGATGAGAGCGCGCAAACCTGCCTGCCTCGTGCGGAACAGCGAGCTCGTAATTCGTTCGAAAAGGGCTTGCGCGACGATGTGTTGCGCATGGAAGAGATCGACGGCATCGAGGAAGTGGTTACGAGCGAGACGAACGTTGAGCTTACCGACATGATGACGTGCGTGCTGCCCGTGTGGCTCATGCACTGCACGTGGGGCGGAAACCAGATGCTGTTTGCGGTGAATGGGGAGAGCGGCCGCTGCGTAGGCGACTTGCCGATCGATCCCAAGCGCCGTGCGGCCACGGTGATAGCGTCGATTCTCGGACTTTTGCTGATACTTGCGCTTGTCTCCGTCTTCATTCCCGATGGTGACTCCGACAGCTTCATCGGGTATATGATCGGCGCCGTCGTCCTCGCCGTCATCGGCTCCGTTTTCATCGACGGGTACTTCAAAAACCAGATGCGCACGGCGGTCGAAGCGGACGATGCAAAAACTAGCTACGACGAAAAGGGCCTTACCATCACCGAGCGTTGGAATACGGAGAAGTCATATGCGCGCAAGTCGAAGGCTCGAAGCAAACTCCAAGAGGGGTAAGGCGGCAGAGGTGGGCCTTGCATTGTCCTAGGCGCCGCGAAAGCGGGGGCTGCATAATGCTTCCGATGCCATCCTGAGTCGAAGGCGAAGGGTCGCCGTGGAGCGGTGGCCTGGGTAAATCGCTTCGCGCAGCCTCTTAGGCGCTCGTGTCGTTAGCGCTCGGAATGACAAATCGGGCACTTTAATTGACGGCCTCGGGGGTAAGCTCGATTGTCTTGCTTGTTGGTTCCCGTGTTACGGTAATTACTCGTGTAGCGGTTTCTTGCCGTCGCTTTGTTTCGCTTTATACTGTCGCTATAAGTTTGCGGCGGCCGATCGCCGCATATGCGTTTGAGCCAGAGGAGGCACAACATGGAGAAGGAACTGTTCGATTTCGTGGCGGAGCGCGCTGACATTCTTGCGGCGGCTGATACGAGCAAGCAGGAGACCAAGGATGCGGCGCAGGCTTGGAAGGATGCCGTTGCCGCCGATGGCAGCGATGCCGCGGTCGAAGCTGCCACCAACGCGCTGCTCGATTTCCTGGAGGGCCGCATGCTCGGCATAGACGACCTCATCGCGTTTGCCGAGGGTCCTGCGGCCGACATCATGGGTGCCGAGGCTGCGGCCGGCATGCTCGCGGGCGCAAAGGCGCGCAAGGCCGACGGCTGGAAGTACTGCATCTGCGAAGCGCATGTCGCCGCCGCGGAGCTTCTGGGCAAGTTCGGTCGCATCGAGCTGTAACCGCATTTTGGATGAAGCACCGGTATCAGGTGTTGGTGCTTCATCCTTTCTTTTGCAACCTGCCGGCATGGCTAATCGGTGTCTAGGTTGCGTTAGCCCTTCTTGCCCTTCTTTAGAAGGTAATCGTTGTTGATGACCTTCATGGAAAGCGGGGCCTGCAGTATTTTCGAGTAAACGGGCTCTATGGGCCGCACGACGATGCCCTCTTTGGTTGTCCCGCTGTCGTATTTCCCTCTCGCTCGCGTGAGGAGCGCGTCTACGCTGTTGTAACCGAAATGGTCTCCTCGCTCTTCTACGGGAACACGTGATAGGCCCGCCTCATCGCAGAGTGCGATCATCTCGTCGAGGGGCCATCGTCTTCGCGTGTCCGAGTCGGATATGGTGAAGATGTACCAGTCGGGTTTGATTAACTTCAGAGGGTTGCCCTGTATCCCTCCTCCGCAGAACTCTCCTTGAAGAACGATATTGCCCGCACCTGCGTTTCTGAGCTTTGCCTCGACGTCATTGTCATGGGCATACTTCCAAAACGAACAGGCGCCGTCGTCGGCGTACTCGTAGTTGTGGCCGCAAACGCCGAACTTTCCGTCGATGAGGTACATGGTGACGCTCGTTCCGTCCATTTTCGTGGTGATGTAATAGGGGAGACCTGCGAGTTCGTCAATAAGCCCTGGTTCTGTCTGGACGCGGGTCTCCTCGGTTTTCGCCACTCTGCTCGGCAACGTGCCTATAATCGTTCCGTTGCTGCTCGCGCGCTCTTCTATTTCCCATTTGCGCACTCCCAGCAGGTTGGAAACGTCTTGTCCAAGTGCGTAATCGCCTTCGGGGAGCGCGCTCATCGGCAACGCCAGACCTTGAGATACCTGCCCCCTGAAGCGTTGGGTTTTGAGTCGGAAGCCTTCTCCTAGAAGGTCGCTGTTTTTATAGCTGGATGGGCGCAGGAATTCGAATCGCTCATCGATTGGCAGAAACGAATCTATTTCGAAATAGACGCACCAATCTCCGACTCTGAATTCGCCTTTCTTCGCCACGCATGTCCAGCCTAATATGCCGACTGCTTCTACGCGATCAGCCCCTTCGATGGGGGATACGTCATGAACGTATTGGATTGATGCAAGTTTGCGCGCCACGCCTCTCCTATCTCTCGAATTGTTCTGCATGTATCGAACTTAGCCACTGGCTTTCGCCTCTTCAACAGTCTCATCAGTCCGATTTGAAATCGGACTGATGAGACTGTTGAGCTCAATGCTTTCTGGTCGTAGCTTTGAGTTGCGCATACGGTACTGAGAAATAGGGATGGGATGAGAATGTTTGATATGCCAATCAATTTGGATGTGCTCCGTACTGTGGAGCGTGAGTTCGAGCTTTCGGGTTTAAACGACGGCGCAGATGCGCTCTTCTCATGGCTGGAAGACGAACAGCATACAGCGATAATTCTTGAGGGTGGAATCAGGAAGTACGCCGCATTGCCTCTCGCAATCTATGACAAATTCGATGACGTCATGCTAAGAGAGGCCTACTTGCCCCATTGGGAGCTAACCGGATTTGCCGTTGAAGATATGCCTACTATTCACGATTTGCTTTGGGCTGCAGACGAGCTGCTCCTCTTCGAGTGCGTTGAAGAAGTGCTTCGAAACGCGCCGGCTCCGAGTGGCAATGCGAATATCACGGGTGCGTCTTCGTGTGCTAAAGCGCTGTTTCACTGCCTGAAAGACTTCGACTTTGACTCGTGTGACGGGCGTCCCGTTGTCGTTATGCCAGTGATTTCCTATTACGATAGCTCCGATTCCGATTCTCTCGTGGCGCAGTGCGAAACCAGGTCTTATCACTTAGACGAGCTTCGCGGGCCAAATCCAAAGCCGTTGACTTCCAACTCACGGCTCTGGTGGTCGCGAGCGCTTGGTTTTAAGGCCTGGTTTGGTGGAATAAGCATTAGGAATAGCTATCGCGCATTGGCCTGGCTTGTCTGCAAAATGCTGCGTGATTCGTTTGTTGATTACGGAATCTGGCTAGGAGAGCGGTCGGCAAACAGGACAGACGAACGCATCGAAGGGCTCAGCAATTCAGCAGAAGATGATTTACGTGAGCGAGGGCGCGATCTCTTAGAGAGGCTTGTGCCTCTGGAAAAGCTAGTAACAGTATCGTTCGAAATCGATGAAAACATGCTCGAGTCGTTCGAGAAAGCCTGCCACGATGCGGGGCTTTCCATCCAAAACGCACTGCATATCGCTATTCTTAGGTTCGTTCGGGACCCAGAAACGTTCGTTTGCAAATATCGGCTAAGCGGCCTCGCCGAATTGGATGAAAGCGTAGTGGGGTAGGGCGATTGATCTTGAGCGCTTTGCCTCCTCAATTTCCCAATGCGCGCATTCTAGGTCGGCTTCGAGCTCGGCGATTCTTTCAAGCAGTTGCGTTCTGCTCGGGATCTTGGACCGTTGGCTCGCATTGCGGGCCCTTGCGTCCTCGACGAGCTTTTTCAAGTCATCCCTCCGATACAGCGTGCTGCGGGCAACGCCCGCCTCTTCGGCAACTGAGTAGAAAGAGATGCTTCTGGATTGCGCAAACAGCCTTGCGATGGCGTTTTTGGTGGCCGATGCGATTTCATCGCGACGAGATTCGTTCGCGTTTGCGAGGCAAGTTGGTTGCATGCGGAACTCCTATTGAAAACAAACATTTGTACTATTTTAACACGAGAGAGGTTGCCGTTAAAGGAATATCGGCAATCGCGAGTTGTTTTGGTTTATGTGCTCATTCATCGCCTGAAGAGCTTATGCTGTGTTAGCAGTTTGTGGGCGATTTGCTGGTAGATATTACATATCGCATTGATGTGTAACGCTTTTATAGCCAAGAGCCTTATGGCTCTGGTCCAAGTGCTATAAAGCGATCGCCTGACCTTCTAGGATTGCGAGCAAATCACGTGGAGGTCAGGCGGGTTGCGGGCGCTACGCTATCAGGAATCCTGGGCGAGCGCGTATCGCGGAAGCCGCTGCGTTCGCCTGGCTCGCTTTTCGACGATAAAACCCTCGCTCACGAGTTGTGTTATCACGTTGTATAGTTCCGAATACCCAGCGAATTCCTTCACCTTGCACATGTCTTGGTGTCGAGTTGGGCCGTTCTCAGAAAGATACTTCGCTATTATGGGACGAAGCTCTTCTCTCTGGCGGTCGAGCTCTGCCTCCCAGCGGCGACTTTCTTGCACGAGCTCTTCGAAGCGTTGCTCTGTTTCTGCGCGAGCCGCAGCAACAAGGTCTGGGCGTTCGAGGGCTGCCTGGTCGATTTGCTCGTTGGTCAAATCCTCGAAATGGTCGCTGTAGACCCAGTCGGGAGGCGTGTCAAAGCCAAGCTCCCCTATGCGCATCGATACGCACCGGTCGCCGCCTACGCAGGCGTAAAGTTGGGGATTGCCGTTCTCATCGAGCGTGTCTTTCGACCGCGTTGCACAGTAAAAGGTGCAATAACCCGGTATCTCGCGGCAATCTTTGTAGGTTTCGACGGCGTCTCGGATACCTGCTGCCTCTGCGAGATGCGCGATGGGCTTGAATACTTCCTGATATCCCATAATTCCTCCTATATAGCGAACAACTGTATGTAATTAAACTATTGGCTAAAAGGATTTCACGCAACAGTCTCATCAGTCCGAATTGAAATCGGACCGATGCGACTGTTTCGCACTTTACAGATGGCTGCTATCGTGTGATACAAACAAATGTTTCATATTTGAAAGGAGCGCGAGATGCCTCGAAGCAAAAGAGAAACAGCCAGTCGCATAGATCCGCTTTTCAACGAAGCCTTTATACGGATATTCGGTAGCGAATCGTCGCGTGGAATAACGAAAGGGCTTCTCAACAGTATTTTCGAGCATGTTGGCATAGATCCTTTGGACGAAATTGATGAGATCAGCGCTGAACATACGTCGGTGGAAGGCAGCGTTAATTGCAAGTCGCCCCGGTTTGATGTACGGTTGCTGAGCGCTCATCGAGCTATCGATCTTGAAGCACAGTGCTACCCTGAAGACGTCGAGAATCGCTCGTTGTTCTACGCTTCCCAGCTCATGGTGGCGAACACCCGCCGTGGTTTGAAGAGCTACAAGGATATACCGCAGGTTATAGTCGTTACTTTGCTCAGCGACGAGGGTTTGTTTCCCGATTCGGATGGTTTCGTCCAGGTTGCCGGGATGCGTTGGACGCCCGAAGGACAGCCTCGAGATCCGATGTCGAGCCGGATGCTCTTTGTGCTGGTCGAGCTCGATAAGGTCCGGAAGCGTTATACTGAGCTCACCGAAGAGGTGCTGGGGGACGAGCTTTTGTCGTGGGCGTACTTGCTCGTCCGTGGCTACCGTAACAAGGAGGATGTGAACGAAATCGTGAGCAGTCATCACTCCATCGAGCAATTCGCTGAACTGTATGGCTATGCTATAGGCGACCCCGAGGTCGTAAAAGCGTACAATGCCTACCAATCGGCGGAGCTCGAATACCAGTCACGTCAAGATTACCTTGCGCGCAAAGAGCGCGAGGCTATCGATCGGGGAATCGAGCAGGGCATCGAGCAGGGCATCGAGCAGGGCATCGAGCAAGAGAAGGCGGCTGTTGCTCATCGCCTTTTAGAAATGGGCGTGCTTGATCACAAGCAGATATCCGAAGCCACCGGTCTTTCGATTGCGGAGGTTGAATCCATAGCCGAAGCGGCTAGCGCTGATGATTAGTGAAGGCTGATGCTGGAACTTGGATTGGCAATCTCTGCATACGACACTGAATAGATTCTTGTGAAGGGCGATATATCGGAGCGTGCGGTTGACGGGCCGCGTTATTGTGGCTGCTAAATCGGTGGAACGCCAACCAAATGCTGAAGCGGCTTTGCGGGCGGACTTCGGATACCGTTTTCGGGCTTGCTGATTTCAGCTTTTGCGATGCTATCATGAGCATATTCCCAGAACGACCGCGTTTTCAGCATCGACCGTTTCAGCGTGGCTTTCTCGCGTGATGCGGGCGATGAACTTGGAGTGTGGGGAGAGCTATGACGCACATTACGTACGTCTTCTGCCACGGCCTGAACGGCACCGGGCAGTACGACAAGAAATATGAGAAAAAACCCTATTGGGGAAGAGCTTCGGGCGATGTGGTCGCCGCACTTCGCGCCCAAGGGTACAGCGCCTTTGCGGCGAGCGTGGCTCCGCAGGGAAGTGCGTGGGACCGAGCCTGCGAGCTCTATGCTCAGATTGCCGGCGTCGTGACGGATTACGGCGTGGCCCACAGCAGGGAATACCGGCACGACCGCTTCGGGCGTGACTTTTCCGGCCAAGCGCTCATCCCCGCATGGGACGACGATACGCGGCTGGTGCTCATCGGGCATTCGTTCGGCGGTGCGACCATCCGCCTGCTATCCGAGCTGCTCGCTAACGGCAGCGCGGAGGAACGAGAGGCTACGCCCGCCGACGAGCTGTCTCCGCTGTTCGCGGGCGGCTTGGCGCAACGCGTGCGCGCCATCGTCACCCTTGCCGCGCCGAGCAACGGGACGACGGCCTACGAGCTGGCGCGCGACCCGAGCTTTAAGAAGCCCAGCGTGAAGGTCTCCATAAAAAGCAGGCTGCTCGATCGTTTCATGAAATCGACGACGAAGGTGAAAGCCGACGGGCGCGATCCCCGTGACTGGGCGAATTTCGACATGATGTTGGACAACGCGCAGGCGCTCAACGAGAAGGTGTCCACGTTGCCGTACGTCTACTACCTTTCCGTGGCGTGCGATGCCACGGTGCCAGGCCCGAATGACACGCGCGTTCCAGGCGAATCCCTCATAGACCCCCTGTTCGTGAAATCCTCTGCATACATGGGGTGCTACAGCTGCAAGACGCAAGCCGGCTTCGTGGCGGGCGACGATTGGCATGCTAACGACGGGTTGGTCAACACCGTTTCCGCACGGGCGCCGCTCGGCGCACCGCACAAGCCGCTGGACAGGGGCAACGTTGAGAAGGGCGTCTGGAACGTCATGTCCGACCTCCGTGCAGACCACAGCTACTTCACGGGAGGGTACCTGAAGAAGCAGAATCCGCATCCGTTCTTCCAGGACCTCATGGAGCTGCTGGAAAGCCTTGACTAGCGTTGTGCATGACGATGCGTGCCAACTGCAGCTGGGTCGTGATTGGGGTGCTTGCGATGCTGGAAACCGGCGCTATTGAGTTCCAAGACCTAACGAGACACGCGCTGCGGAGGTTTCCCGCATGGGACGGGCGTTATCCGCGAAGCGTCGCTATGAGGCGCTTGGGGCGGAGTAGCAAATCGAAGGCGTCTTCGGCGCGTGTCACCATGATGTCGGCGCAACGTAGCAAGGCTGTACATGCGCCTTCACGCTCTGCGATGCATACGGTAAGCGCAGCGTGCTCGAACATGAGCCTGTCGTTGTAGCCGTTGCCAAAACAGCATACGTTGCCCGATAGCGCCGAAACGATGTCGCGTTTGCGGGCGGCTGCATCGCTCGAATCGAATACGTCGATGCGCACGTCGAACGGCGCGCACTGCTCGCGCACTGTGCCGAACGTGTCGGCGGTGAGAATATGTACTTCAACGAGTTTTGACAGCTGTTCGATGCGTTCTGCCAGCGTGGGAATCAATATGCCGTCCACCGCGATGGTCCCGTTGAAATCGAGGGCGGCGAACTCGATATTGAGCGAATCTCGACCCGGTATGTCGATTCTCATGGCGACGGCTCCTCGTTTTTCGCGCTGAATCTTTCAAAAACCTGCTGTCAAAATAGCAGTTTATCGAATTCTTCTCTAGCTCCGCGAATGCATTTTGGCGTACGTGGATTTCCCAGGCTACCGGAACAAATTGCCGTGCTGTACTGGCACCGTGCAAGTAGGCCGAATGCATCTGTATCCTTCGCCGCCGCCGCAGCGACGCCGCCGAAGGGTAGATATATCCAATCAAAGCCCTGATAGGCGGGAGTGCTGGAGACGGCGCCCCGCCTCTTTTCGCTTTTTGGCGCCCAAAATGACAAAATTTCCGATTTGAGATACATTCATAAAAGAGCATAATTCGGAAACCACAGCTCACGAGATTGGGTCGTTTCCCTGGGCAGGCGCAGCAGATTATGTACGCGCTGTTTTGCCTGGTGGGCAACGGCGCTTGAAGCATGTTTTGTCTCTCAAATCGGAAATTTTGTCATTTTGGACCGATTTTAGGCGAAGGACGGTGAAATTTACTTCATCAGGCCAACGACACCGTGGCAGGTGAGGTGGGAGAGCAGCTCGGCAGCACGCTCCTCGGGGACCACGCGCCCGTTACGCGCCCATTGGCGATAGAAATCGAGCGCCGTCCTGCGGATGAAGTTCAAAACGAGCCCCTCTTCATCTCGCGGTAGCCAATTGAATGGGTCCCCCGCTTGCTTGTAGCGGTTCATCTGCTCGGCATAGACTTGTCCGCCGAAATCGTAGCTTCCCGCATGGCATACGAGCCGCTCAGCGCGGTCCCCCTGTGACGCGAGGAATAAGAAGAACCGGCGCGCATGCCCGTCAATGTCTTTAGGCACGTTGGCGGTCGTCTCATAGTTTTCGAAGAATTCGTCCATGAGCTCGTTTACCACTTCGTCGAAGAGGGCTTCGATAGTTTCGTAATGCAGGTAGAAGGTCTTTCGGTTAATGCCCGCTCGATCGGTCAGCTCTTTTACCTTAATGCGGTCGGCGTTCTTTTCGGCTATCAGCTCTTCAAATGATTGCTTTATGGCAGCGCGCGTCCTCGTGATTCTTGGGTCTTGCTGTGCGTTCATGGTGCCCTCCTCTTGCGGCATTGTAGCCTACGTTCATTTTGAGGCATCGACGACCATCCGCTCCATTACCACTTTTCGAAAACTGTGGCATAAGCACCGCGACGAAAAACTGGCAATTGTCGCATATGAGCACGTCGCGATAACGTTTTCTGCAGCAAATGGGCCGTTATGGCATGGAAATGGCCCAGAACTATCGACGGGAGAGAAGGGGAGCAATGAGCGAAACGCACAATGGCCTACAAGGCATTACGCGCCGCGGGTTCGTGAAAGGCGCGCTTGCGACGGGGGCGATTGCCGCTGCTGCAGGTAGCGTGGCTACGACCCAGAACTGGCTTACGCCAGCGAAAGCCATGGCCGATGGCGCTGACGAGCATGTAGCCTTTACGTATCACAACGAGCACTGTCTGTGCAATTGCATGCTGAAGTGCACGGTGCGCGATGGGCGGCTCTGCATGGTCGAGCCGCGTCCCAACGAGGACAATCGATTCCATAATGTGTGCCTGAAGGGCATTTCGGAGATTCAGCACATCTACGGCGATGCGCGCATCCAGTCGCCGATGCGTCGCGTGGGCGAGCGTGGTAGTGGCGAGTTCGAGGTTATAACCTGGGATGAAGCGTTTAAGACCATCGCCGAGGAATTCGAGAAATGCCAGAAAACCTACGGCGAAGATGCGCTGTGGATCCAGTATTCCACCGAGGCGCAGCAGCGCTTGGCGCCGCTTTTGGCGTCTATCCTCCATGCGCAGGCCGGTGGCATGAATGGCTATGACATGGGGCAGGGCAATGGCCTCAATCAGGCTTTTGCGTTTTCCGGCATGTTTGCGCTGAACACGATGTGGGAATGGCCGCAGGCCAAAACCGTGCTCATGGTGAACTGTAACGTGCTTGAGACCGGCATGATGTGGTCGCGCGGTTTCTTCCAGGCACAGGAGGCGGGCACCAAGATGATCGTGTGCGACCCGCGTTACTCCACTACAGCGTCTAAGGCCGACGAGTGGGTGCCGCTGCGCCCGGGCACCGATCCCGCGTTGTTCCTGGGAATGGTGCATCACATTTTGGAAAACGACCTGTATGATCGCGATCACGTGATGGCGCATACTAACTTTCCGTTCCTCATCGACGTTGAGACAGGCGAGTTGGTCGATGCTGACCCTGCTGCAACTGCTGCTGCCCAAAAGGAATTCGAAGAAGCGCAGAAGGCCGGCAAGGAAGCTGCGAGTCCCGTGAAGGCGTTCGTCGTGTGGGACGAGGCGGCCAAGGCAGCCGTGCGTTTCGCCGAGGCGAAGAAGCCGGCTCTCGAGGGCACCTTCAACGTCAACGGTCGCAAGGTCTGCACCCTGTTCACGCGATTGCGCGATGACATGGCGGAATACACGCTCGAATGGGCCCAGAACGTCACGAACGTCCCCGCCGACCAGATTGCCAGCGTTGCCGAGCAGTATGCAGAAGGTCCGTCGATCATCTGCAATGGCGTAGGCGGCATCGACAAGTACGGCTCGAGCGACATCGCCGGCCACTGCTATGCGCTCATCGCATCGCTCACGGGCAACTATGGCAAGCGCGGCACGGGTTGCGGCATCTACTGTTACCATGTGACGCCCTACGAAGCGGCCCTCGGCGGCTGGCAGCTTCCCGCCGACGCTGCGCCGAGTCCCAGTCCCAAGGGATTCTACGACATCGTGCGGACCGACAAAGTACATGCTGCCATGTTCTTCGGCGACATTCCCACGCAGAAAGCGGCTAACTGGAACAAGACGCTCGAGTGGATCAACTCGCTCGATTTCATCTGCGTGGCCGACATCTATCACAGCTCGGTGTGCGACTACGTCGACCTTGTACTTCCGAGCTGTTCAAAGTTTGAGAGCGCCGATGCTGTTGGTGGCGTGAAGTGCGCAAACGGCTATATCCTTCAGAATCAGAAGGTTGTCGAGCCGCTGTTCGAGGCCAGGCAGGACTTTTACATCGAGAAGGGCATTGCCGAGGCCATGGGGCTCGGCGACCTGTACCCCAAGACGGCCGAGGAATACGCTGCTGCCGTTTTGAAGAGCGATGATCCCCAGGTTGCCGGTTTCACGCTCGATAAGCTGTTCGAGGCCGACGGCGCGCTGAAGCTGCTCGGCTCCGACGACCCGCTCGGTCCCGAGGTCGGCATGGAGTACCACACGCCTTCGGGCAAGCAGGAGCCCTATTACGAGAACCTCATCAAATGGGGCCAGGCGTTCCCCGCGTGGGAGAGCCCGCTCGAAGCCTATGTCGACAACCCCCTGCGCGAGAAGTACCCGCTCATGTTCACGCAGAGCCGCACTCGCTTCCGTGTGCACAGCTGCTATTCGGGCGCGAAGTGGATCCAGCAGTTCTACGAGCCGCATATTGAGTTGAACCCGGCAGATGCCGAATCGCGTGGGCTCGAGAACGGCGATGCCGTTGAAGTCTTCAACGATCGCGGTAGCTTCCGCACGAAGGTTCTCGTGAACGATGCGGTCCAGCCCGACATGGCCTATATGGCCGAGTCGACCTACGCTCAGTACATGGATGGAACGCTCATGCAGTCAGTAAGCAACGACCAGCTGACCGAGCGCGGTTATGACCTGCTGTTCGGCCCGATGATTCCCTACAACGACACGCTCATCGAAGTCAGGAAGGTGGGTGCATAAACATGACCAGACTTGCAATGGCGATTAACCGCCACCGCTGCATAGGGTGCTCGACCTGCGCGCTTTCGTGCAAGATGAGCAACAACGTGCCCGATGGCATGCTGTGGAACCGCGTTCTCAACGAAGGCGCCGATACCTACGACGGCGCTGTGGGGGAATACCCCAATCTGTCGCGACGTTACCTGCCGCTTGCGTGCCAGCATTGCGACAATCCGGCTTGCCAGCGCGTATGCCCGACCGGCGCGACCTACACCGACGAATGCGGCCGCGTCGAGATCGATTACGACAAGTGCATCGGCTGCCGCATGTGCATGGCCGCCTGTCCCTACAACGCTCGCACGTTCAACTGGGCGGAGCCCGTTCGCGACACCGGCTTCAGCTACGGCGAGGCGTCCGTTCCCGCCCGTCGCCGTGGCGTGATGGAAAAATGCACGCTGTGCAAGGAGCGCGCCGACCGAGGCGATGTGCCGATGTGCGTGCAGAATTGTCCGACCGACGCGCGCATTTATGGCGATTTGGACGATCCGAACTCGGAGGTCTCGCGTGCGATTCGCGAGAACAACGGTTACGTACTGCTCGAGGACAAGGGCACGCGCCCAAAGGTCCATTACTTCAACTAGGAGGCGGCAATTATGCAGACTACTTCAAAGGCGAAAGGCGCCATGATAGCGCTTGCCGCTCTCACCGCCATCGGCGTAGCGGCTTGGATTTACCAGCTTGCAAGCGGCTTGGCCGTTACGGGTATGTCCAATGCAAACTCGTGGGGTGCCTACATCATCATGTTCATGCTGTTCGTGGGATTGTCGGCTGGCGGTCTCATTGTGGCAAGCTCCGCTCATGTCTTTAACATCAAGAAGTTCAAGAAGGTGGCGCTGCCTGCTGTCATAACCTCGACGGTGTGCATTTGCTGCGCTGGCATGTTTATCCTCATCGACCTGGGTGGCATTCAGCGCGTGTGGCGCATCCTGACCGGCCCCAACCCCTCGTCGGTGCTCGTGTGGGACATGACGATCATCACGATTTACCTGATAATCAACATTCTCGATCTCATTTGGATAACGCGCGGTGACGAGCATAAGGTCGAGGTGCTCTCGCGCATCGCGCTGCCGGTTGCCATTCTCGTCCATTCCGTGACCGCCTGGATATTCGGCCTGCAAATCGCCCGCGCTTGGTACTCGGCCATCATGGCGCCTATTTTCGTGGCGTCGGCTATGGATTCGGGCTTGGCGTTGCTCCTCATTGCGCTGGCCGTCTTGGAACGCACCGGTGTGTTCACGACGGGCGATGAGCTGTTCAAGAGCCTTGCCGGCCTGCTTGCAACCTGCATAGCGGTTGATGCGTTCTTCATTGGTTGCGAACTGCTGACGATGGCTTACCCGCAAGCGGGCGAGGCCGTGGCGCTGGGGCATATGCTGACTGGCGCGACTGCTCCGTTTTTCTGGTTCGAGGTTATCTGCGGTTTGCTCGTTCCGTTTTGCATCCTGGTGTTCGCCAAGAACCGTGAGAAACGCGGGCTTGTGCTCGTGGCAAGTGCGCTCGTCGTGCTTGGCGTGTTCGCGAAGCGCGTGTGGTTGCTGCTGACGAGCTTTATCACGCCCAATGTGCAAGGTGCGAACGGCATCACGCTCGGCACGTATGCAGCTCAGGCCGATGCGGCCGACATGTGGGCCCAGGTTGGTTCATATGCCCCGACCTTCGTCGAGGTGTTGATCGTGATCGGAGTTATCTCCCTTGGCGCGCTGTCGTTCATGGTTTTGTCGGGCAAGCTGTTGAAGCAGGCGGGATCCGAGGAGCTGGTGGGTAGCGCCGTTGCGGAAGCCGCGCAGGAAAGCGCGTAGTCCGTTTGCCGTCGGCCCGGTAAGCTCCTTCACGAACTGCCCCCACTTCCCGCGCGCGGGAAGTGGGGGCAGTTCCAATTCTCCTCTAATTGCCTCATCGAAATGCGCGCGTTGCGTTAGGCGTCGCGGATGACGATTGCAAGGCCGAAGAGCGAAATGGCGAAGGCGAGGCTGTAATTTGCGTCGGTCTTGGCTAATCGATCTCCGATTAAAGTAAACTCTTCCTAACTTTAGGGTATGATTGTGCGTGTACATTGTGAAGCAGGAGGTTTGCATGGATGACGCGCGCTATAAGGAGCTCAGCATCAAGGAGTTCACGAAGGCTGCCGAGGTGTATGACGGCGGGCATGCTGGGATCTACGAGATGTGCAAGGACGATAACCCGCCGATTCTGGAAGAGTTGGTGAAGGACGATTTCGAGGATCTGCTCGACGTCGGCTGCGGCACCGGCCCGATGGTCGAGCTGATTGCGCGCGAGTATCCGGGCAGGCATTTCACGGGGCTCGACCTGACGCCTAAGATGATCGAGGTGGCCTCGGCGAAGAGCATCGAGGGAGCCAGCTTCGTCGTGGGCGATGCTGAGGACATGCCGTTCGACGACGCGAGCTTCGACGTCGTCATCTGCGCGAACAGCTTCCACCATTATCCGAATCCGCAGTCGTTCTTCAACGAGGTGGCGCGCGTCTTGCGTCCCGGTGGCAAGTTCGTGCTGCGGGACTACACGTCGTTCAAGCCGGTGGTCTGGTTCATGAACCATACCGAGATGCCGCTTGCCAACCTCATCGGCCATGGCGATGTGCGTGCCTATACGCTCGATGAGGTGCGTGCATTCTGCGCGCATTCCGAATTGCGGGTCGCAACGCTCGAGCGCCGGCCGAAGTTCCGCATGCACCTCGTCGCCCTGAAGCCCGTCCAAGACGCGGATGCCACTGGCCTGCAGTTCGGGGACGTGCAGGAGACCGCGCTCGTCACGCTGGCGATACGCGCGAGCGAAACCGCGCGGCCCAACGCTCGTATCCGCGACGAGAAGGCTGCCGAAATCATACGCACGCTCGGCGTCGATGTGAGCAAGTACGATCCGTTCCTCTCTCATGAAGGCGTGATAGCCCGCCTCATCATGTTCGAGGAAGCGTTGAAGCTGCTCATCGAGCAGCATCCCGATGCGGTCTGCGTTAACCTGGGATGCGGTTTCGACGACAAGTTCCCCTATGTCGACAACGGTCAAATCGAGTGGTTCGACGTCGACCTGCCCGACCAGATTGCCGTGCGCCGAAAAGTCTACGACGACCGTGAGCGTTGCACGATGCTCGATGGGGACGCGCTCGACGGCGCCTGGACGGCCGCGTTGCCGAAAGGCCGGCCCAACATCATCGTCATGGAAGGCGTGCTCGAGTACTTTACCAAAGAGCAGACCGCCGCCTGTCTTCACATGCTGTGCGATTGTTTCGAGCATGGCTGGCTTCTCACCGAGATGAACCCGCTGTTCATGGCCAAGCATTCCAACAAGCACGACGCCATAAAGAACACGAACGCCACGTTCAAGTGGGGCACGAAGTCGGGTGAGGAATTCGTCGAGCTCGAACCGCGGATGCAGCTCGTGTGGGAGCGAAGCTACAACGTCGAGATGCGCAAGCACACGATTCGCGGCAAGTTGTTTGCGGCCACCGTGGGGAAGAACCTGAACAACCGCCTCGCGCTTTTCGCGTGGTAGGAGACGCCTGGGAGGCCGTCATAAAGACAGTCCCTTTAAATGCAGGCCTCTTTATCCGAAGAAGCGTGGCGAATGGCCTCGAGGAGCACGACCTCCTTGCCGTCAACTAGTGCATATTTCGATGCATTGCCAAACATGCTATTTGCCATCCCTGCACTTCGACTGCAATCTGCTTCAGCCTATTCTATCAGTCGGCAGCTCCCAGATACGATGCTGGTTGAGCTGCGGCTCAGCCAGTCACGCACAGGGTAAAGCCGGGGTTTTGCAGCCATTCCTGGCGCTTGCATGGCGATGAATAATCAAAGGGGACACACTTTTTGAAGCGTATCCCAAATTCTGCTCAAGCTGATGTCCGTTAACTGCCCTGGAAAACAAATTCACCGCCTCAGTCGGGCGGTGAGCAGGAGTTTTAATGGCGGGATGCACGAGACTTGAACTCGCGACCTCCGACGTGACAGTTGCGAGGATTAGTGTTGAGCAAGAATAGTTAACGATGTGCAACGTTCGATTGACCTGCGGATATAGGTAAATAACGATATATAAGACTGGCTGGCGATAACTGAGTTTTCGACCGAAGTGTCTGCGAACTGTCATAAGTTTGTCTGTTTTGAATAGTGGTCACAGGTCGGGACAAGAGGTCGCCAGTCGGAAGGGGTTGCACACCATGATGACGAACGATAAGTGGCAAGAATTGGCGCAGGAACACGAGATGGCGTATTTCAGGGCGGATGTTTGTCTTGGGTCTCCGCAATCGTTTAGTTTGGAAGAGAAGAAGGCCATCTGCGAGAAGATGGAGGCCAGCACGGCTGAAATCGATGCAGCCCTAAGAGCGGACTTCGCCACTCTGCCTCCTGAGGCGCAAGACAAACTCCTCGACATGCTTTGCGCTTCTGGCTGCATGACACCAGAGTTCTGGAAGGAAACCTTGCTGGGCGCTATGCCGGACTCTCCCGAAGAGATTGCGATAGTAGGTCACAAGTAGCTATCGCCTGAAGCGAGCATGCAAATCAAACAGGGGTCGAGAATTCACTCTCGGCCCCTAGTATCAATTAGACCAGCAAATCGGTCATTCTTCATCAATATCTGGTCACTCCGCCCAATAAACAACCTCATCGTCGCATTTCACTAGCGACGGCATGCGTTTACGCGAGATGGTGATGTACTCGTAGCAATGATTCTCATTTGGTCTTTCATTTGCAATGGATTATGCCATTGTATTAAGAATAGATATTTTAAATTTCGTTTCTTGCTTATAGTTCCACTATATCCTACACTGCTCAAAGCGACGTTGGGAGGAGAGTTCATGGCAGGGCAGGTAGTCCGCTTCGAGCGGATTTCGATCAACAATTTTAAAAATGTCGGGCATGGAGAAGTGTCTCTCGCGAATCCCCGCCGTCCAGAAGGCGCCAGCGTGCTTGGTGTATATGGCCAGAATGGTTCTGGCAAGTCTGCGCTTATCGACGCCCTCGAGGTTGTTCAGCAGTGCATGGCAGGTCATAGACTCGATGGACACCCGGCTCAATTTGTTAGCGTTGATGCAGATTACGGCGCTGTGGAGTGCGAGTTGAGCGTCCGCAAACCTGACAGCAGCATTGTCCATCGCGTGATCTACTCTTTCAAGATGAAGTGCGATATCGCCGAACCAGGCGAGTCTGAAAACAAACCCGAGGAAGAAGACGAAGAGAGATTCGTTCTGCGCGTGTTCGACGAGCGGCTTGCCGTGGCAAACGATACGCCTGGCAAGAAGTCCCGCATGACCACGCTCATAGACACGACTGGCAACGGGGCGTTTGGTCCTACCGTCAAATACAAGCAGCTCATCGGAAAGGACCCTGAAGAGAGCGTTGAGCTGACTGTTGAGAAAAGGCTGGCGTATCGCGAGTCGCGATCATTCATTTTCTCTAAGAAACTAATACAGACGATTGTGGAAAAGCATAAGGACAAAGACGATTCATCTCAGGCTGCCAAAGACACCATAAGCGCAATTAACGCCCTCAGCAGTTTCGCCCGAGTCCAGATGTTCGTGCTGAACACTCGCGATGCAGGTATGCTCGCGCTCGATGCACTGCCCTTCCCATTCCGCGTCATTGGAGGCGAGACGATAACAGGCGGCGGAGTTCTATTGCCTATGCGAGGCGCCCGGACAATACCCGAACGTATTTACGAGCCTGTTAATACTGCCTTAGAAAACATGAACATCGTGCTTCAAGAGCTTATTCCTGGTCTTACGGTTTATCTCAACAAGCTTGGCACAGAGGTCATGAAAAATGGCGAAACGGGAGTAAACGTTCAGCTTATCTCGAAGCGCAATGGCAAGGCTATTCCTCTCAGCTGCGAGTCTGAGGGCATAAAGCGCATCGTATCGTTCCTTCACCTCCTCATACTCATGTTCAACGATCCCTCTGTGACAGTCGTTATCGATGAAATCGATTCTGGCGTGTTTGAGTACCTTTTGGGCGAGCTGCTCGGCATCGTATCCGAGCATGGCCAAGGCCAACTTATATTCACTTGTCACAATCTTAGGCCTCTTGAGACTATTGACCGAGGTTTTATAGCTTTTACGACTACAAACCCGAACAACAGATACGTCAGAATGGCTAACGTCAAGTCCTCGAACAACCTGAGGGACTTCTACTATAGAGATATCGTTCTTGGCGGGCAGAAGGAGCAACTCTACGAGCCGACGAACAACGGCGAGATCGAGCTCGCTTTCGTCGAGGCAGGTGTAGCCGGTGAAGAGTAAGAAAGTCGTTCTCTTTATTGTTGAAGGTCCATCCGACCAGTCCGCATTATCTGTGATTCTGTCAAAGATATTTGACCAAGACGAGGTGTACGTCTATGTTGTCCACGGCGATGTGACTACCAGGGATCGCGTTACGCCACAGAATATCGTGCGCAACGTAAACGCTTTCATAAAGGACCACATGAGTAGATATCGCCTTCGTAAGGCAGACATGCTTCAGGTCGTACACCTAATGGATACTGATGGCGCATACGTCCCGGACGATGCGATAACAGAAGTGGCCACAGCCCAGAAAACCATTTACAACCCAGGACAGATTATTGCCGCCAGCAGGGAGCAAATCATTGAAAGAAATAGGCAAAAGCGCGCGAATATGGATAGGCTCGCGTTGGAGCCTGCAATAGCTGGCATACCGTATCTTGCAATCTACATGTCATGCAACCTTGATCACGTCTTGCACAACAAGCTCAACAGCAGCGATGAAGACAAAGGGAAAGACGCAATAGCATTTGCTCGCAAATATAGAAATGATATCGAGGCATTCATTTCGTTCATCACGGAGTCTGACTTCTCGGTAACGGGCAGTCGCAAGGAAACATGGGACTATATCAGGCATGGCTACAACTCCATATATAGGCATACGAACCTTGGCATATGTTTTCCGGTCACGAGCGAAGAATTGGCTTTGTAATGAAGGACAACGAAGTACCGCTGCATTGATACGTTCCTATCAAACAGGTCTGCGCCCGATGTCAAACAGAAGGGTTTGGATATCCACCCACCAGAAATCAAGATTAAGCTCCTCGACATGCTATGCCGGTTGGGAGTCGAGAGCCCCGAATGGTGGTGGGACGTCCTCGTTGGCGAGGGCGACTCGCTGTACCGGGAGCTTGAGGCTATCTAGCGCAAACCGTAATGAATATGAGGCCTCGGTATTGTACCGGGGGCTCAATTCTTCTTAGCTCACATTATTACCCAGCTAGCGTTCGCCCCTCATCACTCCTCATTAACCTCGAATTCGGGTCCTTCATCCGAAACGTCCGGCTCGTCTACCTCATCACCTTCGGAGACTATCTGCGATTGGATGACATCATAGGCTTTGATGTTCGCTTCGAGGATTTCCGCGCTCTCGCTGGCAAGCGCCAGCTTTTTCTGATGCCTGTCATACAGGTAGAAGCCCGCCCCTCCGATCGCAAGTGTGGCAATTGATCCAACAATGCCGCCCTGCCACCTTCCTGTGGCAATTCCTCCATTCTTGATGTTTGTAATGAGCGCCCGCGGTCCCCCCAGCTCCTTGGCCAGATGTGTCAGCTGCGCATAGTCCCAACCTGTCATCGCAATCTCCTATCTCTGTAACTTGCCAACTGTTTGTTTCCTGGAGTTATAATGCCACTGTAGAAACAGACATACAACGTCTGTAGTTTGTCTATGTTAGGCAACGATATGGAAATTCAGACAATATATGTCCGACGCAATAAGCCAGAAGACGTGCTTCCGGAACGACTCGAAGGGCTTATGCGGGCTTTTGTCAAATCTGACAGCACGACTGGTATCTCGCAAATCGAGCTTGCGAGACTCATGTGCGAAAAGCGTTACGGAGCAGAAGACCAATCGGGCATCGACAATCACTATGCAGAAAAAAGGGATCGAGAGTGCAAGGCCCTAGCGCGTAGGTTAAGCCACTTCCTAAAGGGGGACCATTTCCCGAATTGGGCTGATTTGGTCGAGATCGCCGACTTTTTCGGAAAGCCAATCGGCTACCTAATCGGCGAGACAGACTGCGATTCATACGATCTTCAAGACATCGCTGACGTCATTGGGCTGAAGGGCGAGACGGTCTCCGCTCTTAGGCGCATCACTCGAAAAGCAAGCGTAGAGTGGCTGCTCGAGAAGACCACTCCAGAGGGCGAGGAGCCATCAGAGGGAAGTGTCTTTATTGCCCGGGACATGGTTGAGAAGGCCAATGCAGAGCCCGAGGCTTGCAGGGCTGTCCTAAATCGCATGATCACTTCTAAGACATTCAAAGATTTGCTGATTAGCCTCTCAAATGTCGGCGAGAGCGAATACGAGCTATTGATGAAGCGCCTTGATGTGGAGGTGGAGAAGCTGCAGCAAGAAGATAATGCCGAAAGCGGTGACGAACCAGTCATGCAGCAGATGGCAAGAAAAGCACGGGTGAGAGATGCTGGACTGCGCCTGAGGAAAGCGGAAGGCGCCCTGAAAGCATCTCGTTATGAGGCCTATGAGTTCTACGTTCGGCTCGTTGACGAAATGTTCTCAGATTTGGCCAATACTGATATCGCAGCCGAGGCTAAGCTCATTGTCAAAAAGCCGTGATGTATCCAGGTGCACCGGCCGTGTCGATGCGGAAGTAGGTGTACGCGGTCTTGCTGCTCGCCCAGACCGTACCGTTGCCGCCGACGAGGCTGGTGGAGCACGAGTAGAAGCATTGCGAGCCGCTGATGCCGCTCGTCGGCAGCGCCCAGGTCGCGTCCGCGTAGATGGTCGTGAGCTTCGAGCAGCCGGAGAACGCGTAGTAGAGGTCCGTGAGCGTCGAAGGGTCGAAGCCCCGGAAGTCCAGCGTGGTCACCGCACACGACGCGAACATGAATCTCATCGAGTGCACGCCTGTCAGGTTGCCCAGCCCGGAGACGGACGCAAGGCTCGTGCAGCTGTAGAAGATGTATTGGAAATTGAGGTACGTGTACGTCGCCATGTCGGCCGCGAAAGTCGCGCGCGTCAGGTGCTGCCGATGCGTCGCTCCCGTGACGCCGTCCCAGGGCGTGAAGCCCAGCCCCACGTACTTCGCCTCCGCGCAGATGCGCCCGGTTGCGACGAGCTCGCGCGTCGAGTCCGGCGTCGACGATGCGGTCAACACGCCCTCGCCATCGGAATAGTAGTGCGCATAGAACCAATGCCTCGCGTCGTTGTTCGGGTCCGTCAGCACGCCGCCAGCGCCCAGCTTGCACACGGAAGCCCCGCTCGTTGTGGAGGGCACGAATCCGTCGGTCCCGCCGACGAGCCGGTTGCAGCCGTTGAACATGAGCGAGCCCGACAGCCCTGTGTCGCTGAAGCTCGTCGCGTAAATCGTCTCGAGCATGGGGCAGCTCGTGAACATCTGGGCCGCGCTCGTGATGCCGGACAGGTTCTCGAAGCCGGAAACTTCGGTCATGTTCTGGAAGGCGTTCAGCAGGTAACTCGCGTTCGTCATCCCGACCTGCGTCCAGGACGAGTGGAACACGACCTTCTTCACCTGCAGCTTTATCTCGTCGTATGGCCGCGCCGAAGCCGAGAAAAGCCTGCCGGGTCAATCTCCCAGGCGTTCACAGGCACGCCGCCCGACGCGCATTGTCGCCCATCGAGGTAGTTGAACTCCAGCGTGCCGAGCGACGTGAGGACCGCTCTCGGCTTCAACCCCACGTCCCATTCGAGTGCCAATATGGCTGCTGCCATGTCGCTGGGCTGATAGAACGTCGAGAGCCCGTTCTGCCCGCGTATGGCGTCGGCGATGTCCGAGAACACCGACTCCGGCAGCACGCCCGACTCCAAGGTCATGTACGGCTGCGCCTGGTAGTCGCCGGCATTCGTTCCAATGCAGATACGGCGGCCGCCATCTCGCGCGGCTTGTAGGTCGTGGCCACACCTGCCTGGAACCGGATCGCGTTGGCTATGTCGGTAAGTATGCTCGTAGAAACGGTGCCGATGGCCATTAGAACTCCTCCTCTTCGAGGTTGGCGAGTGCGGCGATGGCGTCGTCCACGTACTGCTTGGTGGCGTAGGCGGATAGGTCGGGCGTCGTTCCCGCCGGCCCCTGCGGCCCGGTCGGTCCCGTCGCGCCCGTCTCGCCCTTGAGGTTGTGGAACGCGAAGGCGAACGTCCTGGCAGACGCCGTGCCGCCCAGCGTGACGCTCACTGACGGCGTGCCGGTGGAAGAATCGACAGTGGCAGTAGCGCCGGTGATCGTGGCGTCCGCGCCGTCATCGCCCGTGTCGCCCTTCGGCCCTTGCGGTCCCGTGGCACCGGTCGCGCCAGTCTCTCCCTGCGGTCCCGTCTCGCCTTGTGGACCGGTGGCACCTTGGACACCTTGAATGCCCTGCGGCCCGCGCAAATCAGCTGAGCTCGTACCTGACGCGCTCGTGACGGACAGCACCGAGCCGTTCCATGAGTGCGTGCAGGAGACGCCGTCAGCGCCGGAAGGGCCAGTCGCACCCTGCGGCCCCGTGTCACCGGTGTCGCCCTTCGGTCCTTGGGCTCCGGTCGCGCCAATGTCTCCTTTGTCGCCCTTGGGACCCTGGGGGCCAGTAGCGCCTGTGGCTCCGGTTTCGCCTTGAATACCCTGCGGTCCTCGCGGCCCAGTTTCGCCCGTGTCGCCCTTAGGACCCTGCGGACCAACCTCGCCCTGGATTCCCTGCGGTCCCTGGTCGCCTGTGTCGCCCTTGGGACCTTGCGGCCCGACGTCACCCGTATCGCCCTTGTCGCCCTTGACTCCCTTGGCCACGTCGACCGTGGTGGCGCCGTTCTTGTCGGTGATCGTGATGGTGCAACCGCCCTCGGTCTGCGTCACGGTGGCCGTGGGTGAAAAGCCGTCAGCTCCATCCTCGCCGTCGGCACCGTCGAAGTCGCCGCGCTCGGCCGCCGCCGTCAGGTTCTCCCGCGCCGTATTGGCCAGTGTAGCCGCAGCGTTCGCAGCCGTGGCGGCGTCGGTCGTGATCTCGGTCGCGTGCTCGTAGGCGTTGATGGCGTCTAAGAACAGCGTGAACCCGTCCTCGTGCTCCTCGCCGCCGATGACAACCGGCTCCACGCGGATCGTGAACACGCGCGAGCTGATGTACGTATCGTCCCCGCGCGAGACCATGACCTGCGCCTGCACGGCGCCCTCGGCCTCCTGCATAGCAGCAGGATAGAAGACGGAGAACATACCGGCAGAAGCGTCGATTGCCATGAAGGGCTCCGTCCCGCGCTCCCCGGTAACCTTGTGCCGCCACACGAGGTACACCGTTGCGCCGGCTAGGTTGGCAGCTGCCCCGTTTTGGCGAACGGCAAGCGATATGCCACGATCCTGCGCGTCGGCAGGCGATGCCACGAGCACGTCGCCGAACCGCTCGTCGCAGGTGTCCCATGTCAGCTGGTGAAGTCCGTATCCGTCGAGCATACGCCGTACCCTCCATCCGTTCAGTGTCGAGATAGAGGGTACGGCCCGGTCACAAACAGGGCGGTCGCTTTCCTAGGCTTTCCTGATGGGGTGCCTCACTACGGTCTTCATTTTGGCGGGGTCGGCCTTGCGGGGGTCGGAGAGGTAGATCTCGTGGTGACGGCGCACGTCGGAGAAGTCCGGCTCGTATCCCTGCTCCTTGGCGAAGGCGTGCATGGCGTCGACGGTCGCGGGCTCGCTGTCGTAGGTGCCTACGTGCATGCACTGCACGCACAGGTCCTCGTCTATCTCCAAAAGCTTCACCGGGGAGAAGTCGAGCTTTTTCTTGGCGGTCGCGATCTCGACGGCCCAGGCGAAGTCCGCCTCGCTTACAAACTCCGGAACTCTTATGACTGAGATCCAGCTGAACGAGGACTTGTTCGAGTAGTCGACGCCCTTGATGCCATCCTGCCACCAGAAACCCTCCAGCGGCGGCACCACGTACTCGTAGAAGCCCTCGATGGCGTGGTCCGTCTTGTAGCTCATCTTGAGGGTGTAGGCCACACCGTAAAGCAGCTCGATGGCGTGCTTGTACTCGCCGCCCTCCTCGTTGGGATCGCCGGCGCCCTCGACCGCCAGGAACCGCATTGCGGGCACCTCCACGATGGAAGGCTTCGCTTTGGGCTGGTAGAGGTCGCGGTATTCCTTCTTGAAGTCAAACGGCATGGGGTGTCCTTTCGCGTGCTTTGAAGATTCTGACCATGATACCGCTGGCATGGCAAGGAATCGAGAAACGCGCTGTTGCAGCGTCAGAAGTCCAGGTCCGCCAGCTCGTCCAAATCGTCGATGGCCTCGGTAACCGTCTCCTGAACGTAGACCGTGGACGTCGCAACGCTCAGGTTGCCGTCGATGCCCGCCACGTCGTCCTGCAGGGCCGCGACGTCGGCCGCAAGCGAACTCGTCACCGCGTAGTCGACGGGCTGAACGGTCCCGATGGTCACGCGGCAGATCACGGCATCGCCAAAGGTGCGCACTCTCTTGACCACGCGAGCTTTCAACCGCCACTCGGGGGTCCGCGAGGTATCTATCACGGCAACCGTGTCGCCCAAATCCGCCTCGCCGCCGTCCAACGCAGCAACGTCGACCTCGTAGGAGACCTTGGGCTGCACCGCATCCACGAGCGCCTTCCTCGTCAGAGCCAGAAGCCTTACAGGGTCGTCGCAGTCGCTGAACACGACCTGCCCGAACGAATGAACCTTCGCCGTCCTGTCGACGTTCCACCGCCCCCAGACCAGCCGAGCCTGCTCGTCGCCGATCCAGTTGACGCCGCCGTTCACCTCTCCGAAGGTCAGCTTCCTGCGGTAGCCGCCCGTGTAGCGCCCGTCTTCGTCAGTAAGCGGCAGGCCGGCGCCGAAGCCATAGAGCGCCGTGTACACGTCCTGCTCCAACACGGTCCTCGTGCACCCGGCCATGTTCTTGCCGTAGGTGAAGCGAAGCCCACGCCAGTAGCCCTTCTGCTCCTCAAGTCGGATGGACCTCGATGCCACGCGCCCGTCAGCGACCGTTATGGCCGACGTCACCTCGCCGCCCCAGACCTCTGCGACCCGCCTGACCGCCCAAAGCGCGTTCACGTGGTAGAAAACGCATGAACCCGTGACTGATAAGTCACATAGCCCGACCGTAAATCTGCTATGGGAAAGCGCGGTGCCGAGAGCCTGGGCAGCTGTCCTGTTGACAAGGTGCTCCTCCTCGATGAAGTCGTCCAAGAGCTCGCAGAGAGACGATTCCGCGTACACCGAGCAGAGCCCCACGAGCGGCTCGTCAGTCCTCACCACGACGTGCTCCCGCAAGGTCTCGCCGTCGCGCCACAGCAGCCGGTCGCCCTTCGCGGGGACCTCGCGCGTCTCGAACTCGATGGTGTCCTCGCCGTTCAGCTCCTCGGTGTGCACCAGCTCTCCGGCCACGGGCAGGATGCCGATGCGGTCGTCGAAGCGGTCGAACCACCAGAGCACGGGAATGGCGCCTGCCATCACAGCCACCTCTCCCGAAAGCGAACCACGAAACTCGCGCATCCAGTGACTGATAAGTCACATGCCCCAGGTGGGAATGTGCTTAGGTCGCTCGAAAGCGTCACGTCAGCGCGTGCGTCGGCCCCGTCGACGGTCACCACCTCGCGCTCGCAGTCTATGAGAACGACCTCGCCGCCCGCGAAGGAGTGCTCGATCCTGACGAGCCTGCCGCCGTAGGAAACCTGCACCGCAGTGCCCGCGGAGGCGACCAACTCGAACGTAGGCCATGTTGGCCACGTCCCGCCGACCTCGAAGGAGGTGCCGCGCTCGATTCGCTCCATGCCGTAGGCGACCGGGTCGAGCAGCGTGAACGCCGCGTCGCCGTGCCCGTCCTCGAAGAGCGAAGACCACGCTCCCGCATCGGTGCAGACGACGTCGCGGTACTCCAACTCGGGCTCGTCGGGAAGCCTGAGCGTTCCGCCCCCTGTGGAAGCGAGAGCAGAATAGACCCTGTGCCTGATATCGGCCAGCTCGTTGGTCCCCGGCTTGTATCTGGCATCCATGTACAGCCGCACGCACACAATTCTCGGCGGTATCCGCCCCGAGACGAGCAGAGCGCCAGCATGCCCGGGAACCGCCATCGTGTTCGCGACGATCGGCAACGCTGCCTTCTCAACGACCTCCGCGCTGCTGAACTCGGAGAAGTCCACTCCGTTGAAGACTATCGACCTCATGTGCGCCCCCTCGCACGCCCGTAGGCGATTGCCCGCCGCTGGGATGCCAGCGAGTACGCATCGACCGAGATGCGCCCTTCCCGGGCAGCTGAGGGCTTCTCGTCTGGCATGGGAAGGCGCAGGCCGCTCTCGCGCTCGTCCTTCTCGTCGGTATCTCGCTTGAAATCGCTCACAGCGCCCTCACCACCGTGCAAACAACCTCGAACGACCAGACGTATCGCCCACTCGAATCGCGCTCCTTGAAGGAGGGCGCCGTCGTGTCGATGCTCACGATGCGATACGTACCAGCATCTGCATGCGGCTCCCAATCGGCGCGGCGAATAGCGCGCTCCGCGGCCGTTGCCACGTCCTCGGCATCGGAAGAAACCTCTCGAACGACCAGCACCGTCATGGTCACCGTCCCGCGTTCCTCCTCGGCCATCCGGGAATCCCGCGAAAACGCACCCTCAAGCACCACGATCGGCTCCGGACAGTCCAGCGCCGACGGCGAAACTTTTGAGAAGTAACATGAGAAGTGGGCGTCCGCCAGCATCTCCGCTATCGAATCCGCGCAGTTCATCGTACTACCAGCTCCCAGTGGTGCACGTGCCCGTTGAAGTCCTCGCACCGCTTGCACTCGACAACGTAGTAGGAATGGCCTCCGATGTCGATGCGCGACCCCGCAGGCACCTCGAAGGCGCCGTCGCTGTTAAGCGCGTCGACGTAGACCTTGCCGCTGCCAGCGTCAGCCGAGCGATGCTCGTCGTCCACAACCGATTGCGTCCGGGCGAACCGCATGTGCGACACGGCCACGCCCTCGCCATAGCCGCCGTCACCGTCGGGCACCCTCACCACGGCGTCCTCGGCCAGCAGCCGCAGCGGTATCGGCCTCAGAGCCCGCATCATCGTACCCCGCTGAACGCGAGCGAGGTCCCCACCAGCTCCTTGAGAGCATCGGCCGTGGCGATCTCCTCGCCGGTCGTGCCCTCGTCCTCGTAGTGGGTCACCTTGAAGTCACCGAGCGAGAACCCGCCGACCTGCCCCTCGCCGAACTCCGCGAATGCGTCCACGGCCGCGCACACGGCCCGCTGATAGCTCTCAAGCTCGTCCTCGGAAGGCTCCGCGCCGCCCACCAGCCACCGCACGTGGCGAGATGCGGCGGGCAGCGCAAGCCCGAAGGCGGACTCAGAAAGCCCGCCCCCGTAAACGTCCTTATAGAACTGGTATGTCACCGCAACGGTCACGGTCGCTACTCCGTGCTCGCGCTCACGTACACGCCGTCGAGCTTGTTCTCCAGCACGCTCACGATGCCGTACTTGCGGTACTTCAGCATGTAGGAGTCCAGCGCCTCCAGCTCGTCGGGGCTGAACACGCGCGACGCCACGTGCTTGTCGTACTTGATCACGGCCGACTTCTCCACCACCATGAAGTTGATGTCCGCGCCCGCGCCCTCAAGCTCGTAGTAGTTGGCGAGCCCGCTTTTCGTGGGCGACGCCACGGCCGTGTACTCGTCTCCGCTCTTCGTGTAGTACGTCTTCGAGCTGTCGACCTCGGTGTCCGTAGTGGCTACATAGGTCCCTGCCGCCTTCTGGTAGCCGAACTGGTCGTCGTCGCCGGAGAGCAGGTCGATGGCCGTGTAGAAGCGCACCTGCGGCACCTCAACGATGCGGCTGAAGCGTTCCAGCACGCGGTTGGAGCGCGTGGGGTTCGCTAGCGAGAAGTCGTCCAGGACGCCGCGCAGCGTCGGCGTGATGAAGAGGTAGCGGCTGCCGGTGGAGACCTGCCTCTCGTCCATGTCGTTGGTCACGGCGCGCAGGGCGGCGAGCACGTCCACGGCAGAAGCCTCGGAGAGGTCCTCGGTCTTCACGGTCACGCCCTCGGTCGAGGCGATCTGGCTGAAGGTGTAGGCGTCGCCCTCGGGGGCCACCTGCGTGCGCTGAAGCTCGGCACCAGCCTCGACGAAGCAGTCGAGCACGCCGCTCTCCTCCACGTCCATCACGTCGGCGAAGAGCCGTATGGCCCGGTCGTAGCCGAAGCTGTGCGTCTCGTACTCGTAGGTGATGGAGCCTGTCTTGTACCCTACGTTGCGGGTGTAGTCTCCGAGCCCCGTGACGGAGATCTTCGGGATGAGGATCTCCTTGGCGTTGCGACCCGCGCGGACCATGCGCCCGCCGCTGTTCAGGCAGCGCGACACCGCCGCCCTCTGATAGACCTCGTCCAAAATGCCGGTGTAGTTCTTCGCGAACTCGATGCTGTTAGCCATCTGTCAGCCCTCCTATGCGTTGTCGTTGGAATCGTCAAGGCCGGCGAGCTTTCGCCAGCGCCTCATGGTCTTGCCGGCGTCCGTGCTCGTGCCTGCGTTGGGAAGTCCGGTCTTTCCGCCTTGCTGCTTTGCGGGGGCGTCTGCGAACAGCCACGGCTCGGCCTCCTTTAGCGCGTCGACGTCGCCGCCGTGGTCGCCCAAGACCGCACGGGCAGCCTTCAGGTTGCGCACACCCGCGAGCTGCAGCCTGAAGTCGATACGGTCGCTCTCGCCCTGGGCCTTGAGCTCGGCGATCTCGCCGCGCAGCTGCTCGGCCGTCTCGGCGTTCTTCGCCGCCTCGGCCACCTGGGCCTCGAGCGCGGCAATCTTCTCGTCGCGCTCGGCGACAGCTTTTTCCCAATCGGTGCCGCTCACCTGCGGCTGGTCTTGCGTCGCCTGCTGCTGCCCGAGGTCTTCCTGGGCTTGCGGCTCTTCCTGCG
>CAMOLA010000013.1 GCA_946618265.1 uncultured Eggerthellaceae bacterium
GGTAGCAGATCGAGCTCACGTAGGCCGTACAGTACCACGTCTCGTATTGCGCGACGGTCAGCTTGCTCGGATCTTTCGCAGCCTGGCGCGACAGCTCGTTGTCGGGCGTCGTGAGCGCGCTGACCTCGATGCTCGACACGAGCCCTTCCGTCCCCGACAGCTTCTGCACGAAATCGAGCGGAGCGTAGATCTGGCTGTCCTCGTCGCCGCCGGCATCGAACACGCCGACGATTTCGTAGGAACCGCCATCCTTCTCGCCCTTCATCTGCAGCTTGTCGCCGGTCGTCACGCCGAGCTCGCCCGCAAGCGTCTTTCCAACCATGATCTTCTCGGCGTCTTCGGCAATCGATTCGTCGAGCCAGCGGCCGCTGTCCAGCTTCCACCACGAGCGCATGCTGATGATGCCCGCGTCAAGCTCCTCGCCCGTCGGCAGCGACAGATGGTGGTTGAACCACGAGCCCACGATGGGCACTTCGCCGCTTCCGTGATCGACCTGCGTCGTGATGAACGGCGCGAAGTCGACGATGTTGAAGGCCCAGAAAATGGTCTTGATGTTGCCCAGCTCGTCTTCCTTGAGGTACGACGTCGGGATCGACGATGCGCCCTCGACTTCGTACAGATCGCTCACGACCGATTCTTCCTTGGGAACGACCGTGATGTTGGCGCCGTAGGTCTTCAGCTCCTGGTTGACCTTGTCACCGACATCGAACATGACCGAGAGCATGGCAGTCGCCAACGATGCGCCCAAGGCGATGGTGAAGGCGATCATGAACATCTTGCCCTTCTGGCGGAACAGGACGCCTTTTACCATTCTAAAAAACAACGCTTACACCTCCCCTTGGCTACTTGAACGTCTTCTCGTAATCACACAGCCCGTCAGTCGGGATGTTGATGTACCCGTCTTCGATGCTGTACTCGATGGGTATGGGGTTGCATCCGCCCTTGAACCCGATCGTGTTGATGTTCATGACGACGTCGCACTTGATGCACACGACCTGGCCGTCGCGCTCGTAGTACCCGGTCTGGCCGCAGATCTCGCAGGCGTCCAGCCCGATGCCGTACGTGTTGGCGCCCGGCTTCTTGATCACGATGACGCGGATGCCCACGTCGCCGGTCGTGGTATAGCCCGCCTTCGTCGTGTAGCCCGCTTCGGTCGTGTAGGTGAACCGGTGCAGGTGGCCGTCCTCGACCTGCTCGAATGGGATGCGCATCGCGCCGTTCGAGACCTCGCATTCCTCGGACACCGATAGCTCGGGACCGCGGTTCTCGTAATCCTTCACCACCGTGAGCGTTATCACGGAGAAGGCCATGCACACGATGAGGCAGATCGCCCAGCGCCTGCGATTGCGCCAGCGGGCCTTGTTCTTACGATGCTCGGCCGGATTGTGGTACGGCTCGTTGTCGCGGAGGCTCAGGGCGATGACGATGATGGACAGTGCGATGGCGGCCACCATGATGACGAACATGAACGCCGTCGCATTGTTCGAGAAGAACTTGACGATTTCGAAGAGCGTGTGGTTCTGGGCGATCATGCGACGCGCGAGCATCGTCTGCAGGCACGTCATCATCTGCACGACGCCGATGATCGTCGCCACCGCCGCGGCCGCTATTCCAATCGGCTTCCTTTCGAGCGACTTGAGCGACTTGTACAAGCCCACGATCACGAGAACGATGACGACGACGCCGATCAGGTACCCGGCGAGGCGCGTGAAGAAGTCGCTCGACATGATGTTGCCGTCCGAAAGGCTGAAATTGAACGGATATAAGTACACATCGGGCACTTTGTAGAACACGCGGCAGAACACAAACACGGAAAGGGCGACCATGCCGACCTTTCCGCCGATCTTGTTCCGGGTGATCGGCCTGATGAAGCAGAGCAGGAACACGACGAGGGCCGCAAACGCCACCCAGAATATGCGCATGTTCCACGTTCCAGTATCGACCATGTTGGTCGTCTGCTTCATGACGGCCATGACGATCGAGAGCGCCAAGCCAACGATAACGCCGCCGAGCACGATGCGAATGCCCGTCTTGCCTTGGGCCGCCCGCGCATACGAGAGCGCCAAGCCGACCAAGATGGCCGTGGAGATGAGGTCCTCGATAACGAATATGATGTAAGTCAGCATATGCTATCCTTCACGTTCTTTCGAAACCAGGTGCCACGCGCTTGGGTTTTCGCTCGACAACGCACGTGCCTAACACCTGATTCCAGACGCCGAACTGGGCCGCCCAGCGGACGGCCCAGTCGGTTACGGCAAATTCCCAGCTAGATCGCTAGTGAATTACCACTCCTGCGGGGTGTAGTCCCAGCCCTCGTACTTCACGACGAGCGGCCACTCGACACCGTCGTCGAAGCTCTTGGCGCCAGGGCCGGTCTCCGCGTCGGTGTGCAGCAGGTAGTTGTTGTCAGCCGGGCTCTTGATGGTAATCTCGAGCGTGTAGGTGTCGGCCTTGTCGAGAGCGATGTTGGCGCCGTAGTGCGGGCCGTCGGAAGCGCTCATCTCCATGAAGGTACCCTCAGCGGCGGTCTTGCCGTCGGAGCCGATGACCTTGTAGTCGACGGTCAGGTACGGTACCCAGTCGCCAACGCCGAAGCCGAAGTTGTTCTCGTTAGCCGCGATGTCAGCCTCGAGGTGCAGGTTCTTGTCCTCGATGGAAGCACCGTCGGTCATGGGAACCGGCTGAAAGTAGACGGCCGACACGTTCAGGAAGCCAGCGGTCTCGTCCTCGAAGATGGGGATCTCGGTGAAGCCAGCGGCCTCGCCCGGTGCGGCAGCGGACGCTGCGGCAGAAGCGGCCTCGGAAGCAGCAGAAGCGGCCTCGGAAGCAGCAGCCGATGCGGTGGAGGCAGCCTCGGAAGCAGCAGCGGAAGCCGCGCTCGATGCCGCGCTCGCAGCAGAGCTCGCCGTGGAGCTACCGCAAGCGGCCAGACCGAAGCATGCGACGAGCGCGCAGGCCACGGCGGTTGCGCTGAAAAGCGCTTTCAGGTTTTTCTTTTCCATAAACCTTCCCTTTCCTACTCTTGTCCTACTATCGGATTCGGAAACGTCCTTTACGCTTCCGCTAATCCCTCGTTCGATGACGCGTCGCCTTGCCCGTCTTCAGCCGGCTTGTCGGAGGAGGCGTCCGCCTGGGCGGCCAAGGCGCGGTTGCGTCGAATCTGCACGATGAACGTGATGATGGTGATGATCGTGAGGATGATCTGCGGGAACAGCGTCTCGGCTATCGGATACACGCCGAGGATGCCCAGGACCTCGTTCTGCTCGAACCAGCCGAGGTTCGTTGCCGAGATCAGACCGCCCTCGATAAGCTCCTTGATGCCGTTGCCCAGGAAGCTGATGCACATGAGGAACATGAGGATCGACATGGCCAGGAAGAACGGCTTGAGCGGCAGGCGCACGCTGAAGAACCGTATGAGCACGAAAATCACGGCGATGACGATGCAGCCGACGCCGAAACCGCCCCAAAGCGCTCCCGGATAGTCCCCGTTGATCAGCGGCTGGTAGAACAGGATGACTTCCGCGCCTTCGCGGAACACGGCCAGCCACGCGGTGAACGCGAGCGCGAACACGCTACCCTTCGAAACCGAGCTCTCGACCTGGCGCTCGATGTAGGCGCTCCACGCCTTGGATTCGGATTTCGACAGCATCCAGTTGGAAACCCAGAACAGGACGACGACGGCGAACAGGGCCGTAAAGCCTTCGACGAGCTCCTGCGGAGCCTGGCCGGCCGCAAGCGTGACCGTGAGCAGCCATGCTGCGACGAAACTGCAGACGATGCCGAGCACTGCGCCGATGTAGACCTGCTTGAGGCTCTTCTTGTTGCCGGACTTGACCAGGTACGCGATGATGGCACCGATGACGAGGATGGCCTCGACGCCCTCGCGCAAGATGATGCCGAACGCGGCGATGAAGGTGGCGATCGCGCTGCCGTAACCACCGCCTACCGTCGCGATAGCGGACGATTCGCCACTGGCTTCGGAAGAGCTCGACCCGGTCGTGCCGTCCAGGATGTTGGCATCCTCGTGCAGCATGGCGGAAAGCTCGTTGCACTCGTCGGTGAACTCGCCGAGCGAGCCGCCCTTCTTGGCCGTCGAGCGGGTCGTTGAGAACGCGAGCTCGACTTGCGACACGCGGCTGCCGGAAATGGCGCCCTGCACGGTCCGCTCGAAGCCGGTCGTCTCGTACCAGCCGTAGTAACCGCAGTCGTTGATGTAGTGGTAGGCCTTGTCGGCGTCCCCCGCTTCGTACGCGTCGACGGCGCCGTAGATGAGCTTGTCCATCTCGTTGGCCACGACGTTCCACGTCACCGTCACGTCCGGACGGGCTGCGGTGAAGTCTGCCCATGTCTCGTACACGACCTCGTCGGGCTCGTAACCCAGGTCGACGGTGCCCGAGGACGCATCGCCGGAAACGCCGTCGAGGGTGTTGGCGTCCTCGTGGATGAGTGAGGACAGGTGGTCGCACTCGGACTTGAACTCGTCAAGCGAACCGCCCTTCTTCGCGACGGAACGCGTCGTCGAGAACGCGAGCTCGACTTCTGAAACGCGGCTGCCGGAGATGGCGCCCTGCACGGTGCGCTCGAAGCCGGTCGTCTCGTACCAGCCGTAGTAGCCGCAGTCGTTGATATAGTGGTAGGCCTTGTCGGCGTCCCCCGCCTCGTAGGCTTCGACGGCGCCGTAGATGAGCTTGTCCATCTCGTCGGCGACGATGTTCCAGGTGATGCCCTCAGTGCCGTTGGCGGCGCTGTAGTCGGCCCATGTCTCGTAGATCTCGTCGCCATCGGCAAATGCCGTGCACGGCATCATCGTACACAGCTCCAACGACAGTGCGATCAAGATATGCAACGCTTTTACGAATCCGATATTCCGGCTCTCGACTCTCGTACTCATTGACAACATTTCGCTCCGTTAGAAAAGTAAGTCTGTGGTAATTCGACGGGAAGTCTACCACGGCTTACTGATTGAAAACAGGAACGCTGACGAAATTTATCGCGTAGTTATCCAAATTTGACTTTTTGGGTTGTCCGTTTGGATTTTTACTTTCATCAGGCGTGTCACATAAGGCTAATTTTTCCAAAAGCGTGATTTTTCCGTTGCGTATCGATTTAGTTTGCTCTATCTTACTCGTGTTATCCTTCATTAACTACGTGCAGAGGAATCGTAGGAATCGATGAGCTCCCCATCATCCGAAATAACGCAGCAACGCGTGGACGAGCTGTTCGATCTTATCGATTCTTCGGTTTCGGCATGCAACCGCGACCATGTTCGCAAGCGCATCAACGACCTTCTGACGAAGCTAAACGAGCTCGACGCGCACGAGTCAAAGGACACCGATCCTGCGCATGTTTCGCTCGCGCGGCGCGCCCAGGAAATCATGACGCTCAACGTCAACAAGCCTTTGACAATCCCCCAGATCGCGCATGAATGCAGCACGTCGCCGACCATGCTCAAACAGACGTTCCGCGCGGTCATGGGAGTGCCCATATACCAGTGGTATCGCTCGTACCGCATCGGGATGGCCCAAGAGCTACTCGAGGGCACCGACCTCCCCATCGCCCAGATATCAGCCGCCGTCGGTTACACAAACCCCTCCAAGTTCGCGAAGGCGTTCCGCGAGGAAGTCGGCGAAACCCCCCGCGAGTGGCGCGCCGCCCGCGGCCTCTAAGCCCGCAGCCGTTCACGTCAACGTATTTATTTCGGCCGAGGGGACCGAAAGGGAGACTCCCTTTCGGTCTCAGACCGTTGGGGAGACTCCCTTTTCTGTCAGTAAATGGGGTCTCACCAACGGGCGGCAGAATGCGACAGAAAAAAGTTGTCCGTTTGTCCGATTGGGTTGTACGACAGGGTTGACTTTATTGTTGCACTCCGTTAACCTTCGTTTTGTTTGAAAACGTTTACTTGCGATTACGGCCTTTTAGGCGCCTTTCGGGAATGGAGTGGCAGATGACGCTCAACGACATCGAAGTCGGCGGAACGTGCACGGTATCGAAGCTCAATGACGACGGCGAGATCCGCCGCCGCATCATGGACATGGGCATAACCAAGGGCGCGCAGATCAGCGTGCGCAAGGTTGCGCCGCTCGGCGACCCGATCGACGTCACGGTGCGCGGCTACCACCTGTCCCTCAGGCGCTCGGATGCTGCCAACATCGAGGTAATACCAGCATAGGTTCTCTTCAGCCCCGGTTCCCCGGGGCACTTTTGCGTCTCAAAATTGTAAGACCCATCAAACTCTACCCTTACGATTGTACTAACCCGAAAGGACACCCCCAATGGGCATGACTATCGCGCTCGTCGGCAATCCCAATTCAGGCAAGACCACCCTGTTCAACCAGCTCACCGGCAACCATCAGTACGTCGGCAACTGGCCGGGCGTGACGGTCGAGCGAAAGACGGGCAAGCTCAGGAACAGCGAGGACGTCGACGTCGTCGACCTGCCGGGCATCTACTCGCTCACGCCGTATTCCAACGAGGAAATCGTGGCACGCGACTACCTCGAGCACCGCGAGGCCGACATCATCCTCAACATCGTCGACGCGTCCAACCTCGAGCGCAACTTGTACTTGACCACGCAGCTCATGGAGTTCGGCACGCCGGTCGTCATCGCGCTCAACCAGATGGACATCGTTCGCAAGCGCGGATACGAGATCGACTCCGACGCGCTGTCGAAAGCACTCGGACTGCCGGTCATAGAAATCTCGGCCCTAAGGGGCGAAGGCATCGATGACGTCGTCGAGGCAGTCAAGAAGGCTGCAGCCGACAAGGTAGCGCCCGTGCCCTGCAAATTCTCCCCCGACCTCGAGCAGCTCATCGAACACCTCGAAGGCGATTTGCCGGAATCGGTCGAGCCGCAGGTCAAGCGCTTCCACTGCATCAAGTACCTCGAGCGCGACGAGCGCATCCTCGCCGAGCACGGCCCCATCCACGACCTCGACGAGCACGTCCGCGCCGTCGAGGCGCGTTTCGGCGACAAGGCCGACGCCGTGGTCGCGAACGCCCGCTACGACTACATCACGGGGTTCATCAACAACGTCCAAAAGCGCACCGACCCCGAGCTCTCCATGACCGAGAAGATCGACCGCGTGCTGCTCAACCGCATCCTCGCGCTTCCCATCTTCGCCGTCATCATCGTTGCCATCTACTGGATCTCGATCAGCACCGTCGGCGGCATTGCGACCGACTGGGCCAACGACGGCGTGTTCGGCGACGGCTGGTATCTCGACCCGACCGCGATTGTCAATCCCGACCAGAGCGCCCAGGCGGCCTACGACGAAGTGGCCGAGCCCTACGACGAGGCGCAGGCCGCTATCGCAGCCTATCTCGAGGCAGCATCGGAACAGGGCATCGAAACCGACACCGTCGCAGCCCACTTCCTCGCCGAACCCGACGAGGAAGTGCTCGAAGCCCTCGGCGATGGCTTCGAGCCCGATCCCGAAAGCAGCGATGCCACCGCAGCGCTCGCGACCTTCGAAGCGGCCGCGTCGAAGGCCGGCGTCGTAGCCGAGCTCATCTCGGTTGACGAAGAAGAAGCGACCGAAACCGACTATTTCGTGTACGCTGGGGCCGAAAACGAAGCCAAGGCGCAGAAGATGGCTGACGAGCGCAATGCCGAGATCGCCGAACAAGGCCGCGAATCGGCCGTCGAAGCCGTCATCTACAACTTCGACGGTTTCACCGAGGAGGAATCCGAGGAAACGGGAACGGTCAACCGCATCCCCCAGGGCGTCAAGGTGCCCGCTCCCAGCGACCATAGCGCGTACGGCATCTGGATTCCCGGCATCCCCGTCTTCATCGGCTCGGCGCTCGAATCCGTCGGCTGCGTCGATTGGCTCTACGACCTGATCATGGACGGCATCGTCGCGGGCGTCGGCGCCGTGCTCGGATTCGTCCCGCAGATCATGATCCTGTTCTTCCTGCTTGCCATCCTGGAAAGCTGCGGGTACATGGCGCGCGTCACGTTCATCCTCGACCGGATTTTCCGCAGGTTCGGTCTTTCCGGCAAGACGTTCATCCCCATGATCGTCGGCACCGGCTGCGGCGTACCCGGCATCATGGCCTCGCGCACCATCGAATCGGAAGCATCGCGTCACCTGACCATCATGACGACCACGTTCATGCCGTGCTCGGCCAAGCTGCCCATCATCGCGCTCATCTCGACAGCCGTGTTCGGCGGCGTGTGGTGGGTCGCTCCCCTCTGTTACTTCATGGGCATCGCGTCGATTATCGTGTCGGGCATCATCCTGCGCAAGACGAAGCCCTTCATGGGCGAGACGACGCCCTACATCATGGAGCTGCCCGAATATCGACTGCCGCGCCTCGTCGACTTGCTGCGCAGCATGTGGGAGCGTGCGTGGGCATTCATCAAGAAGGCGGGCACCATCATCCTGCTCGCCACCGTCGTCGTGTGGTTCCTGTCCGGCTACGGCGTGTACGAAGGCAAGTTCATGTGGGTCGGCGAAGACCTCATGGACTACTCGCTGCTCGCCTACTTCGGCAACGCGTTCGCCTGGCTCTTCACGCCCCTCGGGTTCGCCAACTGGCAATCCGCCTCGACGGTCGTCACCGGCCTCATCGCGAAGGAAAACGTCATCGGAACCATGGCCGTGCTGTTCAGCGGTGCAGGTGGCGCTTGGTCGACCGCGTTCCTGCAGTCGCTCGCCGTCACGGCCGGATCGCAGGCGGCGGTGCCTGTCGCAGCCTTCTCGTTCATGACGTTCCAGCTGCTCTGCGCGCCGTGCTTCGCCGCGATGGGCGCCATCAAGCGCGAAATGGGCGGCTTCAACAAGTGGTTCTGGACGGCCATCGGCTGGGAGTGCGGCTGGGCCTACGCGCTCGCGCTCATCATCTTCCAGGTCGGCAACCTCGTGACCACCGGCACGTTCGGCATCGGCACGGTCGTGGCGTTCTTGCTGATCGCCCTCATCCTGTTCGGCTTGTTCCGCCCCATGCCCGCGGGCCACGTTTCGGAAGAGGCGTAGCGCCATGAACTTCGCCAGCTGGGTCATTCTCGCGATCGTCGTCGCCGTATTGGCACTTGCCGTCCGCGCGACGTTTTTCAAACGCAAGAGCGGCGGATGTTGCGGCGGCCACGACGATGCGAAAGGCCCGCGCGGAAACGCGACCGAGGCCGCAGGATGTTCGGGTTGCAGCGGCAAGAGCTGCGAAACATGCGCCGTCTGGAGCACTATGCTTCAGCCGCGCATCATCCCCCTCGACCCTCCGAGTCGAGACTAAAGGGCGAAACGGATCTCCAGGGGAAATGCTTCATACGGACCGAAAGGGAGTCTCCCTTTCGGTCCGTGACCGTTGGGGAGACTCCCTTTCGGTCCGTACGCCGGAGAGGCGCGCTTGGCAAAGCGGAGCTGAATGCCGGCTCGGTGGGGTAAGGGCCCGCACGATATGTCGACTGAAGGTGCAATGATTGCCTGAACCCGCCAAGGGGAAGTGTTTCAGGGTTTTAATACATTGCCCTGGAGGCCCGTTTCACGTTCACGAAAAAAAGGAGGCCCGAAACAAAGGGCCTCCTTTTTGTTTTGGCAATGCCGTTTTGAGGTTACGCCACGTCCTCCTGGGACAGCAGCTTGAACCCGGCTTCCTCGATGGTCTTGGCGGCGTCGGCGGCCTGCGCTTCGCCGCGAATCTTCAGGACATCGACGGCGGTGTCGCCGTTGATGGAGAAGCAGTAGCCGTACTCGATGTTGAGGTCGAGCGAGCCGAGCGTGTCGAGCAGGTCGGCGAGCCCACCGGGCCTGTTGGGGACCTGGATGGCGGAAACCTTCGTGGCGACGGCGCGGAAATCGGCCTGCTCCAAGACCTCGAGCGCATGCTCGGGCTTGTCGCAGATGATGCGGACGACGCCGTAGTCGGTCGTGTCGGCGATGGTCAGCGCAGACATGCTGACGCCAGCATCGGCGAGCGTGCGGCAGAGCGCAGCCAAGCGCCCCTCCGAGTTCTCCAGGAAGACGGTAATCTGGTCGATCATGATGCTATTCTCCCTTCTCGCGCAAGTCGATGACGCGCTTTGCCTTGCCTTCGGAACGCGGAATCGACTTCGGCTCGACGATCTTGACCTTCAGGCCGACGGACAGCGCGCTCTTCATCTTGGACTCGACTTCCTTCTGCAGCGCCTCGATCTCGCGGATCTCGTCGAAGCCGAAGCCCTGCTCGAGCTCGACCTTGAGCGTGACGCGGTCGAGGTGATCGACGGTCGTGACCTCGACCTGGTACCAGCTGGACAGCTCGGGCACCGTCTTCATGACGTCCTCGATCTGGCTCGGGAAGACGTTGACGCCGCGGATGATGAGCATGTCGTCGGTACGGCCGTGCAGACGGTCGATGCGGCGATGCGTGCGCCCGCAGGGGCACTCGCCCGGCATGATGCGCGTGATGTCGCGCGTGCGGTAGCGCACCACGGGCGTCGCCTCGCGGTCGACCGTGGTCAGCACGAGCTCGCCCCATTCGCCGTCGGGCAGCACTTCGCCGGTCTCCGGATCGATGATCTCGGCATAGAAGTGGTCTTCGGCCAGGTGCAGGCCCTGCTGCTCCCAGCACTCGATGGCCACGCCCGGGCCCATCGTCTCGGTCAGGCCGTAAACGTCGAGCACCTTGTAGTTGAGCTTCTTCTCGAGGTCGGCGCGGAAGTTGTCGGAGAACGCCTCGGCACCGTGGATGCCGGCGCGCAGGTGGAAGTCCTTGGCCGGGTCGAGACCCATGGCGATGGCCGTATCGGCGATATGCATGGCGTAAGACGGCGTGCAGCAGATGATGGTCGAGCCCATCTCGCGCAGGATGCGAATCTGGCGCTCGGTGTTGCCCGCAGACATCGGGATGGTCGTGCACTTTGCGGCAATGCCGCCGTAATGGGCGCCAAGGCCGCCCGTGAACAGGCCGTACCCATAGCACACGTGGCAAATGTCGTCTTCGCCACCGTTCGCGTATTCGATGCCGCGCGCGAAGCAATCGCCCCAGATTTCGAGGTCGTGCTCGGTGTAACCGCCCACGGTGGCAACGCCGGTCGTACCCGAAGACATATGAATCTCGCGAACGTCCTTCAGTGGAACGGCGAACAGGTTGAACGGATAGTTGTCGCGCAAATCCTGCTTGGTGGTAAACGGAGCCTTGGCCACGTCGGCAAGAGTTTCGACACCATAGGGATCGAACCCGGCGTCGTCGAACAGCTGCTTGTAGAACGGGACGTTCTCGTAGCAGGTGACGATTGTCTTCTTGACCCCCTCGAGTTGCAACGCCTCGAGTTGATCGTGAGGCAACGTCAGGATGTCCTTCTCTTCTGTCATTAGAACACCTTTCATGATTGCCCAGGGCGCGTACTACCCTGGTTTTCACGATTTACGCGAGGGGTATCATACCGCATAAAGCACAACCCGCGCTGAGTGTAAAGGTAGTTTCATGACGATTTAAACAATCAATTGCATGCAATTTATGATGCATTGTTTCGGAGATAATGCATCACCTTACGTAAGCATTACAGAAGCAGTGCCTGGTGCGCCCGACGCCTCCGTTTTGCTATACTCAAACGAAACAAATTCAGCCGAGCGGCTGGATCGATCGTGAGGACTGGAACGGGATAACCATGGGCATAGACACCCTGCTTGCTTCACCATTCGTATGGCTCGTCGTCGCGGCAATAGCGGCCGTGGTCGAGGCGGTGTCGTTCGGCCTCATCACGCTGTGGTTCTTCGTCGGCGCGCTCGCCGCGTTCGTCGTCGCCTTCTTGGGCGGATCGCTCGTGGTCCAGCTCGCGGTGTTCCTCGTCGTGTCCATCGCTTGCCTCGTCCTGCTCAGGCCCGTCATCATGAAGAACCGCAAGCGCGGCAAGGAGCACGAGGCGAGCCCCGTCGGCAGCAACGCGGTCGTCGTCGAGGCGATCGACAACGATGCCATGGTCGGCCGTGTCGAAACGCCCGACCACATGACCTGGGCGGCCATCTCGGCTGACGGATCGCCGATCGACGCGGGCGCGCGCGTCCGCGTCGTTGACAACAAGTCGATAAAGCTCGTCGTAGAAAGGATGTAACATGATCGGAGCTTTACTACCCCTTTTGGTCCTCATCGTCATCGTCGTCTTCCTGGCGCTATCGTGCATCAAGATCGTGCCCCAGGCCGAGACGATGGTCGTCGAGAGGCTCGGATCGTACCTGACGACCTGGAGCAACGGCCTGCATTTCAAAGTGCCGTTCATCGACCACATCCGCGCACACATCTCGCTCAAGGAGCAGGTGGCCGACTTCCCGCCGCAGCCCGTCATCACCAAGGACAACGTCACGATGTCCATCGACTCGGTCATCTTCTACAAGGTCATGGACCCGCGCCTGTACTGCTACGGCGTCGAGAACCCCATCATGGCCATCGAGAACCTCACCGCAACCACGCTGCGCAACATCATCGGCGACATGGACCTCGACACGACGCTCGTTTCGCGCGACACCATCAACGCGCAGATGCGCTCCATCCTCGACGAGGCCACCGACGCCTGGGGCATCAAGGTCAACCGCGTCGAAGTGAAGAACATCACACCGCCGCGCCAGATCCAGGAAGCCATGGAAAAGCAGATGAAGGCCGAACGCGAGAAGCGCGAGGCGGTCCTGCTCGCCGAAGGCCAGAAGCAGAGCGCCATCACCATCGCCGAGGGCAACAAGCAAGCCCAGATCCTCTCCGCCGAGGCGCGCAAGCAGACCGTCATCCTGGCCGCCGAAGCCGAGAAGGAGCGTCAGATCCTCGACGCCGAGGGCGAGGCCCAGGCGATCCGCAACGTCCAGCTGGCCACGGCCGACGGCATCCGCATGGTACGCGAAGCCGGCGCCGACTCCGCCGTGCTCACGCTGCAATCGTTCGAGGCGCTCAAGGAAGTGTCGCGCGGGCAGGCCACCAAGCTCATCATCCCGTCCGACATGCAGGGACTCGCCGGCATCGCCGCCGCGCTCAAGGAAGTTGTCGCCGACGCCCCCGCCGCCGCGCCCGAGCCCGCACCGCCTGCGGCGGAATAAACGAGCGCTGCAGCTTCACGCAATTCCAAGGGCCGAGTTTTCGCTCGGCCCTATACATTTGGGGACAGTCCCCAAATGTACGGTCAGTGACCGTTGGGGAGACTCGGAGGTCACTATACATTTGGGGACAGTCCCCAAATGTACGGTCAGTAGGGTTCCTACACGCGAATGAGGTTTCACCACCCCTCCCCCGAGATTGACCAGAACGGTCCCCAGCACATGGAGCTGTCGTTTTTGTCGGTAAGTTTACAGCGTGAGACATATCAGCCGGCAAGGGCGTACCTTTATATGAAATGAAGAACCAGGAACCGACAACCACTATGACGAACACCGTGACGACGGCGGATGCGTCCACTTCGCGCGAGCCCTTCGGACCGATTATCCGCATCATCGAGTTCTATTTCCTTTCGGTGATGATCGCCGTGCTCGGCTATGGCCTTGTATCGAATCCGGCCCATTTCATATACGACATATCAATGCTGCGCGTCGGCGCCGTCATGATCGCGGCTGCCCGTTCCGTTTGGCTCATCGAGCGTCGCTCCACCGGCACGCGCCTGTTCGTCGTGCTGTCCATGTCTGGCGTCATCGTGCTCTCGATACTCGACGTCATCTTCGGCGGCGAGTTCGAGAAAATCGCCGCCGTCCTCAGCCTGCCCCTCGTGATTGCAGGCGGCATCCTTTACTTTGGCGGGTCGTTCTTCATCCTCGGCTATTTCGCCTTCTCGCCCAAGGTCAAGCGAATCTTCGTCGTGCCGCCCAGCACCAATCCTCAGCCGACCTCGAACGCCGACGAGGATATCTACGAGAAGCCCTTCACCTGGCCTTGGTTCAGGAACCTCGGCATTTACTACTGCGCGTTCTCGATCATGGGACATTGGGCCGAAATCGGCTTCTGCTGGCTCATCGTGCTCGGCGTGGTCATGGGCGATTACGACTTCACGCACGCACAGCTGTGGGATTGGTGGCTGTGCCCCTACCCCGCCGAGGGACTTGCCGTCGTGCTCATCGCCGTTCTGCTGGCGCCGTTCAAGGAATGGCTGCTGAAGAAGTTCAAGGGCAATGTCGCGCTGGCGCTCGTCATCAGCTTCCTCGTGAACATGCTCGTGTGCGCTTCGATCGACTTCACCACCGGCATCACCGCCAACGCCAACTACGAGCTGTGGGATTACCGCGATTTGCCCTTCAACTTCATGGGCCAGATTGTCTTGCAGAACACCCTCGTCTACTCGGTCGCCGCGACGTTCATCGTATGGGTGCTGTACCCCATCATGGCCAAGTGGCTGCACAGGATGCCGCCGCGCTACGCCAACGGCCTGTTCTTCGGCTGGCTCGCCTTCTACATCTTCCTCGAGCTGCTCTACTACGTGCACATCACCCCCACCGGCATCGTCTTCGGCTAGCGTGAAACAGGTCTCCAGGGGAATCGTCTCTCTAACGATGAGAAACTTGCCCTGGAGACCTGTTACACAGGATGTTGTAACATTGTCAGTGAAACACTTACTCTGGAGACTTGATTCACGTTAGTAGAGGGGAACGATCATGGCATCTCATACGTTTACGTTCATGGGGAGCGGGGCCGGATGCGGCGTGCCCGCTTTCTTCTGCAACTGCCCTGCTTGCAAGGAAGCCCGGGAGAATCCGCGCGCGCGGCGCGGCGACTGCGGCGCCATGGTGACGGGGTCCACGCGCACGCTCATCGACACCCCGCCTGATATCCGCCAATACTTCATCCGTGAGAACGTGTCGTACGTCGACGACCTCATTTATACGCATTGGCATTTCGACCACGTCGGAGGACTCGGCGAACTCGAATACATGGTCCAGTTGCTGACCAAGACGCAGCTGCCCACGTACGCGAGCCCCTACACCCTCGCGAGCATCGGAAAGGAATTCGAGTACATGATGTACTGCCTGGCCACGTGCGAATGGAACCCGTTCGAGGAGCTCGAGCTCGACGGCGTGAAGTACACGGCGCTTCCCGTGACCCATGCTCCCGGCACGTATGGCTACCTCATCGAAACAGACGAGACGCGCATGTTCTACGCCTGCGATACCGGCAAGCTTCCGCCCGAAACGGCCGAGCGCGTGAAGGGCGTCGACATTCTGGCGATGGATGCGACCTACTGGAAGGAAAACGGCTATCCCCAGTCGCACCACAGCGTGCAGGAGACCATCGAGGAAGGCCTCGAGCTCGACGCCGGCAAAATCTACCTCACGCATCTCTGCATGCACTACAGCGAGCCCATCACGCTCGCAGAACTCGAGGAGTACCTCACCCAATACGACGGTCGCGTCCAACCCGCCGCCGACGGCCTCTCCTTCCCGATCTAGCGCACAGGTCCGTCCCGCTGCCCCGTATCCTGCAAGGCGCCGCTCACTTGCGCTGTATTACGCCAACTTGCTGTACGATTGGCACAATATCGAGCAAGTGAGCGACTGGATGGAAGGCTGCAACGCAAACGAGAAGCCAGCTTTCCAATAGATTGCAACGCCGTCCGTCTCCGTTGCCTTTCAACTTAAAAAGAGGCGCCCGATGTGGGCGCCTCTCGTTTGCAGTGCTGTTTACCGAGCGTTAGTTGCCTGCAGCGCGGGCAGCCTGGTACTCGTCGACGAGCTTCTTCTGGACGTCGCCGGGAGCCTGCTCGTAGCCGTTGATCTCGATCGTGTAGGAACCCTGGCCGCGCGTCATGGAGCGCAGGTCGCGGGTGTAGTTGACGACCTCGGCATACGGCGCGCGCATGATGATGACGGTCTCGCCGGCATCTCCGGCCTCGGTGCCGACGATGCGGCCGCGGCGGGTGGAGATGTCGCCCATGACGGCGCCGGCGTATTCGTCGGTCACGGTCACGCGCAGGTCGGCCATCGGCTCGAGAATGACCGGGTTGGCCTTCTCGCAGCAGGCGCGGAAGCCGATGCGCGCTGCCGTCTTGAACGCCATTTCGTTGGAGTCGACGGAGTGGTACGAGCCGTCGAACACGGTGCACTTGATGTCGACCATCGGATAACCGGCCAGGAAGCCCTCGGTCATGGAGTCCTGGACGCCCTTGTCGACAGCCGGGATCAGGCCGCCGGGGATGGCACCACCCTTGATCTCGTCCACGAACTCGTAGCCCATGTCGGGGTTGGGCTCGAGGCGCAGCCAGCAATCGCCGAACTGGCCGGAACCGCCGGTCTGCTTCTTGTGGCGACCCTGGGCCTCGGCCTTGTTGCGGATGGTCTCGCGGTACGGGATGCGCACGGGGATGAGCTTGCCCTCGACGTTGCCGTTCTCCTTCATGCGGATGAGCAGCGTGTTGATCTGCTCGTCGCCCATGGCGGTGATGATGGTCTGATGCGTCTCCTCGTCGCGGCGAATCTGGATGGTGGGATCGGTCTCGGCGGCCTTGGCCAGGAACGTGCCGAGCTTGTCCTCTTCCTTCTTGTTGGCGGCCTCGATGGCAACCGGGTACTGCGGCGTGGGCAGCGGGATGGGAGCGAGCTCGAGCTTGCCGTCAGCGGACAGCGTGTCGCCCACGCGAGCGTTGTCGAGCTTCGGGATGATGATGATGTCGCCGGCCTTGGCGGACTTGACCTCGGTGGACTCCTTGCCCATCATGACGAGCAGCTTGCCGACGCGCTCCTTGTCGCCGGTGCGGGAGTTGATGACGTCCTGGCCGGGCTCGAGCGTGCCCGTCAGCACCTTGACGTAGGACAGGCGGCCGACGAACGCGTCGGACGTCGTCTTGAACACGAAGCCGGCAGGCTGGCCGCCCTCGTCGATTGCGACCTTGTCGCCATCGGTGAGCACGTAGGCGGCATGCTCGCGCGGATGCGGGAAGAACGTGGCGATGTCCTCCATGAGGCCCTGGATGCCTTGCTTGATGATGGTCGAGCCAACGTACACCGGGACGAAGATGCCCTGGTTGATGGCGTCATGGATGCACTTCTCGACTTCGTCCTGCGTGAGCTCTTCGCCCTCGAGGTACTTCATCATGATTTCCTCGTCGGCTTCGGCGATGGCGTCGACGAGACGCTCGCGGGCCGAGTCGGCGCGCTCCTGGTACTCGGCGGGGATGTCCTCGACGCGCTCGGCCGTGTCGTCCTTGCCGAAGTAGCGGGCCTTCATGCGCACGACGTCGATGACGCCCTCGAAAGCGGCCTCCTGGCCGATGGGCAGCGTGACCGGCGAAAGGCGCTTGCCGAAACGCGCATGCAGCAGAGCCATGGCGGCGCCGAAGTCGGCATGCTCGCGGTCGACATGGTTGATGAAGATGGAACGGGAAATGTTCATCTTCTCGGCGGCCTTCCAGAGCTTGGTCGTCATGACCTGCGGGCCGTCAACGGCGTCGACGACGAACATGGCCATTTCGGCAGCGTACATCGTGGCGATGGTGTCGCCGATGAAGTCCGGATGGCCCGACGTGTCGAGCAGGTTGATCTTGTAGTCCTTGTAGGGAATGGGAGCAACGGACGTGCTGATGGTGAACTTGCGCCGGATTTCCTCGCTGTCGTAATCGAGATAGGATTTCCCATCATGGGTCGTCCCCATGCGCGGGGTGCGACCGGAGACGTGCAGCATCGCCTCAGCGAGCGATGTCTTGCCGGCGCCGTCTTGGCCGACGAGCACGATGTTACGCACATGTTCGGGGATTGGTGCAGCCATGTTGAACCACCATCTTTCATCCAAGGGCATCCGCCCATTTACAGACATGCGACTAGTTTAACGCAAAACTCGCCCTATTCGTCGCTCGGGCGGAAATGCGCTGAGTTATGTTGCGCTAATTTTTGGCTTGCACTTCGCCACGGACCGAAAGGGAGTCTCCCCAACAGTCCCGGACCGAAAGGGAGTCTCCCTTTCGGTCTCTGATCCGGTGTGGGTTATGCCAGAGCGCCCATGGGATCCCAGGGGTCGAGGGTGATGGGGTCCATCGTTTCGAAGGCTTCGCGCTGCTCGGGCGTGAGGTACTTCTTGTCAACGACGACCTGGTAGACGTACTCGTCGAACCAGGCATCGGTCAACGAATCGAAACCGTCGCGGGCACGGTCCTTGCCCCAGCTGTTCTCGACCTTCCACAACGTCGAATTGCCCGCCGCGTCGAAGTTCACGCCTTCGAGCACCATGGCGTGCGTCATGAGCGACTCGCCGTAGTCGAGGCGCTCGGCCTTGCCGAAGCCCGCCATCACGTCGAATCCGAACAGACCGTCGATGTCGAGCGCGTCGAGGTCCATGATCCCGTCCTTGCGGACATACGACTGGTCGACATCGCAGCCGAACCATACGGGAAAGCCATCGCGGAGCTGCGCGATGGCGGCCGCTTTCAGGTCGGACGGCGGCAAGTTGAGGTAGCGCACCCCGCCCGCTTCGACCACGTTGCCCAGACGCGCGACGGTGTAGGTGCGCATGAAGGGCTTGTCAGCGGTCGGCGCGGAGATGAGCGACGCGTAATCGTCGAGGTCGATGCCCACCGCTTCGTCGAAGAACTCGCGCGGCGTGTAGGTGCCCGAAAGCACCAGCTTGTCGTCCTTGTCGCGCAGGCGCACGTCGAACGTCGCGGGAGGCTGCCCCAGGCAGATGTTAAGCATCGTCTGGACGTTGCCCATCATCTGCTTCTTGGACGCGCGCAACTCGTCGACGCCGGCACCGCCCGCATGGGCGTCACGCAGCTGGCTGGCGCACAGGCGCAGGTAGCGCGTGAGATACGCCTCGAGGTCGCCCGTGTTCGACGAGCAGCTCGTCTCGGGCATCGCGTCTTTCGGGACGACGCCGTATTTCTTGACGATCGCGGAGAACATGTCCCATTGCCCGCCGTCGCCAACCGGGTCGGTCAGCAAAAACGCCATGAGGCGGCTGTCCAGCGGCTCGTCGAGCGTGTCGATGATGTTCTCGAGGAACCAATTGGCCTTCTCGAGCTTGTCCCAGTACAGCGGGTAGGACTGCGAGAACTCGAAGTTGGACAGGTTGAATTTCTTCATCGTGCGCACGCGGAACGTGTTGAGCGCCGCGAACATCCAGCAACGCCCCGAACGCTTCTGGTCGGTGCGCTCGCCCTGCTTCACCTCGACGTCGAACACCGGCGTGCTCAAAGCGGCCACCTCGGGCACCTTCGAAACCGCCTGGATGCCCTGCGCGCACACGGCGTTCTTCGCGACGACGCTCGCGCGGTCGGACACGAACTCTTCGTTGACCTGAGCTATGTCATCCCACGTTACCGAAACCATCTCGTCCATGATGCAATCCTCCTTGCATGCGCGGCAGCGCCTTCGCCGCACCTCTTCCCTTTGACGAACGAAGCATACCACGACCATCGAAAAACGGCGCCGGCCGCAAAGCCGACGCCGCACCACATGCTTGCGTTGTTATCCGAGCCGCTTTATACAGCGGCCTGTCGAAGGCCCGCCTCGCGCCTCATCGCAGGCGAACGCCAGACAACCGAACAACCTATTCCTGCGCGAGCTCGGCCTGGATGCGCTGCGTGCGCTCGACGACCTGGGCCTTCACCGCGTCGAGGTCGATCGTGGGCCATTCGCCGTCGCGGTACACGACCTTGCCATCGCACATCGTGAGCACCACGTCGCTGCCATGGCCGGCGTACACGACGTTGGTCAGCATGTCGTTGACCGGGCACCACGACGGACCCGTGACGTCGAGCACGCACAGGTCGGCCTTGAAGCCCTGCTTGAGCAGGCCGCAGTCCTCGCGCCCTTGCGCCAGCGCGCCCGCGCGCGTCGCCGCGCTGAACGCCTGCTTCGGCGTGATGGCCGTCGGGTCGAGCAGGCTGCCCTTGGGCAGCATGGCCATGAGGTACATGTCCTGGAACATGTCGTGGTTGTTGTTCGACGCCATGCCGTCGGTGCCGAGCGCCACGTTGACGCCCGCCTCGATCATCTTCGTGACGGGGGCGAAACCGCTCGACAGCTTCATGTTGGACGCCGGATTGTGCACGACCGTGACGCCCTTCTCGGCCATGAGCGCGATGTCGTCGTCATCGACCCACACGCAATGTGCGGCGACGAACGGCACGTCGAACGCGCCGAGGGAATCGAGCCACTGCACCGGCGACTTGCCGTCGTGGCGCCCGCGGCAGTCCTCGACCTCGGACTTCGTCTCGGACACGTGCACGTGCAGCCGCGTCTGCTTCTCCTTCGCCCAATCGAACACGCTCTTGGCCGTCACGTCGTTGTTGGTGTACTCGGCATGGATGCATCCCTCGAACTTGATGCGGCCGTCCCCCATGCCGTCGACGTTCGCGATGCCGTCCTCCATCTCGTCGAACACGGGGTATTCCTGGATCGGCTTCGGCTCGAACGCCAGCGGCGAGGTGCACAGGTTGGCCTTCATGCCGGACTCGTCCACCGCGCGGGCGCGCTCGGGCGTGAAATAGTACATGTCCGAGAAGCTGACGGTGCCGTACCGCGCCATCTCGGCGCACGAAAGCATCGTCGCCCAGTAGTTGTCGTCGCCGTTCATCTTGCCCTCGAACGGCCAGCATTTCTGCTCGAGCCACGCCTGGAGCGGCAAGTTCTCGGCGTAACCGCGCAGAAGCGTCATGGGCGCGTGGGTATGGGCGTTGTACATGGCCGGCATGAGCAGCCTGCCTTCACCTTCGTACACTTCCCCGTACTTTGCGGCGTCGGCCGGCTCGGTTTCGCCGATGTAGTCGATCGTGTCGCCGATCACGCCGACCCAGCGATGTTGCTGGTAGTCGAGGTTCTCGTCGATGATGGCAATGTCTTTGAACAGCATCGTTTGCGTCTCCTCACGCTGTCGTATGCGCCACTTCGCACGCAGTGGCTGCGCTTGTCTTTCGTCGGTCCCTCATTATAAGACCATGTCGACTAATTTTAGCCCAGAAGCATCCTTTCGGCATGTTCGTCACATGACATAGTGCCACGAAGTCCCCTTGGCTCCGCATGCGAAACCATGTTTCTAACGAGATTGCGACATCTGACCAAATCATGTTGCCATGTGCTATTATTTCGCAGGTTAAAAGAAGTTTGAGGAAGAGAGGGTATTTCATGGCAGATGAAGCATTGGGCTGCGACGGCGGTTGCAGCGGTTGCAACGTGGAAGGATGCGGTTCTCGCACCGAGCCGCCCAAACCGACCGCCCGCACCAACGTCAAGAACGTCATCGCCGTCGTCTCCGGCAAGGGCGGCGTCGGCAAATCGCTCGTCACGGGCCTGCTCGCATCCGAGCTCGCGCGCAAGGGCTACAAGGTGGGCATCCTGGACGCTGACGTCACCGGCCCGTCCATCCCCAAGACGCTCGGCGTCAAGACGCGCCTGACCGCCGATGCCGATGGCATCAACCCCGCACTGTCCAACAACGGCATCAAGATCATGTCCGTCAACTTGATGCTCCCGCAGGAAGACCTGCCCGTCGCGTGGCGCGGCCCCGTCATCACCGGCATCCTGAACCAGTTCTGGAACGAGACCAACTGGGAAGACGTCGACTACATGCTGGTCGACATGCCTCCGGGAACTTCCGACGTGTTCCTGACGGTCATGCATTCCTTCCCCATGGACGGCATCATCTCCGTCTCGGCGCCGCAGGACCTCGTGGCCATGATCGTGGGCAAGGCCGTCAACCTGGCGCACGACATGAAGGTGCCGGTCATCGGCCTGGTCGAGAACATGGCATACTTCAAGTGCGACGAGTGCGGCAAGAAGCACTACATCTACGGCGAGCCGCAGGGCCAGTCGATCGCCGAGCACTACCAGATTCCGGCTCACGCCACGCTGCCCGTCGACCCGACGTTCGCGCGTCTAAGCGACGAGGGCAACATCGGCGAGTACGACGTCGAAGGCGCGCTCGATCCGATCATCGCGCAGGTCGAGGCCGTTGCCGCGCGCAAGGAGGCGCAGGCAGCAGCCGAATAGTATCGCGACCATAAACTGGCGCAACGCGGGGGCAGAATCGACGTTCTGCCCCCGTTTTTTTGAATGTGACAAAGGGGTCAGACCCCTATGTCACATCGTGCACATCCGATAATTTTGAATCACAGGTACCTGGTGCCGGCGTTTCATGCTAATGTGCGTTACGCTGAAACATCAGCAAGAGCGCGTATGCAAGGAGGCATTGACGTGGCAGGCACAATTGGCGCAACATGCGTTCCGATCACGCACCTGGTTCTGGGACCCATCGAGACCAACGTATATATAGTTGACGACGGGGACGGTTGCTTCGTCGTGGATCCCGCATGCGATTGCGAGGCCATCCTCGAAGCCTGCGGCGAGAAGAAGCTCGACGCCATCGTCATCACCCATGCGCACTGGGACCATACCGGAGCCGCCGCCGACTTGCGCGCGACGACGGGAGCGCCGGTCATCGCGAGCAAGGTCGATGCGCCCTACATCACCGGCGAGGACGAACTCAAGAACCATTCGTTCCACTCGACTCCCTGCCCCGTGGACCGTACGGTCGAAGACGGCGACATCGTCGAAATCGGCAACGTCAAGGCAAAGGTGATCGCGACGCCAGGCCACACGATGGGCAGCGTCTGCTTCTTCATCGAGCCCGAACCCGGCCAAGACGGCGCGCCTTTCGTTCTATCCGGCGACACGCTGTTCGCGGGCACGCACGGTCGCACCGATTTCGAGGAAAGCAGCTTCGAGGCCATGCGCTGGTCGCTCGTCCGCCTCATCGACCTTCCCGACGAGACCATCGTCCTGCCCGGCCACAGCGCGTTCTCGGTCATGAGCCGCGAAAAGGGCTGGCTCAACCTCTGCCGGTAAGCGCATGGCGAGCTGCTTGCAGCGCGAATGCTCGCAAGGCGGCATGTCGAACGCGACCAGGCGCCCGGCTTGATTCGCTCTATCCAGATACTGCAAGAAAGCGCCCGTCAAACGGGCGCTTCTCTTTTTCCTTCCGGTTCAGCCGATGTCGCTACAGCTCGAGACCAGTCGTCCGGCGAGAGGGCGCATCGCCATCCTGGCGCGCGGCGAGGTCCAGCAAGTAGGCGGCCGTCTCGGTGCGACCGGCTTCGTTGGCGGCGTCGATGCACTTGAGGAGGGCAAGCTTGGAGAAGTAGCCCGGCTTACCCTCGAACCTGCGCAACTCCTCGGTGCGACCGGCTGCAGCCAGCGTGCAGGTGAACGCCATCTTTGACGCAACTTCGCGGGAGCGCTCGGGATAAGCGGCCAGCATGCGGGCCGCAAGGATTCGCTCGCGGTCGGATTTGGACGAGAGCAGCTTGTTGGCCTCGGCATAGGAAACCATCTTGCGCTCGATGGCCTCGTCGATTGCGAAGCAGAGCAACGAGTAGCTGCGCATCGCGTTGAGCGTGACGTCGATGGAACCCTCGGCGAACGTGACCGACTCGAGCGAGGGGCATTCCTGGAACGCCCTGGGACCGATGTATTCCACGTTGCCCGGCATGATGACGGTCGCAAGCGACGTGCAGCCCCTGAAGCAGTTGCGTGCGATCGTCTTCACCGTTGGAGGCAGGATTATCGACGTCATCGACGTGCAGTTGCTGAAGCATTTGTCGCCAAGCGTCTCGGTTGTCGCGGGGAGCTCGACCGTCGAAAGGGCGGTGCAGTTCTGAAACGTTCCATCGCCGAGCGAGGTCAGCGTATCGGGAAGCTCGACCTGGACGAGCGACGTGCAGCCCATGAACGTTCCCAAGTTCAGCGCGGCAATCCCGCGACCCGCACCGCACATGATTACCGCCCCTCGCCATCCCCGAGCTGTTCTAGACGGCCTCGCCTTCCTCGTAGTCGCCGGCGGCGAGCATCGCCTCGACCGCCGCGTCGATCTCCTGGTCGGTACGCTGAGGCGACGCGATCGTGGAAGGAGCCGTCCCTTCTCAACATCGACCGCCAACGCGACCGAGGGCGCTAGCCCGAGCGCAAGCGCGCAGGAAGCGAGGATCGAGACGGCTTTACGTGCAAGGGTGAAGCGAGCGTTCATCGGAGACATTTCGTTTCCCTTCTACATTTTTGCCGATGCCAGCGATTAGCTCCAAGTGCTTATTGCTTATTCTGCTTCAATGAACGGGGGGCGTGTTCCTGTTCAAATTTGAACAGGAACACGTCCCCCGTTCACGCGTCATCTGCCCCAAACGGTTGCCTCGAGCGGGCGCAGCTTGCCGGGTTCGGCGTCGCCCAGGCTTCCGGCGAGCAGCTCGAGCCCTTCGACGAGCGCGGGGTCGTAGGCCACGTCCCCGTCGGTCCAGTTCACGATCGTGACCGACCGCGCGTCGCCGAGGTCGCGCCGGAATGCGAAGATCTGCTCCGAATCACCCAAGAGCTCTTCCCACATGCCTCCGACTAACTCTTCCCGCGAGCGGCGCAGGTCCGCGAGCTTTCTATACCACGCGAGCACCGAATGCTCGTCCGCCTCTTCGACCTGCACGTTCTGGTCCTTGAAATCATCGTGGACGGGTAGCCATGGATCGCCCTTCGTGAAGCCGGCATGCGCGTCCCCGCTCCACTGCATGGGAGTGCGGGCGTTGTCGCGGCTGAAACGCTGTACGCAAGCGAGCGCCTCTTCTTCGGTCAGACCATTAAGGAGCGCTTCTTTGTACTGATTGTGGCTCGAGACGTCGTCGTACTCGTCGATGGAATCGAATGCCGCGTTGGCCAACCCGAGCTCCTCGCCCTGATAGACAAACGGCGTGCCGCGCATGGTCAAGAGCACCGCTGCGAGCACCTTGGCCGCCGCCTCGTGATCCGCGTTCGCGGGGAAGAAGTTCGAAACGCTACGCGGCTGGTCGTGGTTCTCCCAGAACATCGGGTACCAACCGTTTTCGGCGGTGCTTTCCTGGCTCTCCTTGATGGCATTCTTGATCTCGGAGAGCTTCCAATCCTTCCGCACGTACCATTTCTCGCTCGCGTCCATGGGCACGTGCATGACGCTGAACTCGAATATCATGTCGAAGACGCCCTCGTCCCCCACCCAGTCGCGCAGCTGGTCAGCTGGCACGCCGTTGGCTTCGCCCACGCAGAAGATATCGTGGCCGTCGCGCACGTTTCGCTTGAATTCTTGGAGGAAATTGAGGATTCCTTCCGTGTTGGCCGTGGCATCGTGAATCGGCGACAGTCCCTGGACGTCGGGCTTGTCGCCGTCTGGCAGACCCGCGGGCTTCTTGATGTAGGTCACGGCGTCGATGCGGAAGCCCCCTACGCCCTTGTCCAGCCAGAAGTTGGCTATGTCGTAAAGGGCGGTGCGCACGTCGGCGTTTTCCCAGTTGAGGTCCGGCTGGTACGTGCCGAACGTGTGCAGGTACCACTGGTCGCGCGTATCGTCCCAGCTCCACGCGCTGCCCCCGAAGATCGACTTCCAATTATTCGGAGGGGTCCCGCCTTCGTCGGGAGAGCCGGGCGTCTTTCCGTCGCGCCAGATGTACCAATCGGCCTTGGCGTTGTCGCGCGAGCTCCTGGACTCCTCGAACCAGGCGCACTCCGCGGACGTGTGGTTGAACACGAGGTCCATGACAATCTTGATGCCGCGCGCGTCCGCTTCGGCGATGAGCTCTTCCATGTCCTCCATCGTGCCGAACTTCGGCCATATGGCCTTGTAGTCCGCCACGTCGTAGCCGTTGTCCTTCTGCGGGGAATCGTATACGGGCGTCAGCCATAGCGCGCCCACGCCGAGCGATGCCAGGTAGTCGAGGCGCGAGGTGATGCCCTTAAGCGTGCCCACGCCCGACGCGCCCGAGTCCTGGAAGCTTTTGGGATAGCATTCGTAGGCGATGGTCTTCTGCCACCAGGCCATATCGTCGGTCTTGGCGGAGTCGCTGCCCTGCGAGGCGCCGCCGCCCTGCGTCGCGCTGCTGCTTTGCTGAGTCCCTCCAGCGCAGCCCACCATGCCGAAAACGGCGGTTCCGGCCGCGGTTATGGCGGCCAGCCTCACGAATTGCCGCCGCGTAATCGCGCTCGACTTGCAAGCCGATCCCACATGTTCTATCCCTGCCACGTAGTAGCTCCCTCCGACCTCGCTCTATCACACGGAGCTTCTATTGTATCGCCACCTATGCGCGTCAAGAGGATGGTCTCTCAACACGTTGGGCATCAAGGGTTCACACGGCTATCACGATCGTACACCCAAAAGGAAGCAAAGGGGCAGTCCCCTTTGCTTCCACCCCCTGTTCACAAAGACGCGCTGTGCCTTATTAGTAGTCAGATGCGATTTCGCGCGCATGAGACCGAAAGGGAGTCTCCCCTTCGGTCAGCTCCGAGACGGAAGCGACAAAGGGAACGCGCCCTTCCTTTCGATGGGTACGACAGCCGCTCGAGATTTGCGATATCGCGCCAACAGAATCAGTCAGCCCCGCCATCCGAGACACGATCGCGGACAACATCCCTCGTCGTTGCGACTCTTTACGCGCGGCTTGCCGCACTCAGGTCGGAGGCGCGATAAGCAGCGTAGCCTTCGTAGGCGTAGCTGGCATCGATGCCCTTCATGAACATCTCGCGATCGTCTATCGCTTCGGCAAGCGCGGAATTCAGAAGCGCCTTTATCTCCAGGTCGCGTACTGGGCTGCGCTCCATTGCCAGCAGGTAGTCTTCCCGATCGACCTCCGACCAGTCGACCGCCCGCCCGAACGCGGCCTTCAGCATGGCGTCAAGCCATATCCGCATCGCCCGGCCGTTGCCTTCGCGGAAGGGATGCGCAACGTTCATCTCGACGTATTTCTCGATGATCTCGTCGAACGTGGACTGCGGCATTGCCTCGATTCGCGCTATCGCATCTGCCAGATACAGGACCGGTGCGAAGCGGAAACCGCCCTTCGCGATGTCGACGTCGCGCATTTTGCCGGCAAAATCGTAAACAGCCGCAAACAGATGCCCGTGAATCTTGGCGAGCGAATCATATGTGCCAGGTGCGAGCACATCGAGCATGCCGCTGTCAAATAGCTCCACCGCGGCAAGCTTGCTCAAATGCTCCTCGACTTGCGCCAGCTCAGCGCTATTCCCGATTCCCAGTTTATTCGCCAGAACCACGTTCTTCCTCCGTAGCGCCATTTCGATAAAAGTTGTTTGATTACATTATAAAGCCACGTCGAACTGCCTGTATCTGATACTTGCCAATTCGACAGGGGACGTGCTCCTGTTCAAGCGCTCATATCATCCAGCGACCGTTGCAGCTTCGGTGCATGAACAGGAACACGTCCCCTGCTCATCCGAGTTGAAGCTTGACGAAACGTATACTACAGTATACACTTCAAACATGATCGAGATCCGGCGAACAGATGAATTTGCCAAGTGGCTGAAACGCCTGAAGGACACTGACGCCAAGTCTCGGATTAACTTGCGCATTAGGAGGATTGCGCTAACTGGGAACCTCGACGACTACAAGCCCGTGGGAGACGGCATCTGCGAACTTCGAATTGGTTACGGGCCGGGTTACAGACTGTATTTCGCGCAACGCGGGAAGGAAATCGTGCTGCTGCTCGCCGTTGGCGACAAATCCTCCCAGCAGCGAGACATCAAGAAAGCCAAAGAGCTTAACGAACAATACGAATGAGGGCAGGTAATGAGATGAAAAAAGCGATGACATACGACGCGGCCGAGTTCCTCGAGACAGACGAGGACATCGTCGCCTACCTTAACGCAGCCCTTGAAGACGGCGATCCCGCGCTTGTTTCCGCCGCTCTCGGCGACATTGCCCGAGCGCGCGGCATGACGCAGCTCGCGAAAGACACCGGCATCACCCGCGATGGCCTTTACAAGGCCCTTTCGCCAACTGGCAATCCCTCCTTCAGCACGGTTCAGAAGGTCGTGAACGCGCTGGGTTACAAGCTTGGCGTTGCGCTCCCTGCCTAGCATGAACAGACGTCAAGGATCGATTCTCCCATTGACAAAGACGCCGTACGACGCTCGTCCAGAACCGTCGATTCCGCGCATCGGGGCCGCGCGCATCCGCTGAAACGCGTCCGGAACCGTCGATCCGATGCGCAGCCCGCATGGGATTCGCGGTTCCGGACGCGTTTCCGACTGACCGAAAGGGAGTCTCCCTTTCGGTCAGTTCCGAACGTGAACAGGAACACGTCACCTGTTCATTCGCCCCCTGTTCATTCTCGTCAGCCGACTTTCACCTTCTTGCCGCAATTCTTCTTCGAAAAGACCTTCTTGTATTTCTTCACGAACTTTTTGTTCGCCTTCTTGCCACCTACTTTGACCTTGACCTTTTTGACCTTCGAGTTCGCTAGACAGCCCTTCACCGACTTCTTTGTGAGCTTCTTGGACTTGACGACGATCTTCTTGATGGCGGTGCTCGCAAACGCGCCCTTGGCAATCTTCTTCACGCGCTTTCCGATTGTAATGGAGGTCACGCCGAGCTCAGAGGCTGCCACGACCTGATCGGCCGTTATCTTGGCGGTGTTTATGGAAACGGCAACATCAAGCCCGCGTATTCCGGGGCTGGGTGGAGAAGAGCTCTGGAACCCGTAGTCCGGAGTCGAGCTCTCGGCGTTGCCCTCGCCGCCCTGCCCAGAATCCGGCCCATCGCTTGACGCGTTCCCCGAGACTATAGCCAGGTACTCGTCATCGCTCATGGAGAAGACGACCTGGCGCGTATACCACATACCTTCCTCGACTCCTTTGTAGCCGCCGCTGAACGTCGCGATGGTGATCGGCTCGTTCAGCGCGGAAATCGGCAGCGCAAAAAAGTGCGGGGTATAACCTGCGTCCGGATCGCCCGCGACGTAAGCCGAGGCATCGTCGCCGTCCTCGTTAGTGACGGCAGCCGCGTCCTCGGCGGTGCCGATATAGATATGCGTATACGGATTAGACAAGTAGAACCGTGCCGTGATGATGCCGTTTTCGACGGAGATGGTTGCCCGTTCCTTGCTCTTTCGCGCTCCGGCAGCGCTTGGGTCGGCGTACATAACGCACATGGCCGAGGATGTCCGGGCCCTCACCTCGTAATCTCCATCGGGAAGCTGGGCGCCGTCGATAGGCGAACCAAACGTCCCAAGCTCCTGAGTTGCAGCATATGATTCCGCGCATTCGTTATACCAGGCAAATGCCCGAGCAGGAAGCAACGCTGCGCATAACGCAACTGCAAGCGTTGCCGCCAACAGCAGCATTATCCGCATCGTCGCCCTGAAAAAGCATGTGCTATCGCCCCGACAACCAAACATGGCACCCCCTTCGCTGAGAGCTGAACGCCCCGTTCGCCCTCACGTAACACCTTGCCTCGACGTGCGCCGAAGCCATTCAACACCGCCCCTCCTTTCGCGGAGCCATGTTGCCATTGCCACGTAATCTTTGGTGATAAATTATAACCAAACAACGTGACGAAATAATACAAATGGTGTTTGAACAGACGATATGCCCATCACAAGACGGGCATATCGTCTGTTCATTCCTTTCGAAGCAACAGCCTGACCATCGCAGCTTGATGCCGCTCGATGTCGTCGTAAGTCCACTCCTCGCCCGATGCGCGAACCCCTTCGTTGTCCTTGCACGCCCGCATCATGACCAGGAACTTGAGCGAAGCCACGCTCACGCGATTCACCTTCCCCGACGAATCCAGGTAGTGGTCGAGCTTGACCTTTGGCGACCAATCGGATCCCGAACTGTTCGTGTCGTGGCCGATCATGGCGAAATTGCCCAGGCAGTTGATCTGGGCCACGGTCGGCCCGCTGGCATCCGCATTGCGCGCCTGGAGCGCCTGGGGATAGTAATGCTCCAGGCTGCGGCGCGTGCGCGAGAAGTAGAAGTCCTTGAACGCGTCGAGCCCGAAATCGCTACATCCGAGCTTTGCGAAGAACGCCCTCCTGGAAGCCGCGTTCTCGGCCGTTCCGCGCACGTCGTCGAAGTATTTCGCCCACAGCAGGTAATCGAGGTAATTGAACACGAACAGCGGGATGCCACGGGTCGCATTTCGTCCATCGCCAAGGCGCGCCTGGATCTCTTCGCGGTCGAACTCCCCGCAGCCTTCGACCGCCGCCCGTAGGTTCCGCATCCGATACACAACCCCATCAAACTCGACAACGCGCTCGAGCACCGCAGCGTCGAAACTGCCCGGCTTGGGCGTGTTCTTGTCGTTGAGGCCGTCCGCGGGCCCGAGGTACACGCCCCGCAGGTACGTTCGCGCCAAATCGGACAGGAACTGCAGGTAGCCCTTGCGCGGGTTGCTCCTATGCGCATGCAAGTAGAGCATGCAGTACAGCAAGTAGTTCTTCCTCTGCCGTGCGGTGAACGACACCTCGAGCATCGACAAGAGCTGGACGCATTTCGCCTGGCTGCCTTCGTCGTCTGCATCGAAAAGGTTCGATGGATAGACCTTGTCGCCGCTCTCGTTAGCGTGCCACTCCCAGCGCTGAAGCTTCCAGGGGTTATCGCCCGGACGCTCGTCGTCAAGCGCGTGGTGCACGACGTAGTTGTCGAGGAAGAACTTCGACAACAGCAGGTTGTAGCCGAACTCCTTCACGAACTGCGCGTCGGATCTTCCCAGCGCAGCGTTTGCCGTCAGCGCCGCGTCGAACTGCTTGAGCAGCTCCTTGTCGTCGAGTGCGAAGCCGGCAGGGTCGAAACCCACATCTCCCATCCGCGTGAGCTTCAGCACGATGAGCAGGAAGTTGGGGAAATCGATGACAGGCTGGAACCTCGCGCCAGCCCTGGCCCCCGGATACGCAGCGGGACCTTCTGGCTGAACATCCTTCAACTCGGCAATCGATTTCGCCCCCGCTCCGATCGAATCGACGGCGGGCAGTTCGTCGAACGACCCCACGATGAACTCGTTCCTCCCCCGCCCGAAGATGGCAGGCGCTGCGCCTCCGAGCTTCTGCTGGATGTAGCCGTCCATCTCGGAGCAGCGCTCCCAGATCAGGTTGAACTTCGCACGGTCGGCCGCGTCGTCGAGCTTGCCGAGCAGCATGGCCTTCACGACCTCGTGCTGCTCGAGCTGCTCGCCGCGCGAGTTCATCACCTCGAAGTAATGGTTCAGGTCGATGTCCTTGGGGACCCGATAGAAGATTATGCGCACCCGCTCTTTGAAGAACTCGGCGTAGCGCTGACGCTCCGACTCGGAGACGACATCCTCGATCGCCTTGCGGGCGGACTCGAACCCGCTCGCTATGCCTTCATCGACGCTCGTGACGCCGCCATGATCCGCCATCCCAAGGGCGCCGATGGTATCGGTCGATTTCTTGCGTGAACGGTACGTCAGCTCGTTTCGGGGAAACTCGCCGAGGGCCCGCAGCGTGAGATAGATCGTCGTCAGCCTCTGCTGTCCGTCGATGACCTCGTAGACGCGCTTCCCCTTGTGAAAGGTGACGAGCGTGCCGATGTAGTACGCCGACTTCCCCGCCTGGAACGCATCGTAGACGTCCTGCACGAGCGCTGCTATCTCATCCATCCCCCATGCGTAATTGCGCTGGTAGATGGGCACTTCGAACACCCGTCGCTCGGCACTGAAGAACAGGTCGCCAATCGAGGCCTCTTTCAACGGGAGATCGCTAGCGCGCATCGTCCACCTCCAGGAAGCGGTAGTCTTTAAAGAAGTGCAGATAATCGAGGTATACGCCGTCACCGTCCTGCTTGTCGATATCCCAGCCGGTACGCGCACGCGAATTCTTGCCCTTCGAGCCCTCCAGGACATCATCGCGCGAGAGAACCTGCAAGCGCTCGGACAGCGCGCCGAGCAGGGCGCGTGGCGAGTCGGCCTCGGCGACGGACTTGTAGATGTTGAACGCGTTCTTCTTAGGGCTCCCAGCACCTGCAGCCCGGCCCGCCACGTAGTTCTGCGCCTGCCACCATCCCAGGTTCACGTACTGCGCGCGGAGCGAATAGGCCCAGACGAACGCGAGCTTCACGAACTCGTCGAACATCCCCAGATCCAACTTGTCGGGGCGGTCCGGGCAGAACCGGTCGACGTAGAGCAGCAGCGCCGTATCGAACAGCCGGCGCGTGACGCGGTTCCCCACGCCGTTGCGGTAGCGCGCATCAAGCGTCTTCACGATGGGGTTGTCGTTGACGAAGTATCCCTCGTACCTGTCGTTGTCCTGAATGTCGTCAAGTATGTCGAAGTAGTGATGCGCATATTCGAAGAACGACCGACCGGCGATGATCGGCGCGTCCAGCTGGAAGGGACGCAGGCCCTGCATGCCGGCGACGAACGGAACTGCAGAACCGTTCACCGCATGCGCGAACGCATAGGCGCCCTTGAAAAACTGCGCGTAGGGATAGTTGTTCTGCTGCGTGACGCCCTTGAACATCTGGATGTCGCTTTCGGCGAAGTCGTACGCGGGATTGCCGCGCACCCAGCGCTTCACGCAGTACAGGTAATCCGAGAACAGCGAAGCGAGCCGCGCCTGGTCGAGGTCCTCCCAGTCTCGCACGACGGCCTCAACCTCGCCGGCGTCGAGATCGCGCATCTCGCGCAGGTGGTAGGCTTTCAGCAGGTCGTGTGGGTAAAGCTTCTTGCCTCGAGCGTTCTGCGAGTCGAAGAACTGAAACGCCTCGGACAGGTCGTCGGTAATGACCACGATGAACTCGCAGTTGTGCTTGATGTAGCCGAGCAGCTCGCGTTTTTCCGGACTGTCTTGAATTACCAAATCGTCAGAATCTCCCAGTGACGCTTCCTCATCGTCTTTCGCTAACTTGCGATTGCTCGACAGAGCATCAGCGCGACGTCTGAGCGCACGGGAGTTCGCAGGCACGTTGCGTCTGTTGTCGGGGTTGTCCGCCAACGGTTGCTCCAGGAAATCGGGGTGCTCGCCAAACGCGTCGAGCAGGAGCGAGAACGTAATGACACGCTGCTGCCCGTCGACTATGTCGTAGGCGACCTCCCCCGCCTCGGCCCTGCGATGCAAGATGAGCGTGCCCACCCGGTAGCGCTCGCGGTTGGCGTCCTTCGCATCGACAATGTCATCGAGCAGCTGTATGGCGTTCTTCTCCGTCCACTTGTATGGCCGCTGGTATTCGGGGATCGATAGCTCCACGGCATCGAGCGGACCGCCGTCGGTTTCGGTGAGCCGGTGCTTCAGCAGCAGGTCCTCTATCGTCGTGATTGCAAGTGTTAGGGATTGGGACATATCTGAACTTCCATATAACGTTAACGCTTATCGTGAAACGCGGACGCTCTGTACCAGCGTTTCATCCATATGAGACATTACATAAAAGAGAAACGAGGTGCAATAACACGGACGTTGAACAAGGGACGTGTTACTGTTCAAGTTCCCAACCAGCCTGCCAACGGCGCTTGAACAGGAGCGCGTCCCCTGTTCACGCTACGGACCGAAAGGGAGTCTCCCCTTCGGTCTCTTGCGGGACGCGTTGCTGTTCAGTGCACCAACCGAATCAAACAGCCCCGCCAACGGCACATGAACATGAACACGCCCCCTGTTCATTAGGAATTCGTGCCCGCAAACAGCGTGGCCGGCTTCCGGGAAGCTGGCCACTCCGCGAGAAGGCGCTTGTAAATGGATAGCGCGGAGGCTATCGGCCCGCTATGCCGCCAGGAAGTTCCTCACGAGCGCAACCATGGTGTCTTTCTCCTCGGGTTTCGATTCGGCAATCATGATGGTTATGGCCACAAGCGTGCTGTCGTCGATACGCTTCTCTGCGCCATCGAATAATGCGCCATTGCGGTCAAGGAAATACAAAAACATCGTGGCCGCGATGCGCTTGTTGCCATCGAGGAAGGCATGGTTCTTCACGACGAAGTACAGCAGGTTGGCCGCTTTCTCTTGCAGGCTCGGGTAAAGCTCCTGCCCGCCGAACGTCTGGTAGATGTTGCCGATAGAGCCCTTGAACGACTCGTCTTTCTCGATGCCGAACAGGGAGCTCTCGTTCCCGAATCGCATGCCGTCTATAACCCGACGACATTCCTCGTAAGACAGCACGTAGGTTGCCGCATCACCCCTCGGCGTAGTAAGGCGCTGATGGTCGTAGTCGTCGAGCAAATCGAGCGCTGTGGTGTAGCTGCGCACGATATCGAGCACCTGCCGCGTTTCCAGGCTGTCGGGTATACGCGCCATGATGCGCGCGACCCGCCCGAGCTGCTCGAGGCGCTTTTCGTTTTCCGCATGGCCATCAATGATGTACCGACGCAAGACATTCGTTGCCCACCGGCGAAACTCCACGCCGCGCTGGGACTTCACACGGTAGCCGACCGAAATGATGACGTCGAGATCATAGAGGGTTGAACCCCTATCTGACCTCATACTTTGCATTTTTTGCAAATTAGTGCTCTCGTCTATCTCGCCCTCTCGCAATGCGTTGCCGATGTGCCGCGAAATTACGGACACACTCCTGCCAAACAGCATTGACATCTGCTCCTGCGAGGCCCAAACGGTTCTCCCGTCAATGGCAACTTGCAGCGAAACCTCGCGATCTTCCGACTCGAACAAAACGATGTTGTTTGCCATACCCTTCTCCTTTCCCGTTTACCACTAGGAGAAGAATACATTTACGTACATTTGTATGTGTCTTGTTTATGGGTCAGCTGGAGTCATTTGGCCCAAGCACCTTTAAAAGCCGGGGCAAGCCGCACCTAAAATCCCCGGCACGAAGCCCTTGGTAAGACAACGGGGCCGGAGGCGGCGTGTGCGGCGCGATCTTCGATGCCGCCGGGCACGCCGAGCTGCAGGCGGCATGCTACGAGATCGGCCATTGCGACACGGGAGATGCAGTCATCACGCCAGGGTTCGCGCTGGCGGCGCGCTACGTCATCCATGCGGTGGGACCCCGATGGCACGGCGGCGATGACGGCGAGGAGGAGCTGCTCGCGAGCTGCTACGCCAAGTCCATCGACCTCGCCGTCGAGAACGGGTGCGCATCGGTCGCCTTCCCGCTCATATCGTCGGGCATATTCGGCTACCCGAAGGAGGCCGCCTGGCGCGTGGCCATAAGCGCATGCATCGCCAAGCTCGACGAGCTCGGAGGCGACGGCCCCCGACATCGTGTTCTGCGTGATCGGCGATTTGTCGCTCGAGCTTGGGAGGCGCGTGCTCTCCGAGGTGCGGGGTTGCGAGCGTTAATAAGCGCAATAGGCGTTCTTGCGGACCGACGACAAATAACCCGCCCCTTTGTCGTCTATAGCCTCTTCTCGATCTCCCTCCACGCGTGCGTGGTGAGGCAGCTCTTGTCCAGGTCCTCCTGCATGCCTTCCCAGAGCGCAAGCGGCATCGTGAGCGACAGGTAGTCGGCGATCACCTTGCTCCTCTGCGAGATGCCGAACAGGCCCATCACGGCCATCGGGTCGTCGGAACCGAGCTGCTCGGCGGCGAAGATGGATTGTGCTGGAAAAGGAAGCGCCCCTTGCGGGGCGCGTGTCAATTCTTCTCGTTGTGGCATGTCAGTCAACCGTGGAACGCTGTAGCAGCGATGTTTGGAATGGTGTAGCAAAAGCGGCGAAATAGTCACGATCCGATACACCCATACGCAAAACGACGGCCATCTGCATGAGTACATACATCAACTGCATCCCGACAAATACATATGCCGCCTGTGCGGAAAGGTCTATGAGGGCGACCCTTCGAACCTTCGCGAGTTCTAACGACCCTGCCTCGATCCAAAGGCCCCGCAACGAAATTATTGAGCCCTCGGAAAACCGTGCAAAACCCGAAGGACCCCCCGAAAGAGGGCCGATTGACGCCATCGGCGCCGCAAAATGCCGGGACGGCAGCACGCAACGACATATTTTCTCTATGCATCGAACCGCTCAAAATCAACTGGGCGCGAATCATGCCGCAAATGGACTCCCGAACCCTCAGGCCACCAGGAAGCAGACAGAACCTTTCTTGGGTCATCAATCTGTTAACCTTTCTTGGGTCATCAATCTGTTTAAGCAACACACGACGTCGACCCCTGCGGCTGTTGTCGGAATGACAACGGAGCGTTAACGCGCCAAAAACGGGCAGCTCGCGCGCGGCGTTGGACGAGTCTTGCCAGGTAATAATGATACCCGTATTGCACGACGAGACCGAAGACCGATGCTATGAATAACGAACTCACCAAAGGCAACGAAATTGAACGACTGCGCACCAAGACTCTCGACACGCTGCAGAATGTATGGGACAAAACGGCAATCAGTTCGAGCGCTGCACGCGCGCAAAGCCGCACCGTAGGGCTGGGGGTTCACGCTTGCCAATTGTATTTCACCTGCCTGCTGGCCAGCATGCTTGCGTACGCCCTCGTCACGAACCCCGGTGATTTCGCGTACGATTTCAGCCTCGTGCACGGGTTTGTCACGGCCGCCCTGTGCGCGGTCTGCATCTGGCTGCTCGAGAAGCGCGCGCGGGCGGCGCGCACGTTTGCCATCGCATCCGCCGTTGCCTGCGCCGTGCTTTCCTCCGCCGACATGTTCCTGTTCGGCGCATTCGACGTAGTGGCCGGTCGTTTGGGTGCGCCCGCGACGATTGCCGCGCTGACGGCCCAATACTGCCTGGCTGCTGCGGTGGTCGTTTACCTGGCCACATCGGCCACGGCACGGCGCGTTCTCGATCAGCAGCTCGACCTCGCACCAACTGCGCGCGAGGGACACAGCTACGACGTCCCCCTCAAGCAGCGCATACGTACGTGGCCGTTCTGGCGCGACCTCGTCATCTACTTCATCGTCTTCTCGTTCGCGGGCCATTGGGCCGAGATGTTGTTCTGTTACAACATCCACCTGGGCGTTTTCATGGGCGACGTCGACTTCTCCGAGGTCATGCTTTGGCACCAGTGGCTGTTCCCCTATTTCGCCGAAGGCGTGGCCGTCATGCTCATCGTCGTGCTGCTGACCCCCGTGAAGGAGTGGCTGCTGAAGAAGTTCGGCGGGCGCATCCTGCCGGCGGTGCTCGTGAGCGTAGCGGTCACAGCTGCAGTGTGCACGACCGTCGACTTCACGTGCGGCATGATCTGCAATCTGAACTACGAGGTGTGGGATTACCGCGCGCTGCCGTTCAATTTCATGGGGCAAGTGTGCTTGCAGAACTCGACGGTCTACACCGTGGCGGCGTCACTGATCTTGTGGGTCTTTTACCCGCTGATGGACAAAGGTCTGCGCCGCATGCCGCGCTCGTTCGCAGACGGGCTGTTCTTCGCCCTGCTGGGCATCTACGCCTTCAGCGCGCTGCTCCACTTCATGTACGTGGGCGACATTGGCCTGATCGTCGGCGACTTCGTGATGAAGCCCGAGTAGGGCAAGGCACCGCGAGCCGTCGCGCCAACTTGAGCCCGATACCCCGCGGAAAAGAACCTGGGCGAATCACCGTCGCCTTCGATAGGCCCGATCTGAACGTTGCTGAAATACCCCAGCGCACAGCGTGCGGTTGCTCATCAACCGCATTTTCCCATCAAGCGCGTTTGCTCATCAACGGTCTTTGGCGCACAGCTTAGCCGCCACCACAAGCAGCAAGCAAGCCACGAGCAGAGCCGCGCCGATGAAAGCGAACATGGCCAGGTAGCTCCCTGTGATGTTAACGATCGAGCCACCGATAAACGAGCTGGTAATAACGCCGACGCATATGACGGTGGACACCGTCGAATACAGCTCACCGTAGCAACGCATGCCGTAGAACTGGCGCGTCACGATTGGACAGAACACGGTCTGCTCGCCGTATATCATCCCGTAGGCAACAGCCGCCACGCATATCAACGGCCATTGTCCGGGCGCCACCGCGAACAGCACCAAGCCGCCGATGGCGCAAGCGCATGCGGCAACGACGGTTGCCAGGATGTTCTTCTCGCCCAGACCGCCCCAGAGTACAAGTTCAACGGTAAGACGGAGTGGAGAGAGATCGTCGACAACACCGAAAGCAAGCATGAGCAGATGAGATACATGCTCAACGCATATAGGGTGTTGCTTACACGCGCGCGAGCCGGAATGGTTATCTGCGTACCGGAAGGTAATAACCGTAAGACAGCAACAGGCTTCCCGGAAGACGCCACGCTGATGCCGAAATACTACGATGACACATTTAATTACCTGAAAAGTTTGGGTCTCGAAGAGATATAGGCCAATACTTCCGAAATGCATGTTACGCAAGTAACGAAGGCGGTCATCCACTCGCACCCTTATAATTCCCCTCATGGAAGCAGATCCCGCGAACATACTCACCGACGTACGCGACAGGCACGCATTCCGCGAGTGGCTCGAGCGAAACCACGCCATCGAGGTCGAATGCTGGGTCGAGGTCAGACGCGGCCGCCCGACGGACGAGGGCGTGTTCTGGTACCTCGACGCCGTCGAGGAGGCGCTCTGCTTTGGCTGGGTGGACAGCATCCACAAGGAGATCGGCGGCGTGCGCCTGCAGCGCTTCACGCCCCGCAAGCTCAGAAGCGCCTGGACCGAGCTCAACAAGGAGCGCGTGCGCAGGCTCGAGGCGCTCGGGCTGATGACCGACGCGGGCCGTGCCGTCCTGCCCGCCATGGGGCCGAGGAGCTTCCGCGTTGACCCCGACGTGCAAGCCGCGCTCAAGGCCGCGCGGTGCTGGACGAAGTTCAGGCAGTTCCCTCCCCTGTACCAGCGCGTCCGCGCGTACAACGTGGCCTTCTACAAGGGGCGCGACCCCGAGGCGTACGAGAAGGCGCTCGCGAGCCTCATTGCGCGCACCAAGCGCGGCGAGATGTACGGCGAGTGGAACGACTACGGCCGGCTGCTGGACTACTGAGCTCCCCCTGTTTAGGCCCGGAGTGCTCACCTCTGTCGCTGCTTTCAAACACCTGCGATTACTGAACAGCAGTAGAATTCAAGTTAAAAGGAAATCGAGGACACCAAGCGAAAGGAAGAAACCATGCCATTCGGACGTGAACAGTTTATCGTCGAGAAGGAGATGAACGGCGAGGTAATCGAGAAGATTTACGCCAAAGAACTCATCCCGACGCCCATCGAGGAATTCGAGAAGCTCTCCGACGAAGAGAAGATGCTCCACAAGCCCTATGCGTTCAACCAGCGTACATACGAAGTCATGCCCGGCGTCATCTGCGAGCAAGACGTGGCGGTCGAGATGCGCGACGGTGCCAAGCTTTATTGCGACATCTTCCGCCCCGCCGACGACACCGTGAAGGTGCCCGCCATCCTCGCGTGGTCGAACTACGGCAAGCGCCCCAACGAGTTTCGCCCCGACGAGCTGAAGGCCTATACGCCGGGCGTGCCCGCAGGCTCGATTTCCGACTCCGCCAAATTCGAGGCGGCCGATCCCGAGTACTGGGTGCCCAACGGCTATGCCGTCATCAACGTCGACATCCGTGGCATCGGCTACTCCGATGGCTACCACGACCAGTTCGGCGTGCAGGACGGTCAGGACGGCTACGACTTCATCGAGTGGACGGCCGCTCAGCCGTGGTGCAACGGCAAGGTGACCATGGCCGGCTCGTCGGCACTCGCCATCAGCCAGTGGCACATCGCTGCCCAGCAGCCGCCGCACCTGGCTTGCATCGCGCCGTGGGAGGGCATGTCCGACATGTACCGCGAGTCACTCTACGAAGGCGGTATCCCCTGCATCCAGTTCACGAACTTTGCCACCGCCGGTGCCTGCGGCCTGAACGGAATTGACGACCAGGGCGCCATGGCCGAGAAATATCCGCTGATGAACGGATACTGGGAGGATAAGATTCCCGATTTCTCGAAGGTCGTCGTGCCGGCTTACGTGACAGCCGGCTGGAATCATTTCCACCTGCGCGGCTCCGTGAACGGTTGGCGTAAGATTTCGTCGCCGCAGAAGTGGCTGCGCGCCCACCGCGAGTTCGAGTGGCCGGATTTCTACTCCGCCAAATACCTGGCCGAGCTGAAGCTGTTCTTCGACCGTTACTGCAAGGACATCCGCAACGGTTGGGAATCCACACCGCGCGTGCGCATCGAGGTGCAGGATCGTTTCGATGACAGCCTGTGCGTCGACCGGCCCGAGAAGGAATTCCCGCTGGCACGCACCCAGTACAAGAAGCTGTATTTGGATGCTGCCGATGCTTCGATGGGTCACGAGAACCCGGCTGCCGAAGCCGAAGTTCGCTACGACGCTAACGAGAGCGAGATCGTGTTCGACCACACGTTCGAGCGCGACACCGAGCTCACCGGCTACATGAAACTGCACGCCTGGGTCGAGGCCGTCGGCCACGACGACATGGACCTTTTCGTCACCGTGAAGAAGCTCTCGCGCAACGGCATCGAGCAGCCCATCACCATCTTCGACGGCACGGCTCCGCACCCTGGCGCCTGGGGCAAGATGCGCGTGTCGCACCGCGAGCTCGACCCCGAGCTATCGAGCGATTTCCAGCCCGTGCAGGCGCACCGCCGCGAGCTGAAGCTCTCGCCTGGCGAGATCGTGCCGATCGACGTCGAGATCAACCCCTTCAGCCGCGTCTGGCACGCCGGCGAAACCATCCGCGTGCACGTCGCCGGGCGCTACATCCGCGACCCGCATTGGATCGAGCCGCTGGTCTGGGAGACCGACAACAAGGGCGAGCACGTGTTCCACACTGGTGGTCAGTACGAGTCCTACCTGCAAATCCCGGTTATCCCGCCGAAATATGACGACGACACGGTGTTCGTTGTGGACGAGACCGCGCATCCGACCCACCCGATTTTCTAAAGCTGGCTGCAAGGTTTTTCAACACCACGTGAGCAGGGCCCGTT